>CAZUZD010000155.1:0-13990 GCA_964624465.1 uncultured Isosphaeraceae bacterium
CCACCGGCGGCACCACCGTCAGCATCCGGCCCCACTGCAGCGGGCGTGCTGGACGCCTCGGGGCCGTGATCCGGAACAACGGGCGCCACCGCCGCGGCCGGCAGGACCATCGGCGCCAGGCCGAGCGGCGGCGCCTGGGCGTCCAGGCGGGCCATCGGGCGATCGCCGTTGCCCAGGGCCAGTCGCCCCCAGGCCCTGGCGTCCGGGCGCGGACCCGGGTCGGAGCCGGGGAATCCGGCGACCGTTGCGGCCGGGCGCACTGAGCCCACCGGGGTGACGACGAGCGAGCGCAGGCCACCCGGCAGGCCCTGCGACCACTCCGACACCGGCCGCCGCCCGCCCGGGACCAGCTCGAAGACCCGATCCACGGCCTCCAGCCGAACGTCCCCCGGGCCGCGGTCGAGATGACGCGGGCCGGCGAAGCCGCCCGGCATCCGGCCGGGGCCGGGGCTGGGGCCGGGGTGGGCGGCCGCCATCGGCGGCGGCTCCGGGTGCCAGGACGGGCCGGCGTCGGCCGGGCCGAACCCGGATCCCATCCCGAACCCGCCATGGCTGAGCAGCCGGCGACCCTCGAGCGATTCGAGGCCGGGCAGCTGCGGTCGTGAGCGGCGGTGGATCGGCATGCGACGACTCAGCCACCAGAGGAAGTGCGGGACGGAGCCTGCCAGACGGGAACGATCCAGGACCGGCGGGGAGCACGGGGAGCGTGCGCCCGGGGGACCAGGAGATCCGGCCGCGCCTCCGCGTGGGTCGCCCGGGACGACGGTCCCGAATGTGGCGATTGTTGGGTCTCGACGCCGGGAAAGCAACCGATCGACCTGCCTCATCGTCGGCAGTTCGGGCCCGCCGCTTGAGGGTGAGTCGGGAATTCGGGACGCCCGCGCCCGTTCCACCCGACCCTCGGGGGCCCCACCAGAAGTCAGCGAGATTTCGGGTCGGGCTGCGCGCGCTTTCGGGCGGCCGCCCCGATCTCCCCCCGGTGTCGCCGAGCAGACACCGCAGCCGGCGGCGGACCCAGGCAGGAGGCCGGGGACCCTCGACGGTGCCAGAGTCGGCCGGTCCGGTCGTCGCGGATGGCGACGCGCGGACCCCAAAGCCCTACGGAGTCAAGGACGATGCGCCCGAACGCCCTCCACCCCCGGATCGCGGCCCTGCTGGCCGGCCACCGCAGCCCGACCACCCGCCAGCCCCGCCGGTCGGCCCTCCAACTGGACGCCCTCGAAGGCCGGGTCGTCCTCTCGCAGATGAGTGTCCGGGGCCGGAACCTGCCCCCCCGGTTCGCCGCGATGGCCCAGCTTCGCGCCGCCCGCCAGAACCCGGCGCCGGTCTCGACCACCCCAGCAACCACCACCGCCGTCGCGGCCACGACGACTGCGGCCACGACCACCACGGCCGGCACCGGCGCCCAGAGCACCGACGCTCGCGGACCGAAGGGGCCGGACGCCGCTTTGATGCAGGATCCGCAGCTCCGGACGCACGTCGACCAGCTCCGCAAGGACACCCGTGCGGTGCTGGCCGGCTCGGCCGTCACCGACGCCCAGCGGCAGGCGCTCGGCGACGCTCTGGGGGCGCTCCGCGCGGCCGACGCGACGGTCGACCCGGCCAGGCTGGCGACGGTGGGCGACCGCCTGCTGACGGCGCTGGCCGATGGCACCTCCGAGGCCGGCGCGACGACGCTCAAGGCCGACTTTGCCGCCGCGATCACGGGCACGAGCCTCGACTCGACCCTGGTCGACACGGCGTACGAGGGCGTCTTGACTGTGGCGCGCAGCCTGAACGTCAGCACCGACGAGCTGATCGCCCTGGCCGCCGACCGCGCCGCCATCCAGGCCGACCTGGCCCGGCTGGGCGTCGACCCGACCGACGGCCCGGGGGGCCACGGGCCCGGCGGCGATTCGAACGTCGAACTGATCCTGTCGCCTGGCGGGATGGGGCGCGGTCGTGGCGGTCCGGGGCATGGCCCCGGCGGGTTGGCCCGGGGCGCGGGCACGACCCGCGTCAGCGATCCGGCCTCCGGCTCGACCGACCCGGGCTCCGGGGCCCTTGATCCCGGCAGCTTCGGCCGGGAGGACGGCGGCCTGGGCCGTCGCGGTCAGCCCGGCGGCCCGATGGGCCGTGGCGGGCGCGGATTCGGTGGCCGCCGGTTCTGAGCTCAGGGCCCTCGCCGGGCGGAAGACTGTCGGTCGCAGTCGATCGGCCACCCGGGCGCCCGGGTGGTCGGCCGCCTCGATCGAATCCCAGCCCCGACGGCGCCGGCCCGCGATGGCCCGCGCCGCCGGGGGTGCGGCTGCGCATCGCATCCAGTCCGGATCGCCGGACGTTGAGTCCGGGGACCGGCTTGAGAAACGGTGCAGCCGTGGCCGACCCCTGGTCGAACAGCCAGGTTGTGGTCATGAGGCCCCACGGCCCGATGCGGCCCGGCCGGACTCGTGATCGACGGGAGGAGCGGTTCCGATGGAGCACGGAGCAACGAGGGCCGGGGCCACCGGCGATCCCCGCCTGCGGCTGGCGGTCATCGGCACCCCACGGTCGGGCAACACCTGGGTGTCGACGCTGCTGGCCCAGCTCTTCGGGCTCGATCGGTTCGCGGCCAACCGCCCCGAGGAGCTCGACTGGGACCGCCTGCCGGGTCGCAGCGTGGTGCAGCTGCACTGGCAGCCCGATTCGGAGCTGATCGACGTCCTGCGTCGTCACGATGTCACGGTCGTGACCCCGGCGCGACACCCGCTGGACGTGCTGATCTCGGGGCTGAACTACGCCTTCTACACCCATCAGGAGGGGCACTGCCCCGGTGGTGGGGCGTGCCTGGAGTGTCCGATCGTGGGCCGCTGGCCGCGGAGCCCCGAGCACCTGGCCTACGCCTGCGGCCCCAGTGGCTGCCTGCTGTTCTCGTACTCCGCCGCCTGGTGGGCCCGCCCCGACACGGTGAGGGTCCGCTACGAGGACCTCGTCGCCGAACCGATCACCGCCCTCGAGCGGCTGGTGGCGACCATCGGCGAGCCGGCCCGGGTCTCGTTCCACGAGGCGCTGCGGGCGACGGGCATCAGCGTCCTGAAGCCGCAGCGCGAGTCGTGGCAGGCCCATTACTGGCAGGGCCAGGCCGGGCTCTGGCGGCGGCTGCTGCCGGCGCCCGAGGCGCAGGCCATCGCCGCAGCGCACGCCGAGACGTTTGCCGCCCTGGGCTACGCCTGCGATGCCGACCCGGACCTCGACGGCCCGCAGGCCGACCTGAACTGGGTGGCCCTGCAGCTGGACTCGACCCGCGAGAACCTGGGCATCGTGGTGGCCAAGCACCGCCAGGCCGCCCGTGAGCTGGCCCACGTCGAGGGCCAGCGCAACGGCTTGCTCGAACAGCTCACCCAGGCGCACGCCGAGCTGGCCCGCCTGGCCCCGCTGACGGAGATCGGCCCCCGCGCCATGGGCCTGGCCCGCGGCCTCACCCGGCTGGCCCGTCGCCACCCCACCCTCGCCGCCGCCGGCCGCCGCCTCATCCGCCGCGACACCGCGCACCCCTCCTCCGCTCCGACCCCCTCGAGCCGCCACGCGACCCTCGCCCGCTGACCCCTCGCCGCTCGACGGCAAGCGCCGCCGTCCGGGCCCGCGGGCCGTGGGTGGAGTCGGACGCGGGGCGGTGGTAGGGTGATGCGCCTGGCCCCGGGGGGATCCGGGCCCGCACCAGGAGCGCTCCCGATGCCGCTGCCGAAGCCGCTGCGAACGATGGCGCTGAGCCTGACCGGCGTCGCCGCGCTGGCGGGCGCGTGGGCCGCCGAGAGGGGACCGTCCATGACCGGCGCCCGCTGGAAGCAGCACGACCCGAACCGGCCCCGGCCCCCCGTGGTGGCGCCCGCCGACGCCCCGATCGCCGTCCGGCCGCCGGCCGACGCGGTGGTCCTCTTCGACGGCACGAACCTCGACGCCTGGCAGACGCCCGACGGCGGCAAGCCGGGCTGGCGGGTGGCCGACGGCGTGCTCGAGACCGTGCCCGGCACGGGGCTGATCCGCACCCGCGCCGAGTTCGGCGATGTGCAGCTCCACGTCGAGTGGGCCGCGCCCGATCCCCCGGTCGGCCAGGGCCAGGGCCGCGGCAACAGCGGCGTGTTCCTGATGGGCCAGTTCGAGATCCAGGTCCTCGACTCCTACCAGGCGAACACCTACGCCGACGGCCAGGCCGGCGCCCTCTACGGCCAGTACCCGCCCCTGGCCAACGCCAGCCGCCCGCCGGGGCAGTGGCAGTCGTACGACATCGCCTTCCGCCGCCCCCGGTTCGACGCCGCCGGGGCGCTCACCGAGCCGGCGCGGATCACCGTCTTCCACAACGGCATCCTGATCCAGAACAACGAGGAGGCGTTCGGGCCGACCTCGTGGATCAAGTGGAAGCCGTACGCCGGCCTCCCTTCGCGCGGCCCGCTGGCGCTCCAGGACCACGATCACCCGGTCCGGTACCGCAACCTCTGGATCCGCGACCTGCCCGAGCGCCCCGCCCCCTCGGCCGCCGACCTGGCAGCGCCGAAGCTCGTCACCCTCGCGCCCGAGGCCCTCGACCGCTTCGCCGGCCGCTACCGCTCGGCCAACCGCGCCGACGGCCCGGCGACCGTCGTGACCCGCGAGGGGGACCACCTGGCGCTGAAGTTCCCCACCCGCGACGACCTGGTCCCCATCGTCCCGATCTCGGCCACCACGTTCGTCTCGCCCGTCACCGCCAGCTCGTTCGACTTCCGCTCCGACCCCACCGGCCGCGTCACCGGCGTCCGCTACCGCATCGGCGACGGCGACGGCGAGTGGGTCCGCGTGGCGGATTGATCCGCCCTACGAAACACGCGCACGAACGCAGGCCCATTCGCGGCCGGGGCGGAGCCGGGTCAATGCGTCGCGGGCCGATGGCGGTCAGCGGCCGGGTTCGAGGTGGAGGCGGTAGGTGTGCAGGGGGCTGCCCTTGTCGTTGGCGTCCTGGAGCACGAGCCAGGCGGAGCCGTCGGCGGGCAGGGGGGCGCTGAGGGTCAGGTCGGCATCGGGTGCGGCCCCGGGCGCGGGGGTGGCGGTGGCGAGCAGGCGGCCGCCGGCGCCGTAGAGCGAGAGCAGGGGGTCGAGGGCCGAGCCGCGGCGGGCGGCCAGGAGCCGGCAGGCGATCGGGGCGCCCGGGGGGCCCTGGACGCGGAAGACGTCGACGTCCTGGTTGCCCTCGATGGCGCCGTCGACGACGGCGGGCAGGGTCAGCGGCTGGCTGGCGGCGAAGCCGCCGTTGGGCTCGGCCTCGGGGGTGGGAGCCGCAACGTCGAGGCGGATCGGGATCAGGTCCGAGTCGCCGGCCGGGGTGGTCACGATCAGGCCCAGCGGCTCGCGGGCCGAGCCGGCCGGCAGCGGGAAGGTGACGACCACGCGGCTGTCGCCGAACCGCGCGGCGTCGAGGCCATCGGGCGGGTTCGCCTTCTCGTGGGCCACGAGCGTGACCTCGGCCACCGGCGGCGAGAGCCGGGCGGCGGTGGCGGTGTCGAGCCCGTGGCCCCGCACCGTCACCCGCACCGGGGCGGGGCCCGGGGTCACGCCGAACGGGGCCACGGTGCGCACGACCGGCGGTGGCGGGGGCTTGGGCGGATCGTCGGCCGCCACAGCGACGACCAGGCTCAGCCCGATGCTGACCGCTGGCGGAAGCCGGCGGCTCATGCGTAGAGTTCCGCCAGGGGCTCGCCGGCG
This sequence comes from uncultured Isosphaeraceae bacterium, assembly GCA_964624465.1. Taxonomy (GTDB): domain Bacteria; phylum Planctomycetota; class Planctomycetia; order Isosphaerales; family Isosphaeraceae; genus CAZUZD01. The sequence continues at coordinate 5,692 of CAZUZD010000155.1, forward strand.
TCGAGGATGCCCATGGGGCGGCCGTCGGGGGTCATGAGGTGGCGGTTGGGGTCGACGCCGAGGGCGTCGTAGATCGTCCAGGCGACGTCGGCCGGCGGCACCGGGCGGCTGGTGACGTAGGCCCCCAGCTTGTCGGTCGACCCGATCACCCGGCCCCGCGCCACGCCGGCGCCGGCGAAGAGCATCGAGGCGGCCGGGCCCCAGTGGTCGCGGCCGGCGTCCTTGTTGATCTTCGGCGTGCGGCCGAACTCGCCCATCGCCACGACCAGGGTGTCGGCCAGCAGGCCGCGATCGTCGAGGTCCTCGATCAGGGCCGAGAAGCCGCGGTCGAAGTCGGGGAGCCGCTGACCCAGGCCGTCCCAGATCTTGGCGTGGTGGTCCCAGCCGCCGGAATTGATGGTGACGAACCGCACGTCGCGCTCGATCAACCGGCGGGCCAGCAGGCAGCTCTGGCCGAAGGTGGTGCGGCCGTAGCGGTCGCGGAGCCTCGGGTCCTCGCGGTCGAGCACGAACCCGCTGCGGGCCTTCTCCGAGAGGATCATCGCCGCGGCGCGACGGCGGAACTCGTCGTAGGAGTCGATCTGGTCGTTCCCCTCCACCCGCCGCGCCAGGCCGTCGACGGCCGCCAGCAGGTCGCCGCGACGGGTCGAGCGCACCGGCGAGGGGGCCTCGATCGGGGCAACGTCGCGGACCCGGAAGTTCGCGTCGTTGGGGTCGCCGGTCCGGAACGACTCGTAGCGGCCGCCGAGGTACGCGCTCTTGCCCAGCTCCCAGGTGAACGACGGGTTGCGGGGGATCGCCACATACGGCGGCAGCTCGCCGCGCGGGCCCAGCTCGTGCGACACGACGGCGCCCATCGCCGGGTGATCGCCGAACGGGGTGCCGAACTTGCCGCAGAGCACCCAGTTGGTGGCCGTCTCGTGGTGGTCGTTGTTGTGCGCGCCGGAGCGGACCAGCGTGAGCCGGTCCATCACCCGGCTCAGGTGCGGCAGCAGCTCGCCGATCTGGAGGCCGGGCACGCTGGTGGCGATCGGCTGATACTTGCCGCGGATCTCCTCGGGGGCGCCCGGCTTCAGGTCGAAGCTGTCGTGGTGCGAGAGCCCGCCGCCGAGGTACACAAGGATGACCGACTTCGCCCGGGGCGCGGCCGAGCTGCGAGTGTCGTCGGCCGCGCGGGCCTGGGCCCGGAGCAGGCCGGGGAGCGTGAGTCCGAGGGCCCCCAGCGAGCCGATGCGGAGCGCATCGCGCCGGGTCAGGCCGTCGCAGCGTCGGGTCCGGCCGGAGCCGAGGGGGAGGTCGAACATGGCGCGGGTCCCGTGGGCGGAGGGCTGGGGTCGCGGTCCGGGTCGGATGGAAGCGTGATCGGTCGGTCAGTGGTTGAAGCTGAACTCGACGGCGTTGAGCAGGGCCCAGGCGAGGTCCCGGTACACCTCGTCGCGAGGGCCGCCGGCCAGGGCCTTGCGGACGGCGAGGCGTTCGGGCTCGGTGGGCCGGCGGGCCAGGGTGGCCAGGAACAGCTCCTCGGTGACGCGGTCGTCGTCGGGGACGCTCGCCAGCAGGGACGCGAGCCGGCCCTTCGGGTCGCCAAGCCGTGCGATCGAGTCGCCATTCTGCACGTGGAGCGCCTGGGGCAGCGTCACCTCGCCGTTGCGCTCGCAGGCGCAGGCGGTCACCCGCTCGGAGCGCCCGAACAGGCCGAGGAAGTACGACGAGGCGCCCGGGTCGGGGAGCTGCTGGGCGCGGAGGCCGACGGGGTAGCCGGGGAACGTCTCGGGCACGCCGGTCGCCTGGCTCACGGCGTCGAGCAGCACCTCGGCCGGCAGGCGGCGGGCGTAGTAGTGCGAGTAGAACCGGGTCTCGGTGCTGTTGCCGGCGCGGGTGGCCGAGGCCAGGCCGTAGGCGCGCGAGGTGAGGATCAGCCGCATGACGTGCTTCAGGTCGTAGCCGTGGCCGACGAACTCGCGGACCAGGGCGTTCCAGAGCGCGGGGTTGGTGGGCGGGTTGCTGGCCCGCAGGTCGTCGACCGGCTCGACGAGGCCCACGGCGAAGAAGTGCTTCCAGAGCCGGTTGACCATCGCGCCGGCGAAGGCCTCGTTCGACGGGTCGGTGATCCACGCCGCCAGCGCCTCGCGGGGGTCGTCGCCGGCGCCCAGGGTGGGCACCACGCCGTCGAGCGTCTTCGCCGGCAGGAAGCGCCCGGTGCGCGGCTGGTTGGCCCCGACGGGCCGGCCGTTCTCGTTCGACTCGGGCGCCGAGACGAGCAGGTGCGTGGCCCCCTGCTTCGGCTCCTTGCGGTCGAACTTCAGCCGGGAAAAGAAGGCGGCGAAGCCATAGTAGTCGTCCTGGGTGTAGCGTTCGAGCGGGTGATTGTGGCACTTCGCGCAGCCGATGCGCGTGCCCAGGAACGACTGCGCGACCGAGGCGACGACGTCCGATTCCTCGCCGCGACGGCTCTCGCCGACGGTGACGATGTAGTACCCCAGCGCCGGGGCGCGGTCGGTGTCGCCGCGGGCGGTGAGCACGTCGCGGGCCAGCGCGTCCCACGGGCGGTTGGCGGCGACCTGGGCCCGCAGCCAGGCGTGGAACGCCCGCACGCCCTTGGCCCCGCGCACGTCGTGGTCGCGCTCCTTGCGGTTCTGGAGCAGGTCGGCCAGTTGCAGGGTCCAGAAGTCGACGAACTCGGGGCGCTCCAGGAGGGCGTCCACCAGCCTCACGCGCTTGTCGGGGGCCGGGTCGTCGAGGAAGGCGCGGGCCTCGTCGGGGGTGGGGGGCACGCCGATGGTGTCGAGCATGGCGCGGCGGAGGAACTCGGCGTCGTCGCTGGCCTCCGACGGCTCGATCCGCAGGGCCGCCAGCTTGTCGAAGACCGGCCCGTCGAGGAGGTTCGCCCGCGCCGCGAACCGCGACGGGTCGACCGCGCGGTCATACGGCGCCGTCACGATGATCGCCCGCACCAGGCCGCCGTAGGCCGCCCGCACGGCCGTCTCGCCGGGCCTGACGGCGCGGATCCGGCCGTCGGGGTCGACCGCGATGGTGCCGGCGTCGTTGGAGTCGAACTTCGTCAGCCAGGTGACATCGCGCCAGCGGCCGGCGGCCGTCCGCGCCCGCACCAGCAGCCGGCGCTCTCCGCCGACCGGGAGCGTCAGGTCGCCGGGCAGGACCTCCAGCGCCGTCACGTCGGGGGCCTCGCCCACGGGCCCCGGCAGGCCGGAGCCGATCCACTCCCGCAGCACGGCGTGGGCCCGGCCGTCGACGGTCAGGAGCACGCCGCCGGCGTGGGGCACGCGGCCGGTGGGCTTCTCCAGCAGGAGGCTGCGGGCCGGGTCGAGGCGGTCGATCCGGCGGCCGCCCGACTCGCGAGCGATCCACTCGTGGTCCCACGCCGGGGCGTAGCCGCGGAGCGAGAGGCGGAACCCGTTCTGGCCGGCGAGCTTGCCGTGGCAGGCCCCCTGGTTGCAGCCCAGCCGGGTCAGGATCGGCTCGACCTCGTCCACGAACGACGGCGGCTCCGCAGTCGCCAGCCCGGTCACGACCACCGGCACCGCGCGGGTCCAGGTCCCCCGCGACACGGTGACGACGGCCACGCCGTCGCCGGTCGGGACGAGCGTGCCGTCGGGCTCGACCCGCACGACCTCGGGCCGGCTGGTGACGAAGCTCGGCGCGCCGTCGGCCGGGGCGCCGGTCGGGTCGACGACGAGCAGGCCGTGGCGGTCGCGGGGGCCGTCGAGTTCCACCTGATCGGGCAGGACCCGCAGCGGCTCCTGGGTCGCGGCACCGGCGGCCGAGGTGCCCAGGGCGGCGATCAGCAGGACGGGCCGCAGCATGGGCAGGCGGCATCGTGCCATCGGCGGGGCTCCCCCTTCGCAACCGGGCTCGCGGCGGCGGGCGCCGGGGATGTTGGCCAGAAGTTGAACATAGCAGGCCGGGGTGCCGCCGGCCAGGGCAGGGGCGTGCGGCTCAGGCGTCGGCGGCCGGGGGGGTGGTGGCGGTGGCGGGGGCGCGGCGGTTGAGCAGGCGAAGGATGGTGGGCAGGTCCTCGGGGGCGAACTGGGCGCGGACGTGGCCCTCGACGAAGGCGGCCTTGTTCATGCCGTAGACGAACGAGGTCGGTTCGTCCTGGCCGTAGGTCACGCCGCCGGCGGCCAGCAGCGCCTTGCAGCCGTCGACGCCGTCGCGGCCCATGCCGGTCATGATGAACCCGGCGGCGCGGGCGCCGAAGGACCGCGCGGCCGACTGGAACAGCACGTCGACGCTGGGCCGGTGGCCGCTGACCGGCGGGCCGTCGGAGAGCTTGACCAGCACGCGGGGGGGCCGGCCGATCAGCTCCAGGTGCCGGCCGCCGGGGGCGATCAGGACCACGCCGGGCTGGAGCACGTCGCCGTCGGCGGCCTCGCGCACCGTCAGACCGCAGTGGCGATCGAGGCGCTGGGCGAAGACGCCAGTGAACTGGGCGGGCATGTGCTGCACGATCACGATCGGCGGCATCGGCGGCTCGAGCAGGGGCGCGATGGCCGTGAGCGTCTGGGGTCCGCCGGTGGAGATACCGATGACGGCGACGGCCTCGGCCGGACCGGCCGCGGCGGCCTTGGGCTTGGCCCGCGCGGCGGCCGGCGTGGCGGCGGACTCGAGCGCCCGGGTGGTAAGCCGGCCGGAGGCAGAGGGGCGGCGGACCCGCGCCTGGGCGGCCTCGAGCACCTTGGCGATGAGCTGCGGCCCGCTCTGGCGCATCTCCGCCATCTGGAACCGCTCGGGCTTGGGCATGTAGTCGACGGCGCCCTGCTCGAGCGCCTCGAGGGTCACGGCGGCCCCCTCGTGGGTCAGCGAGCTGACCATGACGACCGGGGCCTCGTGCGCCGCCAGCAGGTCGGGCAGGATCTCGACGCCGGAGCGGCCGGGCATCTGGACGTCGAGGGTGATGACCTGGGGCTTGAGCCGGGCGGCCTCGCGGATCGCCTCCTCGCCGTCGCGGGCGGTGCCGACGACGTCGATCTCGCCGGTGATCGTGAGGATCTCGCTGAGCAGCTTGCGCATCAGGGCCGAGTCGTCGACCACCAGCACGCGGACGGGCCGACCGGGGGCATCAGGCCGGGGCACGGGACACCTCGTCGTCGGGGGGGGCGGCCGGGGCGCCGCCGAGCTTGCGGAGCAGGCCGAGGACGCGGTCGCGGTCGAACGGCTTGACGATGAAGTCCAGGGCGCCGTGGTGGATCGAGTCGAGCAGCGCCTGCTTCTGGTCGAGCGCCGAGATCACGACCACCTTGGCCTCGGGGTCGAGGGCGCGGATCGCCTTGAGCGCCTCCAGGCCGGTCATGTTGGGCATGACCAGGTCCATGGTCACCAGGTCGGGGCGGAGCTGGGGGTACAGTTCGACGGCCTGGAGGCCATCGGCGGCCTCGCCGGCCACGACCCAGCCCGCGTCGCGCGCGACGTCGCCGATCAACTTGCGCATGAACATCGCGTCGTCGACGACCAGCAGGCGTCTCATGGGGAAGCCGTCCTCCGGGGCTCGCTTCGGCTCACTATACAGCGCCGGCGGGGGGTGCGTCAGATCTCGTACTCGGCGCCGCCGGGGATCTTGACCTGGACCCGGCCGGTGATGACGTCGAGGGTGACCCGGCGGCCGGACTGGCCGCCCAGGTCGCGGCCCAGGATCGGGATGCCGAGCGCCGCCAGGGCGGCCTCGGCGGCGCGGCCGTTGCGGTCGCCGATGCCCTCGGTCTGGGCCGTGCTGAACATGGTGGCACCGCCCAGGATCTTGGCCGTGAACCGGCTGCGGGCCCGCGCCGAGATCCGCTTCTCCAGCTCGGCCACCAGCACGGGCACGGCCGTGTCGGCATACTTGCCCGGCTGCTCGACCTCGCGGGCGGCCGTCGAGTCGGGCAGCAGGATGTGCGCCAGGCCGCCGGCGCGGGTCATGCGGTCGTGCAGGATCACCCCCACGCACGAGCCCAGCAGGGCGCGCAGCTGGGTCGGAGCCACGGCCACCGCCAGGCAGCCGATTCCCACCGAGATCGTCCCGTCGTCACCCGGCGTCGAGGCTGGCACGCTGCGGCATCTCCCCTGGTTCGGACCCGTGACTTCCGGATCAGCCCGATCGGTCCCCGTCCCGCTCTCAGCTCGCCAGCGCCCGGGCCAGCTCGGCCAGGGCGGCCGAGGTCGGTGCCAGCACCAGGGCCCAGTCCAGCGCGGCGGCCTCGGCGTGGAACCGGGTCTGGAACAGCAGCACCCGGTCGGCTTCGGTCGCCTGGTCCATGAGTGCGAACTCGAGCAGGCTGGCGGCGAACTCGTGGCGGAACTCGGGCGGACCCGGCACGATCGCCTCGCCGCCCGGCAGGTGCGCCGCCAGGGCGTTGACGAAGGCGCAGCCGACGATGTTCGCCGTCTCCTGCGCCGCCGAGCGCTCCAGGTCGCCCCAGGCGGTCGTCGTGCCCACCGGCTGGCGCTGGAGCAGGTCGGCCAGGGCCAGGCCGGCGCGGTCCTCGAAGGCGAGGATCAGGAGGCCGGCGAGCCGGCCCGAGACCGGCATGGCGCAGGCGGCGACCAGGGTGTCCCCCGGCCCGATCGCCTCGGTGGCCGCGGCGAACTCCACCTGCTCGACCTCGCCCACCTCCAGCCGCACCGGCCGGTCGAGCCACTTCGAGAGCGCCCCCGACGCGGCATCGGCCCCGCGCTCGAGGATCGTCCGCAGCAGTCGCCGTTGCCCGGCGTCGAGGATCGTCCCGGCCATCGTGCGTTCTCGCTCCCGTCTCGTTCGGTCCTCAGCCGCGCGCCCCGGCCAGGCCGGCCGGGGTGCCCTGCGGCTCGCGGTGGCTGGCCGCGCTGATCAGGGCGTCCACGTCCAGGATCAACGACACCCGGCCGTCCCCCAGGATGCTCGCCCCCGAGAGGCCGCGGACCGTCTGGAAGTTCCGCTCCAGCGACTTGAGCACGACCTCCTGGATCCCGACCAGCTCGTCGACGACCAGCCCCAGCGCGTGCTCGCCGTCCTGGAGCACGACCACCCGGAGCCGCTGGCTGCCGGTGGCCTCGCGGCGCCCCAGGCTGGGGTGCGGGCCGCCGCCCCAGCGGAAGACGTCCTTGAGCTCGATCAGGCCGATGATCCGGCGTCGGATCTCGATCGTGCCCTGGCCCTGCACGCGGCGGTAGGCCCCCTGAGTCTCCACGATCTCGTCGATGTGGTCGAGGGGGATGGCGTAGTACTCGTCGTAGATCCGCACCAGCAGGCTCGGCATGATCGCCAGGGTCAGAGGCAGCCGGACGTGGAAGGTCGTGCCCTGGCCCAGCGTCGTCCGCACGTCGACGCTGCCGTTGAGCGCCTCGATGCGGCTCTTGACGATGTCCATGCCCACGCCGCGGCCCGAGATGTCGGTGATCTTCTCGGCGGTGCTCAGGCCGGGGTGGAAGATCAGCTGCACCAGCTCGCGGTCGGAGAGGCGCGATGCCTCGTCGGCGGTGTAGAGCCCGCACGAGACGGCCTTGCGGCGCACCCGCTCGACGTCGATGCCGCGGCCGTCGTCGGCCACGGTGATGACCACGCTGTTGCCGCGGTGCGTGGCCGAGAGCCGCACCGTGCCGGTGCGCGGCTTGCCCGCCCGCTCGCGCTCCTCGGGCGGCTCCAGGCCGTGGTCGATCGAGTTGCGGACCATGTGCACCAGCGGGTCGCCCAGCTCGTCGATCATCCGCTTGTCGAGCTCGGTCTTCTCGCCGTCGATCTGGAGGCTGATCTCCTTGCCCGACGAGACGCTCAGGTCACGCACCACCCGCTTGAACCGGCCGAACAGCGGCCCGATCGGCACCATGCGGGTGTTGAGCACACCCTTCTGCACGCCGTCGGTGACCCTGGCGAGCTGGTTCAGAGCCTCGTTGAGGGCATTCAGGTGCTCGCGGCCCTGGCGGATCAGATCGAGCTCGCCGCGGATGGCGCGGAAGTTCTCCCGGAGGGCCCGCACCTGCACCAGCCAGCGCTCGGCGTAGCCGTCGTTGCCGCCGGCCCCCTCGGCCAGGGTGCTGACGGCGCGGTCGAGCGAGTCGAGCCGGTCCTGGGTGTCGGCCGCCAGCGACTGGGCGCTCGACGACCGGAACAGCTCCTCCAGCCCGCTGGTGACCTGCAGGAACCGGGCCTTGTTGATGACCAGCTCGCCGGCGAGGTTCATGAGGCTGTCGAGCCGGTCGATATCGACGCGGACCGTCTCGGCGACCTTCACGCTCTTCGGGTTGCTGTCGGCCGCCGGCGCGGGAGCCGCCGGCAGCGGGGCCGGCTGCACCGGCACCGGCACCGGCTCGGGCGCCGCGACGGCGG
>CAZUZD010000156.1:0-13949 GCA_964624465.1 uncultured Isosphaeraceae bacterium
GCGGGGCCGGCAGGGCCAGCGGCGGCGGGCCGTCGCCCGGGATCGGCGGCAGCATGGTGGGGCCGTCGTCGGGGGTCAGCAGGATCGGTGCCCCCACGGCCGGCGGCGGGCCCAGCGGCCCCGGCACCCAGGGGCCGGCGGGCCCCGGGCTCGGGCAGGGCGAGCTCAGGAACGCGGCGATCTTGTCCTCGAGCATCGGGTCGTCGAGCGAGTACACGGCCGAGGCGACCGTCGACTCGATCGGCGTCAGGCCCGAGCCCTCGCCGCCGGCCCCGGTCGGCTTGCCGGCCAGCGGCACCCGGGCCAGGATCTTGTCGAGCGCCTCGCCGGTCTCCTTGATCGTGCGGTCCTCGATCTCGCTCTCGATCGAGTTGAAGTACTGGCCGTTGAACCCGGCCTTGTACTTGAGCGTGCCGGCCGCCGGGCGCTTGAAGTCGACGGTGAAGATCTTCTCGGTGTACACCAGCTCGTAGCGGAAGTCGTGGGTCACGAGCGGCACGCCGGCGGCGATGTTCACCGGCGTGTACTCCTTGTTGGCGACCAGGTAGTACGTCTGGGTGCGGATCAGCTTGACGTGCGTGGGCACCTTGAGCGTGATCGGCACGCCGTGCAGGTGGTTCGTCTTCCACTTCGTGTCGGCGTCGTCGCGGTGCAGGAACGTGCTCTTGATCGACGTGCAGCCGACGGCCAGCATCGCCAGCGCGAGCGCCAGCCACCGGGCCGCTCCGCCCGGCGCCCGCGTCGCGGTCGCCCCGCCTGCCGATCGCGCCATGAACCGATCCCCCGTGCCAGCCCTCGCGCCCCACTGGCGGGGAGGAAATTCCCCCCTGGAGGCGCGACGGCGCGAACGGAACCTGTATCGGTTGTAGCGATCGCGCCACTGGAGCGAATCGCCGGCCGGCGGCGGGGCTGCGACTCAAGCCGTGGACCGGGAACGGGTTCCGCGATCCGGCCCCGCCGGCCGGCGGGAGCTCAGGTGCGCCAGTAGAACGACTCGTTCGGCACCTCGTAGCGGACGGCCATCTGCGGGGTCTCGACGACGGCACCGCCCTGGGCCAGCGAGTCGACGGCCGCCAGGGTCATGCCCGAGGTCAGGAGCGTGCGCTCGGCGGGGTACGCGGCCTTGCCGGTGAGGACCATCTGCTCGATGTGGTGGACCAGGGGGTTGAAGAAGTCGGCCGTCGAGGCCGCGCGGCCGGGCATGGGCAGGTACATCTGGCACGAGGTGATCTTGCCGGTGGCGGCGTCGAGGCCGGCGTAGGTGAAGTCCTGGATCGGCGGCAGCATCAGCAGCGTGGTCTTGAAGCCGTCGCGGTGCTCGATGAAGTACGCGTAGCCGTCCGGGAAGCTCTGGCGGGCCCAGTCCAGGCCGATCCGGTCGGTGAAGAAGCCGTTGACGATCGGGGCGCTCTGCGACCGCGTGAGCGCCGAGACCACCAGCTTCGCCGTCGTCGGCTGCTGCGCCACCCGCTCCCAGACCTTGGCCCCCTTCAGGGCCTGAACGCTCTTGATGCCGACCTCGCCGCCCTTGCGACGCTCCGACATGCACTGCGCCGTCTCGAGGCCGTGGAAATCGTAGCTATCGACGCCGCCGTACCCGACACAGACGCTCTCCTTCAAGTCGGCCCCGTGCGGCACGTCCACCGACGGCAGCCGCCAGGTGACCGGCAGCGACGAGCCGGCGAGGAACGCGAACCCCAGCTTCTTCGCCGTCTCGACCATCGCGACGCACTCGCCCCAGTCGGTCGAGAGGTGCTTGTCGTTGAAGACCGGCACACTCCGGCCGCTGTCCTCGAAGACCTTGACCGTCTTCTGGAAGAAGTCGTAGCGGGGGTACAGGGTCTGCCCCTTGGCGTTCTTCGGGTAGTCGCCGTGCTCGCCGATGAGGACGACGCCGTCGACGGCGAGCTTCGAGGTGCCGCAGGTCAGGGCCTCGGCCACGGTCGGGTAGATCGGGATCCCGAACCGCTTCGAGCGGGCGCGACAGAGGTCGCCCTCGGGGAACTGGTCCATGTAGATGGCGACCAGGTCGACGTCGGGCGTGTGCCAGCCGCCGTCCCACGAGTAGCCCAGGATCAGGCGGTCGAGGAAGTGCTGCGCGTGCGACAGGTTCCGGTCGACGGTGCCGATCAGCGCGATCTTCTTGCGCCCCTGCGGCGCTGCGGTCGTGGCGGCGCGGGCGGGAACGGGGCGCGCGGCACCGGCGCCGGCCGCGACCAGGGCACCGGTCGTGCCCGCGAGGAACGAACGGCGAGACAGGGCCGACTGCGGCATGGCGAGGCTCCCGGGAGGTCTGGGGAATGGCGGTCGTGGGGGTCGGATCGGGTCGGAGCGGGCGGGCCGGGGAGGGCGGCCGGGCGGGGCGCGGCGGTGGGCCGGCGGTGGCCCCGGCCAGGCGCATGATCGGCGATCGGCCGGGCCGCCGCAATCCTCCACGGCTCCGGTCGGCTCGGGCTCAGATGTACCCGCGCTGGAGCAGCTCGAAGGCGGCCGGGTCGAGGGCCTCGCGGCGGCGGATGGCGTCGAAGCGGCCGAGCAGGTCCTCGGGCCGGGCGCGGGCGCGCTCGGGGCCGGTCAGGTCGGCGACGATCCGGCCCTGGTGCATCATGATGATCCGGTCGCCCAGGTGCACCGCCTGCGCCATCGAGTGCGTGACCATCAGGGTCGAGAGCTGGTCGCGGGCCACGATCTCGGCGGTGAGCCGGATCACCTGGTCGGCCGAGCGCGGGTCCAGGGCCGCGGTGTGCTCGTCGAGCAGCAGCAGGTCGGGCCGGCGCCAGGTGGCCATCAGCAGCGTGAGCGCCTGCCGCTGGCCGCCCGAGAGGCTGCCGATCGGCTGGTCGAGCCGGCCCTCCAGGCCGAGGTTCAGGGTGCGCACCCGCTCGGCGATCTCGGCGCGGAGCCGGCCGGGCAGCGAGCGCCCGAGCGTGCGGGGCTGGCCGCGGCGGGCGGCCAGGGCGAGGTTCTCGGCGATCGTCATCGACGACGCCGTGCCGCTGAACGGGTTCTGGAACACCCGGCCGATCCGCCTGGCCCGCACGTGCTCGGGCTGGCCGGTGAGGTCGACCCCGCCGAGCCGGATCGCGCCCGAGTCGATCGGGAACGCGCCGGCCACGGCGTTCAGGAGCGTGGACTTGCCCGAGCCGTTGGTGCCGATGACGGTCACGAACGACCGGGGCGCCATGGCGAGGCTCACGCCACGGAGCGACCACACCGCGTTGGGCGTGTCGGGGTGGAACGTCTTGCTGACCTGGACGAGTTCAAGCATCGGGCGTCGCCGGCGCGCGGCCGGCGCTCCGGGTCGGTCGCCGGCGGCGGAGCCACCCCGGCGCCACCAGCGCCGCCAGCACGAACAGGGCGGTGATCAGCTTCAGGTCGTTGGGGTTCAGGCCGGCCCGCAGCGCGATGGCGATCATGAGCCGGAACAGGACCGAGCCCAGCACCGTGCCGGCGATCATCAGGCCGAACCGCGCCGGCCCCACCAGCGACTCGCCGATGATCACGCTGGCCAGGCCCCAGACGATCATGCCCAGGCCCATCTGGAGGTCGGCGAACCCCTGGTACTGCGCCAGCAGCGACCCGCAGAGCGCCACCAGCGCGTTGCCGAGGGCCAGGCCCAGGATCATGAGCGTCTCGTCGCTGATCCCCAGGGCGCGGATCATCTGCGGGTTGTCGCCGGCGGCCACCAGGGCGCTGCCCAGGCTGGTGCGGAGGAACAGGTCCAGGAGCACGGCCACCGCCACCACCAGCACCAGCACCGCGGCCAGCACCGCCAGGTCGGCCACGCCCACCGGCCAGCCCAGCAGGACCACCTGCTCGCGGTCGCCGACGAGCCGGCGTGCGACCTCGGCGGCGTGCGTCCGCAGCGTCGCCAGGTCGTTGAGCGCCAGGTTGCTCCGGCCCATGATCCGCAGGTTGATCGAGTAGAGCGCCGTCATCACCAGGATGCCGCTGAGCAGCCGGTTGATCTTGAACTTCGTGTGCAGGATGCCCGTCGCCGTCCCCGACAACAGCCCGGCGGCGAACCCGCCGAGCGTCGCCAGCACCGGCGAGAACCCGCCGGTCAGGAGCGTGGCGGTGGCGGCGGCGCCCAGGGTGAACGAGCCGTCGGTGGTCGTGTCGGCGAACTGGAAGATCCGGAAGCTGACGGCGACCCCCAGCGCCAGGATGGCGAAGATCAAGCCGAAGGTCAGGGCGCTGATCAGCAGGGTCATGGCGGGCTCTCGGCGGTGGGACTCGGCTCAGGGCTCAGTCGCGTTTCAGGCTGGTCAGCGGCCCGAACCAGCAGGCGCCCCGGAGCAGCTCGGTCTCGCCGACGCCCTCGAAGGCGCGGTCGTCGGCGATCAGGTGCAGGACCGCCTCCGCCGTCTCGGCCTCGACCAGGTCGGCCACCGCCGCCGCCAGCGTGAGCCGGCCCTTGGGCAGCGGCCGGTAGGGCAGCACGGCGGCGTGGAAGTGGCCCAGCGTCCCCTCGCCGGCGCCGAAGGGCCGCAGGAACGGGCGGGCGGCCGCGTCGGGCTCGCGACACGCGAGGCCCACGATCAGGGCCAGCCCACGCTCGCCGGCCGGCTCGCCGGCGAAGGCGAGCCAGTCGCGGACCTCGGGGAACTGCCACGGCAGGTGCCCGGCCGCGGCCAGCGGCGATCGGATCAGCGCCGCACCCACCACCGACTGGCTCTCGGCCAGCACCACCACGGCGACGGCCGGAGCCCGCGACTCGGCCAGGGCCCGCTCGACCAGCGCCGAGAACGCCAGGGTGCCGCGCGGGCTCGACCCGGCCTCGAACCGCAGCAGGCCGCTGAAGTCGCCGCGGCCGGCCAGCCCGTAGATCAGCCGCAGCTCGGGGATCAGGTCCCCCTGCGCCTGCTGGAAATCGGGCAGGTGCCCCTCGACCGGCGGCTGCTGGATCGCCAGCCCGGCCACGCCGAGCGCCTCGCCGAAGAGGTCGACCGTGCCCTCCGACAGCCCGGCGAACCCACCCAGCCCGAGGCAGAACCGGTGCGCACTGACCCGCACCGCGGCCCCCTGGTCCGGGTTCAGCACCCCCCTCGCGAAGCCGTCGGGGTCGCCCACCAGCCGGCAGGTCAGCGAGCGGGCCGAGGGCATGGCGTACGCCTCGAACCGGCAGCCGTCCTGCTCGCTGAGCGCCGGCTCATCGGTCGAGCGGCGGTGGCCCTCGGGGTCCGGCGGGCCCAGGAGCAGGTCGGCGACCCGGCAGAGCTCCAGCACGTTCAGCACCGACTTCGTCGGGTTCCGCACCCGGAGCCGGCCGTTCACGGCGTTGAGCTGCCGCTGGTACTTCAGCAGGATCGCCAGCCCGGCCGAGCTGAGGTAGTCGACCGCCGTCAGGTCGACGTCGATGACGTGCTCGCCGGCGTGGATCGCCGTCTGGATCGACGACCCGACCAGGTCGGCCCAGTGCGCATCGAACCGCCCGATCAGGGAGAGGACCAGAAGATCGCCAGACGCGTTGCGCTCGATCTGCATGGCCGCCGGGTCGCCAGGGGTCAGCGGGTGTCGCGGAAGTTCGCCGGCAGCCGCCGGTCGGTCGCGGTGATCCACCCCGCCGCGATGTCCCGGAGCGCCGGCGGGATCGTCCAGTGGTCCTTGAGGGTCGCGAGCACCGTCTCGTTCAGGAGGATCACCGGGTCGGCCTGGTCCTCGACCGGGACGCTGGCGGGGTTCGTGCCCTCGAGCACGTCGGCGGCCAGCTCGCCGACCTGGCGGCCCAGGCTGCGGTAGTCACAGCCCAGGTCCATCAGGGCGCCCCGGAGCACGTTCGGCGGGGTCGAGGTGACCACCGGGATCCGTCCCTTGGCCGCCGCCTGGATCACCGCCACCGACGCCAGCGAGACGGTGATGTCGCCGCTGATCCAGAGCACCTCGGCGCCCCGGGCCACGACCGAGTTCGCCCCCTCCTGCACGGCCGCCGCGTTCTCGGCGGCCCCCTCGACGAGTTCGAGGCCCATCGTCCGGCAGACCTCGCGCGCCAGCTTCGTCTGCGCGAACGAATTGGCCTCGGCCGGGTTCCAGACCAGCCCGACCCGCTTCAACTCGGGCCGCATGGTGCGCAGGGTCTTCATCAACAGCTCGACCGGCTGCATGCTGCCATAGCCGGTCAGGTACGGCGGATGCTGGCGATGGTCGATCGGGTCGATGCCGACGCCGGCGGCGTACGGGTCGGTGACGACCCCGAAGACGTGCGGCGTCTTCCGACCCGGACGGCTGCGATTGGCGGCGGCGACGGTCTGGAGCGAGGGCGTGCTCACGGTCAGGATCAGGTCGAAGTCGCCGTTGGTGATCTCCCTGGCGATCGCGTTGGCCGTGGCGATGTCCCCCTCGGCGTTGAACCGGGTCAGGGCGATGGTCCCGCCGTCGGTGTACCCGCGCGCCGCCAGGGCCTCGACGATGCCGCGGGCCCCCTCCCCCAGCGCCCGCGACGAGGCGTGCTGCACCAGCGCCACCCGCCGCACCCGGCCCGATCGGCCGTCGGCGGGCTCCTCGGCGCCCTGGCGCGAGCGCAGGTCGGAGGCGAGCAGGATCACGGCAGCCGCCGCGATCAGGCCGAAGCCCAGGCCCAGTCGTCTGAAGTTGCGGAGGAGTCCCGACATGCCTGGAAGTCTGGGTTCGAACAGGTCCGAGGGATTTGCTGGTGCAAAGCCTAATTCAATCGTGGAATGGCCGCAACCGGAGTCGGCAGAGCCGGGCGGGTCAGTTCCAGGGCAAGCGCGCGCGGGTCGCCCAGTAGGCGTCGGGCGGCTCGGCCAGGGCGGCGGCGGCCCCGGCATCCCAGGGCACCCGGGCGGCGGCGAGGTTGGCGCGGAGGTGCTCGACGGTGGCGGCCCCACTCAGGACCACGTCGGCCCAGGGCTGCGCCAGCACGGCGGCCAGGGCCAGCGCGTCGACCGTGGCGCCCAGCCGTTCCGCCTCGCGGCCGAGCGCCCGGGCCTGGTCGGCGAACCCGGGCCCGGCATTGCGGGCGGTGAGCCGGCCGTTGGCGAGCCCCTCCTTCACGATCACGCCCAGGCCGGCGGCGTGCGCCTCGGCCAGCGCCGCCCCGGCCGAGGGTTCGAGCAGGTTCCAGGTCGCCTGCACGGCGTCGAACAGGAGCGCGCCGTCGACCGTGACCGCCAGCGCCCGGCGGATGGCGTCGCCCTGCCTCGGGCCCGAGACCGACAGCCCCACCCGCAGGCCCTCGGACTTCAGCGCGGCCAGGCCGGCGTGCACGGCGGGGTCGTCGAGGACGCCCGTCTCCAGGGTCGCCGAGTGGATCTGGTACAGGGCCAGGTGCGGGCCCAGTTGCGCGCGGGACTCGGCCGCCTGGCGGTCGAGGTTGGCCCGCGAGTGGTCCTTGATCTCGTGCCGCTCGGCGTCGACCCGCCAGTCGGCGGTGTACGTGTAGCCCCACTTCGAGCCCACGACGACCGCGCCGGGCGCCAGACCGCGGGCCGCCAGCCAGCCGGCGAGGAACGCCTCGGCTCGGCCGTACGAGCGGGCGGCGTCGAAGTAGCGCACGCCGGCGTCGTAGGCGGCGTCGAGCACGGCGTGCGCCTGCGCTTCCATCGTGGCCACGTCGCGGCCACGGCCCAGGTCGTCGGCGTGCCCCAGGTTGATGTAGCCCGGCCGGCCCAGCGCCGCCAGCCCCAGGCCCAGCCGGGTGACCACGGGCCCGCCCCGGCCCAGGGGCCGCGTCGGCAGCGTGCTCATCGGCCCGCCTCCCGCGCCGGGGCCGAGGGCGCCGAGGCGGTGCCCACGCCGTTGATGGCGATCACCCGGTAGCCCGCGCCGACCTTCGCGCCGGCGGTCGTGTCGACGAACCGCGGCACCGGCACGGGGGCCTCGGGCGTGTCGTGGTACGAGAGGACCTGGAACTTCGGCCGGCCAAATTTCCCCAGGGGCCGCTCGGGCACCCGCCCGATCACCTGGCCGTCGCGCTCGACGACGAACTGCGACAGCCCGCTCTCCAGGTCGGCCGCCGCGTCCCAGGTCAGCACCACGCCGCCGTCGGTGCCCGGGGCCGCGACCACCCGCGCGGGGGCCGGCGGCGGCGTGGCGTCGCTCACGTTGCCCGTCCTGACGTACTCGGACCAGGCGCGGGCCACGCGCTTGTCGGGCAGCCAGCCGGCGGTCGCCGGGTCCCCCTCGAAGCGGTCGGCGGCCACGGCCACGTCGCCGAGGAACGGGGCCCGCCAGCCGCCGGCGAGGTCGACGGCACGCAGCGCGGTCGGATCAGCGCCGGGCGCGGGCAGGCGGGCGGCCAGGCAGGCGTCGAAGTAGGGGATCGCCAGGTCGCGGGAGTCGCCGCACTCGTGGCCGGTGCGCGGGTCGGGCGCGAAGGCGATCGGGGCCCCCCGGGCGCGATAGGCGCGGACCATCGCCAGGCCGCCGTCCCAGGCCCCCTTGAAGCGTTCGTCGTCGCGCTCCTTGAGGCCCGGGTTGGACACGATCGGGATCCGGAACGCCGCCTCGGGCAGCTCGGGCCTGGGGATCTCCCCCTTCTCCCAGGTCGCATATGCGGTGCCCGAGCGGAGCCAGGCGGCGACGACGCGGTCGGGGTCGGAGGCCATCATGAGGCTGGCCCAGAACCCGCCGCCCGAGTGCCCCCAGAGGCACCACGGCACGGTCGCCAGCTCGGGATGCCCCGATTCGGCCGCCAGGTCGCCGAGCGCCTGGAGGAACCGGGCCCGGGAGCCGTTGCGGGGGTCGCACCAGCGGCGGCAGTCCTGGCCGTCCTCCTGCTCGAACGAGGGGCCGAGCAGGGCGCAGTCCCACTTGCGGGCGAGCGCCTGCCACTGCAAATCGTCGGCGGCCGTGGCGCCCCCCTGACAGGCCCCCTTGCCGCAGCCGTGCTGGTGCACGATCACCCCGCGCAGCCGTGCCACGCCGTCGGGGATCCAGACGCGGTACGTGACGCCGTAGACCAGCTCGCCGGGCCGGTCCGAGGGCGGGTAATGCACCGCGACGATCCGGTCCTCGCCCCGCGCTGGGCTGGCCAGCAGCAGCGGCGCGAGCAGCAGCGGGAGCAATCGGCCGGCGAGCCGTCGGGAGCCGTTCGGGCGCATGGCAGGTTCCTGGGGCGGAGAGGGCGGCGGGAGCGCGAGCCGGGCGCCGGCGAGGGCGGCAGGACCCGGAGCGATCAGGGTACCCCGCGCCCCCGGCTCGCGGAAGCCGGGGGGCGCCCCCGGCCCGGCCCCTGGCATGCGGCGCGCGGGGGCGGTTCAATGTGGCGACGGCCCTGGATCGAGTCCCGCCCCCACTCTCCGCCGAGGACTTCCCCATGCCTCCCCACCGCACGAGTTCCCGCCGCGCGTTCCTGAGCCAGTCGGCGGCCGCCGGCCTGGCGCTCACGGCCGCCACCGGCCTGAAGCCGGCCTGGGCCCTGGCCGCCAACGACCGGCTCCGCTTCGCCTGCATCGGCGTCGGCGGCAAGGCGGCAGCGACACCGACCACGTCGCCGCCCTGGGCGACATCGTCGCCCTCTGCGACATCGACAGCGACCGCCTGGCCCCCAAGGCGCAGAAGTACCCGAACGCCCGCACGTTCGCCGACTTCCGCACGCTGCTGGAGGAGATGTCCGGGTCGATCGACGCCGTGGTGGTGAGCACGCCCGACCACACGCACGCCCCGGCCGCGCTCATGGCCATGCGGCTGAACAAGCCGGTCTACTGCCAGAAGCCCCTGACGCACTCGCCCTACGAGGCCCGCCTGATGCGCGAGACGGCCGCGCGGCGGCAGCTCGCCACCCAGATGGGCAACCAGGGCACGTCGCACCCCGGCTTCCGGCGCAATGTCGAGGCGATCCGCGGCGGCCTGATCGGGCCCGTGCAGGAGGTCCACGTCTGGACCAACCGGCCGTTCAAGTACTGGAAGCAGGCCCCCGACCTCGTCGCCCGCCCCGAGCCGATGCCCGTGCCACCGAACGTCGCCTGGGAGCTGTTCCTCGGCCCCGCGCCGGAGCGGCCCTACGCCAAGGTGTATCACCCCCACGACTGGCGCGGCTGGTGGGCCTTCGGCACCGGCGCGCTGGGGGACATGGGCTGCCACACCGCCAACCTGCCGTTCCAGGCGCTGCGGCTCGGCCTGCCGACGCGGGTCTCGGCCGAGAGCGGCCCGGTCAACGATGAGACGTATCCGGCCTGGGCCACGATCACCTACGAGTTCCCCGCCCGCGGCGACCTGCCGCCGGTGAAGCTCACCTGGTACGAGGGCGCCCGCGACAGCAAGCGCCACCTACCCGACCCCGGCCTCTTCGGCGGCCGGACCCCGACTGACAGCGGCTCGCTGCTGGTGGGCGCGAAGGGTTCGCTGTATTCCCCCAGCGACTACGGCAGCGATCGCGAGTTGATCGGCCTCGACGATCCCGCCGCCGTGGCGAAGGACGAGGGCACGGGCGAGGCACCCAAGGTCAACCCCGACACCCTGCACAAGGCCGAGTGGGTGCGCGGGATCGTGGAGCGGAACCCGACCCTGCCGTGGTCGAACTTCGGCTACGCCGGCACGCTCACCGAGGCCATGCTGCTGGGCAACGTCGCCGTCCGCACCGGCGCCCCGATCGACTACGACGCCGCCACCGGCCAGGTCACCAACCGCCCCGAGGCGAACCGGTTCGTCCGCCCCGAGTTCCGCCCCGGCTGGGGCCTCTGAGCGGCCCGAGGGCGACCGCCCGGACCGGCCACACCCCGCCAGCACCCCTGCCGAGCCTCGCCACGGGCCGGGCGCCGGAATCCTCCGCCGCCCGGCCCGCGTGCGCGCCCCGGCCGGCCAGCCCGGCATGACGGCGAAGCCGGATCGTGGAATGTCGCCGAGGTTTCTTGACTGGGTTCCAGCCGCATGACACCCTCTCAGGAGTCGGATGGACCCGACGAGCGTCGCCGTCGTCCGACGGGGTTGCGGGTCGAAGCCTGACCCGGCCGGGTGCGTGCGTCCCGCGGCGACGCCCGGTCCCCAGCAGGGCGCCGTGGGCCCACGCGGCCCGGCTCCCGTCGGCGGCCTGAACCCACCCTCGGCCCTCGCGATCGCCCGCCATGCCCCCCCGACGTGACCGGTCGGTCCCGAGCATCCTGGCCGAGCTCCTGGCGTTCGGCGGCAGCCACGACCACCAGCTCGCCGAGCTGGACCGGCGGTACGGCGACGATCCGGAGCTGGTCGCCCAGGTGGCCGCGCTCCTGGAGGCCGACCGCGGGGCCAGCCGCGACAGCCTGTTCGACTCGTCCGACCCGGGCCCGGGTTCGATCCCGGAGCCGTCGGGATCGGCGACGCGGCCGCGCGGGGGCCGTTGCGGGTCGACCGCCGACGATCCCCACGGCCCGGAACCCGACGCCGCGGCCCCGGAACCCGAGGAGCCGCCGCTGGAACCGGGCACGCGGATCGGGCCGTACCGGATCGTGCGGCTGATCGGCTCGGGCGGCATGGGCACCGTGTACCGCGCCGAGCGGCTGGAGCCGTACCGCACGACGGTCGCGCTCAAGCTGATCCGGGCCAATCGCCGGGCCACGCACCGGCGCCGCTTCGAGGTCGAGCGGCAGCTGCACGCGCAGCTGGCGCACCCGAACCTCGTGCGGCTGCTCGACGGCGGCACCACCGCCGACGGCTGGCCGTACCTGGTGATGGAGTACGTCGACGGCCCGGCGATCAGCGTCCACTGCCAGCGCAACGGCCTCGACTTGCGGGCGCGGGCGGCCCTGATGGTGCCGGTCGCCGAGGGGGTGGCCGCCGCGCACGCGCAGGGGATCGTGCACCGCGACCTGACACCGAGCAACATCCTGGTCGGTCCCGACGGCGTGCCGCGGGTCACCGACTTCGGCCTGGCCCGCTCGCTCGACCCCGACGGCCCCGAGCAGACCCGCACCGACGGGCACGGCCAGGGCACGCCCGGCTACGTCGCCCCCGAGCAGGTCCGCGGCGACACCACCCGCCTGTTCCCGCCGGTCGACTGCTACGGCCTGGGCGCCGTGCTGTACCGCCTGCTGACGGGCCGCCGCTGCTTCGCCGAGGAGACGTCGAGCGGCTCCGCCTGGCTCGCCGCCGCCGACCGCGACCCGGTGGCCCCCCGCCGGATCAACCCGAGGATCCCCCGCGACCTGGAGACGATCGTCCTGCGGGCCCTGGCCCGCGACCCCGGCGAGCGGTTCGCCACCGCCGGCGAGTTCGCCGCCGAGCTGCGGCGGTTCCTCGGCGGCCAGCCGCTCACGATTCGGCGCACCCGGCCGTGGGTCCGCCTGGGCAAGTGGGCCGCGCGCCACCGCGTCGGCGTGGCCGCCTGGTCGGCCTCGTTCCTGGCGCTGCTGGTGATCGCGCTGGCGCTGCTGGCCCGCGAGCGGGACCAGCTCCGCCGGGCGCAGGACCGCTCGAACGCGACCCTCAAGAGCCTGAGCGATCACTCGCTCCGGATGCTTCAGACCGCGCAGGCGCTGAGCCAGGAGAACCCGCTCTCGTCGCCCGTGCTCCGGCGCTATTACGAGCAGGTTGTCACCCTGTTCGACGCCCTGGGCAACGACAACGCGGTCATCGCCCGGAACCCGAAATTCCGGCATCAGTGGGCCCAGGCGCACTTCCAGATCGCCCGGGCGCTGAACTCCAGCGGGGCCATGGCCCACGACGAGGCGCTCGGGCACCTCGACCGGACGATCGCGATCCTGACGGCGGCCATCGCCCACCAGCCGCACGACCTCTGGCTCCGGCTCGACCTGGCCACCGCCCATCACGAACGCGCCTCGCTCTGGTTCCACGTCCCGCCCCCCGATCCCGGGGCCACGGACCGCGACCACCAGGCCTTGCTCGCGATCGAGGCGGAGGTCGTCCGGCTCTGGCCCGACGACCCGCGGTGGCAGAATGTCCTGGCCGACCACCGGACGGCCCGCGCCACGTCCCTGCTGGATTCCGGGCGCGTCGACGAGGCGCGTGCCGAGCTCGAACGGTCGAGGGCCGAGATCCGGCCCCTGGTCGAGCGCGAGCCCTCGAATCCGGTCTATCGCCGCACCCTGACGCACGCCCGGCACACCCTGGGCGTGCTGGAGTGGCAGGCGGGCCGGCTCGACGCGGCCGAGGCCCGCTTCGCGGAGGTGCTGGCAGAGCGCCGCCAGGTCCTCGCCCTGGATCCGGAGAACCATGCGTATGCGATCGAGGGGCTCGCGAGCGTGGCCGCCCTGGCCCAGGTGCAGATCCTCTCCGGCGGGGTCGACCGGGCGCTGGCGGCCCTGGGCCAGACCGGCGAGTTCGAGACGGCGACCACCGGGCCCGAGGCCGAGCTGATCGACGCCGTGCGCTCTCATGTCGTGCTGGACCGCCTGCGGTTCGAGGCCAGGCACCGGCTCGTCGCGGCGGGATCGCCCGACCCGACGCTGGCCGCCGACCTCCGCGCCGGCCTCGACCGCCTGGCCCGCGGGGTGGAGCGGCATCCCGAGTGGGACACCCTGGCCACCGACCTCGGCCACTGGCTGGCCGACGGCCCGCTGCCCGCGCTCCGCGACCCGGCGCGGGCCGTCGAGGTGCTGGGCGCCGGGGTCGACCGCAACGACCCGGCGTCGCTGGCGTTCACCGCCATCGCCCTCTGCCGGCTCGGGCGCTGGCCCGAGGCGCTCGACCTGGCCCGGCAATCCGGGCCACGCGTGTACCCCTGGCAGTTCGGGTTCGTCACCGCCTGGTGCCAGGCCCAGCTCGGCGACCCCGAGGCAGCCCGCGCGGCGCTCGACGCGGCGGAGGCCGGATTCCAGGGCAAGGCCCACACCGCGTTCAACTTCCTCCGGCTCCGCGACGAGGCCCGGGCCGCCGGCGCGGCGCTGGCGGCCGAGGGCCCCGCCACCCCCTGAGGGCGCGGGCAGGCCCTTGACCGGGCCGCGCCGCGGTGGTCTGTTCTCGACGGGGCCGATCGCCACGCGCGACCCGGCCCCCGGCTTGCGTGGGGGGGGGGGGGGGGGGGGGGGGGGGGGGGGGGGGGGGGGGGGGGGGGG
>CAZUZD010000157.1:0-13798 GCA_964624465.1 uncultured Isosphaeraceae bacterium
GGGTCCTCGGGACACCGGCGAGGTTCAGGCTGGCAATGGTGGCCTTCGGGCCGGCCACCCGCGCGGCCGAGGCGTCACGGCCGGGAGCGGGGCTCGAAGCCGGCCCGTCGATGTCGGGCGGCGGCGGTGCCGGGGCCGACTTCGAGCGGAACTGCGGCGTGGCCCGGGGCTCGGACGAGACGTCGATCGGCTCGGGGTCGACCGGCGGTCGCGCGGGCTCGACCACCTCGCCCTCCGACGTCACGGCGACGGGCAGCGTGCGATCGGGAAGACTCGGCATGGCCCCTCCCGGGTGGGCGTTCACGGTCGCGGTCCGGGCCGCGGTGGCGGTAGCCACGATTGTCCGGGCCATCGTGGGGCGCGAGGCGCTGGCGGTGGCCGTCATCGGAAGCCGCGAGGTGGCGATCGGCAGCGGCGGGAGCGCGATCCCGGCCGTGGGGCCGGCCGGCGGCGTTACGCCCGCTTCGCGATTCGACCGGGCGGCCTCCAGGATCACGACCCGCTCCACCATCGCCCCCGCCTCGGACTCGGCGGTGAGGCGCGAGACGCCCAGGCTGACGACGAGGAGGCCGTCGTGCGGGATCAGCCACTCGCCCTCGACGCGGCCGGTGACGACCTCGGGCGCCTGGATCTGGGCGACGACCTCGGCCGGCTTCTGGGCGGGGTCCTTGGGCTGGACCTGCTCGGTCAGGTTGTAGTTGATGAAGGCCAGCAGGCGTTGCTCGTCGATCCGGACGCGGGTGAGCAGGCCCTGGTCCATCCAGCGGCCCTGGACCGTCAGCGCCACGCCGTCCTCGATGTGGCCGATCTCGGGGGTGTAGGCCAGCGCCGTGGCGTGGCCCACCGCGCCGTCGGCATGGCGCTTCAGGTCGGCGATGTAGGACCGGTCGGTCCCGGTGTGGACGGTCGCCTCGGTGTCCTCGAGCGCCGTGAGGCTCGGGGTGCCGATCGTCCGCCGGGCCGACTCCTGCAGTCGGGCGGCCAGCTCATGCGGGGCGGTCCACACGGCGGTGCCGCCGCTGCGGATCACCGGCGTCAGGGACTCGTGCGACGTCCCGCGCCAGGCGGGGCCGTCGAACTCGAGGACGCGGACCTGATAGTGGATGGGCACGCCCGAGGGGGCCCGGGACGCATCGGTCCCGATCAGCGCCAGGGCCAGAAGGCCAGCGGCCAGGTTCATGATGTCGACCTCCATCCGTGGAGTTCAGTGCAGTGCTGTGGAGAGCGTGTCGCTCGATGGCCGCCGAACTCGGCTCGGCGGACCGGGTGGCAAGGTCCGATTTGCGGCGGGATCCTAGCCCAACCCCCACGACCGGTCAATCGCGGCTCTCGGCCCCCCAGCCCGCAAACTTGAACAAATTTCTCCGACCGCTCCAGCCCGCCCCGCCGCCGCTCCGCCCGCGCTTGACAGTCCCCCGACCGCCGCGCACAATCCCCTCGGGCGGCTATCGATACAAAAGAACAGTAATGCTCCATGTTCACCGGTCGTCCGGCACGGGCCATGAGCGGCCGCACCGGGTCGCGGCGGGGCGAAAGACCGAGGGCGATGTTCAAGTTTATCCATTGCGCCGACCTGCACCTGGACAGCCCGATGAAGGGGCTGAGCCGGTACGCGGGCGCGCCCGAGGCCGACCTGCGCGATTCGACCCGACGCGCCCTGGTCGCGCTGGTGGACCTGGCCATCGAGGAACGGGTGGCGTTCGTGGCCATCGCCGGTGACCTCTACGACGGCGACTGGCACGACCACGGCACCGGCCTGTTCCTCAACCAGCAGGCGGCGAGGCTTCGCGATCACGGCATCGTCATCTACCTCATCCGCGGCAACCACGACGCCGCCAGCCAGATCACCCGCCATCTGGCCCCGCCCGACAACGTGCGGATGCTCCCGACCGACGCGCCGGCGACGTTCCTCGACGACGACCTGGGCGTCGCGATCCACGGCCAGGGGTACGCCACCCGGGCGGTCACCACGAACCTGGCCGCCGCCTACCCGGCGCGGGTCTCGGGCTACTTCAACCTCGGCATGCTGCACACCTGCGTCACCGGCCGCGAGGGGCACGAGGCATACGCGCCTTGCAAGCTGGAGGAGCTGCGCACCCGGGACTATCAGTACTGGGCGCTCGGGCACATCCATCAGCGCGAGGCGCTCCACAACGACCCGCCGATCCACTTCCCCGGCAACATTCAGGGGCGCCATGCTCGCGAGACCGGTGCCAAGGGCTGCCTGCTCGTCACGGTCGAGGGTGGTCGTGCGACCCACTGCGAACACCGCCCGCTCGACGTCGTCCGCTGGGCGGTCTGCCGGGTGCCGGCCGGTGGCATCTCGGACCTTGACGACCTGGTCCAGCGCGCCGCCGAGCAGGTGGCCCTGGAGCGTCAGGAGGCCGGTGATCGCATCGTGGCTGCCCGGGTGGAGCTCTACGGCCCCTGCCCGCTCAATGACCGACTCCGCCACCGCCGCGATGACGTCGAGGCTGCCATCCGCGACCGAGTGCGCGATCTCGGGAGTGGCTCGGTCTGGGTCGAGAAGGTCCAGTTCCACACGCGAGCCCAGCGGCATTACGACGGCGATGACGGCCCGATCGGTGAAGTCGCCCGCCTGCTCTCCGAGCTTCGGTCTGACGAGGCCCGCCTGCTCGGACTCGCCAGCACCGAGCTGAGCGAACTCAAGCGCAAGCTCCCCAGCGAACTGCGGAGCGGGGCCGACAGCCTGCCCCTGGAGGATGCCGACGCCCTTCGCGACGTGCTCGATCAGGTCGGTGCCCTGCTGGTCGAGGGGCTGCTCGACCCGGAGGGCCGCCGCTCATGAGGTACCGCGAGCTGGACCTGCGCGCCTTCGGGCCGTTCACCGATCGTGTCCTGCGGTTCGAGAGCGAGGTGCCCGGGTTGCACCTCATCTTCGGACCGAACGAGGCGGGCAAGAGCTCGCTCCGGCGCGCCCTCCGGCAACTCCTGTTCGGGATCGACGAAAAGACCGACGACAACTTCCGGCACGAGTACAAGGCACTCCGGCTCGGCGGCACGCTGTCGCGGTCGGATGGCACGACCCTGGAATTCCTCCGTCGCAAGGGACGTCAAAAGGTCCTCAAGACCCGCGATGAGTCGGCCGAACTGGACGACTCGGTCGTGGATCGATTCCTCGGCGGGTTCGACGCCCGGCAGTTCGAGGCCCTGTTCTCGCTCGACCACGATGCCCTGGTGGCGGGCGGCCAGCAGCTCTCAGAGGGACAGGGGGACCTGGGCGAACTGCTGTTCGGGGCCGGCACCGACCTGAAGCGCCTGGTCGCTCTGAAGGATCGGCTGGAGGCCGACGCGGCGGCGCTGTTCAAGCCGCGCGGCGAGGTGCCGCCGCTGAACCAGAAGCTCCGCGAGCTGGACGAGGCCCGGCGCCAGATCGAGTCGCTCTCGCTCCGCAGCGACTCCTGGCACCACCAGACTGCCGCGCGTCGTGACGCCGAGCAGCACCGCGCCCGGATCGAGGCCGAACGCGTGACTCTCCAGGGGCAGCTCGGCCGTCTGAACCGCCTCGAACAGGCCCTGCCCGACCTGGTGCGCCGGGCCGAGCTGCGGTCGATCCTGCAGGAGCTGGCGGACGCCCCACGTCTGCCGACCGACTTCGCCGAGCGGCGGCGCCTGGTCGAGACGGACCGTCACGCCGCGCGGCAGCAAGCCGAGCTGGCGGCCCGCAACGCGGCCGAGCTCGCCGGGGCGCTCGACCAGCTCGAAGTCCCCGGCCCGATCCTGGACGTGGCCGCCACGGTCACCGAGCTGCATGCCCGCCTGCTGGCACACGCGCGGGATGCCGCCGAGATCGAGGAATCCCGGGTGGTGCTCGCGACGCTCCGCAAGGAGAACCAGTCCGCTCTGCTCGACCTCGGGTTCCTGGAGCAGCCGGGTTCGCTCAACGAGCTGCGGTCGGCGGTCCGGCAGCGGACTCGCATCGGATCATTCGTCACCGAGTTCGCCACCCTGGCGCACGA
Organism: uncultured Isosphaeraceae bacterium; assembly: GCA_964624465.1. Lineage (GTDB taxonomy): Bacteria > Planctomycetota > Planctomycetia > Isosphaerales > Isosphaeraceae > CAZUZD01. The sequence goes on from CAZUZD010000157.1 coordinate 3,981, forward strand.
GGCGATCGCGGCCAGAACTCAGGTGCACAAGAGCCGGCAGGCTCTGACGCGGACGACCGAGGCCCTGGAGCTGGCCGAGTCGCCTGCCGCCGTCGAACCGCTCCGCCGGGAGCTGGCGCAGGCGCAGGCCGCCGGCGATCTGGCGGAACGCGTGGCGGATGCCGACCGCGAGGCCGATCGACTCGAACGGAAGCGCGACCAGGCGGAGGCCGCATTCCGGATTCGCCCCGTCGACGACCGCCCCCTGCTCGGGCTGCCTTTGCCCACCCCGGAGCAGATCGACGAGTTCCAGGACCGGCTCGATGGCACCGATCGGGCCGTCACCGAACGCCAGCAAGCCCTGGACGAGGCGGTCCAGAGCCGCGATGCCGCCAGTCTGGCTCTCGAGGCACAGCGGCTCGGTGCGCCCGTGCCCACCGAGGCCGATCTCCTCGAGGCTCGTACCCGTCGCGATCAGGCCTGGGCCGGATTGAGGTCGCACCTGCACCTGCCCGATGTCACGGACGGCCCACCAGGCGTGCCGGTCGTGGATCTCGTGCGGAATCACGAGCAATGGCAGCTGCAGGCCGATCGCCTCGCCGATCAGCTCCGGCACGAGGCCGACCGGGTGAATCTGCTCGCCAGCCTGACCCTCAAGCTCCAGCACGCCGTGGAGGTCGTCCGGACAGCCGAGGCGCGGCTGAGGCGGGCTCAGGCCGCGCAGGAGGAGACGCTCCTCGCCTGGAAGGCCCTCTGGGTGCCATCGGCGCTGGCACCGGGATCGCCCCGGGTGATGCGGGCGTGGCTGGCCGACCACCGTCGGCTCGTCGACTGTGCCCGCGAGGCCGAACTGGCGCGACAGGCTACCGAGCAGCAGCAGGTCCTGCTCGATCGACTGGAGCGCGGGCTGGCCGATCGGCTCGATCGGCTCGGGGTCCCGCTGGATGGCCGCGAGCCACTGGTGGAGCTCATCGACCTGGCCCGGCAGGAGGTGGCCCACGCCGAGAAACTGGAACGGAACCGGCAAGCCCTGGAGGCCAATCGGTCCGCGCAGCTGGCCGATCTCGACCAGGCGCACGCCACCCTCGAGGAGGTGATGCAACGGCAGTCAGCCTGGTCGGATGGCTGGGAGCGGCTCGTCACCCCGCTCGGCCTCGACCCCGAGTCCCCGCCGGAGGCGGCGCAGGCCCGGCTGGACGAGGTCGCCCGGCTCGTGCAGAGCCTCGGTCAGGCGGAGCAGTCGGCCGAGCGGATCGCACGCTGGGACGCCGAGCGGACCCGGCTCGAGTCGGAGGCCCGCACCGTGGCGGCTGCGACGCTGCCCGAGTCTGCCGGTCGGCCCCTGACCGACCTTATTCAAACTCTGGCCAACGCGCTGAGCCAGGCGGAGGAATCCCGCGCCCGTCGGGAGGAACGCTCCGACTCGCTGAACCGCACGAAAGCCAATGCCCAGGCGGCGGCCCTGGCGCTGGCCGATGCCGAGGCGAGGCTGGCCGAACTGATGCGCGTTGCCGGCGCAGCGACCCCCGAGGATCTGCCCGCAATCGAGGACCGGGCGGAGCAGCGGGGTCGCGCCGAGCGGGAGCTGGCCGAGGTGGAGCACCGGCTCCGTGGCCTGAGCGCGGGCGCCTCGCTCGACAGCCTGGCGGCCGAGGCCATGGCGCTGGAGGCGGACGCCGTGGCCCCCGAGCGGGAGCGGCTCGAGGCCGCGATCGCCGCCCTGAACGAGGAGTTCGACCGACTCGGGCAGGAGGTCGGCGCCGCCCGGGAGCGCCTGCTGCAGATGGCCGAGACCGCCCGCGAGGCGAGGGCCGTCGATGCTGCGCTCCGGACCCAGGATCTGCTCACGCAGATCGAGTCGGACGCCAGTCGGTTCGTACGGTTGCGGCTGGCATCGGCCGTGCTCAAGGAGTCGATCGAACGCTATCGCGAGCGGAGCCAGGGCCCCGTCCTCAAGCGGGCCTCGGCACTGTTCGCCCAGCTCACGCAGGGAAGCTTCGCCGGCCTGACCCCGGAGGTGGACGGCGATGGCCCGCCGCGACTCGTCGGCGTGCGTCCCGAGGGCCCCACGGTCCCGGTCGCCGGCATGAGCGAGGGCACCTGCGATCAGCTTTACCTGGCGCTCAAGCTCGCCGGCATCGAGCACCACCTCGACCATCACGAGCCGATGCCCTTCCTCGCCGACGACATCCTGGTGAACTTCGACGACGGCCGATCGCTGGCCGCCCTCCGCGTCCTGGCCCAGCTCGGCGAGCGGACCCAGGTGCTGTTCCTGACCCATCACCAGCACCTCGTCGAGCTGGCCCGCCGCGAGCTGCCGGCCGCCGGCCTGTTCCTGCACGACCTGAGCCGGCCAGGTTGAACGGCCGGTTCGCCCGGCCGGTTCCACCCCGCGGGCCCGAAGCCTGCGCGCCTGGCTGGTCCCGATCGCGGTCCGGGCGCTACAATGTGCCCTGACTCGCGATTGGCTGCCCTGAGGCCAGTCGCGGTGTCGCTCGCACTCCCTTCCGCCGATCGAACCTGGAGCCCCGAAGATGGCGACCCCGGACGAGCTGTATGAAGAGGCGGTCACCCTGCGAGACGGGGGCGACAAGCCCGCCGCGGTGGAGAAGCTCCGCGAGGCGGTCACGCTCGACCCGGACTTCGCCCTCGGTCACGGCATGCTCGCCAAGCTGTGCGCCGACCTGGCGCTGACGGATGAGGCGATCGAGCACGCCAAGCGGGTCGTCGAGCTCAGCCCCGACGACACCTTCAGCTACACGGCCCTCTCCGTGATCTACCAGCGCTGCGGCAAGATCCCGGAGGCCGAGGAGGCCAAGGCTCGCGCCTACTACAAGGAGCACGGGCTGGAGTGAGCCCGGCCCTCGAGACGACTGGACCAGGCGACTCCACCACCAGGATCGACTCCCGATGCAGATGCCACTCGCGGCGGGCTCTCGGCCCCTGTGTGCCCTGGCTACCAGCCTGGTCCTCCTGGGGATCGCCCCGACGCCCGCGCCGGGGTGGGTCGACGACCCGCCCGCCGCAACGGCCGCCAGCCCGGCCTGGCTCGACGAAAACCTCAAGTCCCTGTCGGAGCTGTATCGGACGCTGCACCAGGCGCCCGAGCTCTCGTACAAGGAGATCGAGACGGCCCGCCGGGTCGCGGCTGCGCTCCGCGAGGCCGGGGTCGAGGTGACCGAGGGGGTCGGCAAGACCGGCCTCGTCGGCGTCCTTCGCAACGGTGACGGGCCAACCGTCCTGCTGCGGACGGATCTGGATGCCCTGCCCGTGACCGAGGCGACCGGCCTGCCCTACGCGAGCACGGTCACGACCACCGACGACCAGGGGACCGCCGTCGGCGTCATGCACGCCTGCGGACACGACATGCACATGACCTGCCAGGTCGGTGCCGCCCGCTGGCTGGCCTCGCATCGCGACGCCTGGCGCGGCACGGTCCTGTTCGTCGGCCAGCCGGCCGAGGAGAAGGTCGGTGGTGCCCGCGCCATGCTCGCCGACGGCCTGTACCGCCGCTTCCCGAAGCCGGATGCCGCGCTCGCCCTCCACGTGGCACACGACCTGGAGGCCGGCCGCGTCGGTTACTGTTCGGGCCCCGCGTTCGCCAGCTCGACGTCGGTCGACGTGGTGGTCAAGGGTCGGGGGGGACATGGGGCCTTGCCCAACGAGGCCGTCGACCCGATCGTGCTGGCCTCGTTGCTCGTGCTCGACCTCCAGACGATCGTGAGCCGCGAGCTGCGGCCGATCGACCCGGGCGTCATCACCGTCGGCTCGATCCACGGCGGCTCCAAGCACAACATCATCCCCAGCGAGGTCAAGCTCCAGCTCACGCTCCGGGCCTACACACCCGAGAATCGCGATCTGCTGCTGCACGGCATCGAGCGCCGGGCCAAGGGGCTGGCGGAAGCCCATCGCGCCCCGGCGGCCGAGGTCACCGTGCTGGAGACGACCCCGCCGACGATCAACACCCCGGCACTGGTCCAGAAGGTCGTCCCCTCGCTCAAGACCTCGCTGGGTGAGGCGAACGTGGTCGCCGTCGAACCCACGATGGGAGCCGAGGACTTCGGCCTCTTCAGCGCCGATGGCGTGCCGACCTTCATGTTCCGGCTCGGCACCGTCGACCCGGCCCGCATGGCGGCCTCGCGTCAGAACGGCGAGCCCCTGCCCACTCTGCATTCCGCCCGCTACGCCCCCGAGCCCGAGCCGAGCCTCCGCACCGGGGTTCGTGCGCTGACGTCGGCCGTCACCGCGTTGCTGCCGGCCCGCTGAGATCCCGGCTCCGATCGAGGAGGACGTCGATGCTGTCGCGCCGCCGCTGGCTCCGTCTGATGGCGATGGCTCCCCTGATCGGGGCGGTCCGGCCGCCCGTGGCCGCCGGGACCGAGAACCCACTCCAGCGGCGCCTGTATGTGGCCGTGCCGGGGATCCGCAATTACCTGGAGCACGGCGGCCACGGCCTGCTCGTCTACGACATCGATCAGGGCCACAAGCTCCTGAAGCGAATCCCGACGAAGGGACTCAACGCCAAGGGGGTGCCCCTGAACGTGAAGGGGATCTGCGCCTCCGCCGCCACCGGCAGGCTGTACATCAGCACGATCCAGCACCTCCAGTGCATCGACCTCAAGACCGAGACGATGCTCTGGGAGCGGACCCATGAGGCGGGCTGCGATCGGATGTCGATCGCACCCGACGGTTCGGTGCTCTACGTCCCCTCGTTCGAGGGCTCGACCTGGAACGTGGTGTCCGGCGACACGGGCGATGTGATCGCGGTGCTCGAGCCGAAGTCGGCCGCCCACAACACGGTCTTCGGCGCCGACGGTCGCGAGGTGTACCTGGCGGGGCTGAAGTCGCCGCTGCTGTCGGTGGCCAGCACCGACGGCCACCGCGTCGTGCGTACGGTCGGTCCGTTCGCGGCGAGTATCCGGCCGTTCACGGTCGATGGCCGGCAGCGTCGGGTGTTCGCCTGCGTCAACGACCTGCTGGGTTTCGAGGTCGGCGACCTCAAGGCGGGGACGAAGCTCTGTCGCGTCGAGGTCGAGGGTTTCCAGAAGGGTCCGGTGAAGCGGCACGGCTGCCCGAGCCACGGGATCGGGCTGACTCCGGACGAACGCGAGGTCTGGGTGACCGACGCGTTCAACCAGCGGCTGCATCGGTACGACGCCACGACGATGCCCCCCCGGGCCCTCGGGAGTATCCGCCTGAAGGACGAGCCTGGCTGGATCACCTTCTCGATCGACGGGCAGTTTGCCTACCCGTCGACCGGAGACGTGATCGACGTCAAGACGGGTCAGATCGTGGCCGAGCTCAAGGATGAGCTGGGCCGCCCCGTGCAGAGCGAGAAGCTGCTGGAGGTCGACTTTCGCGATGGAGAACCGGCCCGCGCCGGGGATCAGTTCGGCGTGGGCCGGGTGACCGAGCTGCCGTAGTCCCCTGCTCTCATCGCGTCTGGTTGACCACGCTCGCCCAGGAGATCGGGCCGCCCGGGACGGGCTGCGGGGTCTCTGGCGTCGGGCGCCTCGGCGGCAGCTCGGGGTCGGCCCGCAACTCCGGTCCGACCGATTCTGGCAGCTCGATTGCCGGCGAGGCTCGCTTCAGGATCAGGTTCAACTCCCCGCGATCGAGCCAGACCCCCCAGCACTTAGGGCAGTAGTCGATCTCGACGGCGGCTAGCTCACCGGTGGCCAGCAGAATGTTGCACGTGGGGCACTTCATTGCGCCGGACTCCTGAAAAAGAACCGCCTGTCACCCCACCGGACCAGGGGTGAACCCTGGATGGTGAGACGCGTGATCCACTCGTGCGACGACCCGCAAAACCGGGCGTCGCGGTCGATGACCGAGGGATCTACAGTGTCTTTCGCAGAAGCCAATCGCGCGGCGAACCAGTTCCCGCGAATCCGTTCATCGAGAAAATCGATCGACCGGTCCAGGGCCGATGATGCCTGGCGCCCGGGTCCGGGCGGTGCGGGGTGCCGACCCTGACGCGAGCCCGGAGCGTGCGGCGGCTCAGTCGCTGGCCGGGCGTGGCTTCCGGATCGACGGGCGCCGGGAGAGCTTGCGGCCCGGGGGCAGGATCAGCTTCAGGGTGGACCTCGGCTTCGGCTTCGGACCGGTCGAACGGGCTGCCTTCGGCTTCGCGGTGGGGACCGATCGGGCGGCCGTCCTGGGCGTGGTGGCTGGCGTCCCGGTGGGCTCGTCACTGAGGGATTCCCAGCGGCGGACCAGGCCGAGGAAGTCGGCCAGCGGCAGGCTGAACGGCTCGTCGGCCTCGCGACCGAAGAGCGGCACGACCTCGGCCGTGGTCGGGGTCAGGGCGACGGCGAAAGCGTTGCCGCTGGTCGACCACCGGGCAGACTTGCCGGTCGCGACCGCCGCGGCACGTTCGAGGATCGTGGAGGCGAACGCGGGATTTGTGCCCAGCTCGGTCTCGAAGAATGTGGCCAGCCGCGAGCCCGTCGGATCGGCGCCGGTCCAGGCGGCGTGCGGGATTCCATCGGCGTCGAGGCTGAGCTTCAGGTCGTCAGCGGCGCTCATCGGCGGTTGCTCGGGCCCCGGCGGGGCGGCTGGTAGACAGGGAACGCGGTCGAGATCTTGCGGCCGTCGCTGGAGAGGTAGCCGTCGATGCGGATGCCCTTGCCCTTGCCCTGCCAGCGGCCATCCTGGTTGATCGCATCCCGGGACTTGGCGTCGCCGTAGGCCTCGCGGATCGCCGCCTCGATCTCGTCGGCCGTCCACGACTCGGGGTACAGCGTGGAGAATTTCTCCAGCACGACCTCATCGCTCCTGGGGTCGATCAACTGCGCCCGGGCCTGGCGAACATCCTTCGACCCGCCGGGAGAGGTGTACTCGAAGTACACATCGCAGAGCTTGCCCTGCGCCTTCATCCGCCTCGGGGCGCTCGGCAGATGGTGCAGCCCGACGAGGTCTCCGCGACGGTTCACGCCGCCGAGCAGGATGTGGTCCAGATCGATGTCGATCCGGTCCTCGGGCTTCGACCCCGGCGGCTTCGACCGATTTGGCTTCTGGGCCTGGCCCGACTCGCGCCCGGCCGGGGGCGACTGGCGCGAGTCCGGTCCCGGGCGGGAGCCGGGGGCCTGGCCCGCAAGCAGGCCGGCGCCCAGCGGCACGCCCAGGGCGGCCAGCAGGATCACCAGGTTCCGGAGCAGGGCTCTTGGCATGGCGAGGGGCCTCGGCGTCGGGGCTTCGGACGCAATCGGGATGAAATGGAACCGGCCGGTGCCACGAGCGGGCACCGGCCGTGAGGGGCAGACAGCGATCGGATCCCAATGCGGTCGGCCGGTCCGATCAGCCGACGATCGGCAGCGCCTTCTTCTCTTGCTTCTGGGCCTGCTTGAGCAGGTAGGAGTCGAGCGGCTTGGTCTCTTCCTCGAAGCGCTGCACCTCGTCCCAGAGGGCGTCGACCATGTCCGCCTCCTTGACGTGGCGGATCGGGATCCCGCGTTTGAAGATGATCCCCTTGCCGGAGCCGGCGGCGATGCCGATGTCCGCCTCCTTCGCCTCTCCGAACCCGTTGACCAGGCAGCCCAGGATGCTGATCCGGAGCGGCTTGGTGAGCACCTTCATCCGCTCCTCGACCTCGGCGACGATGCGCTCCAGGTCGATATCCAGCCGGCCGCAGGTCGGGCAGGCGACGACCTCGGGCTTGGTCACCCGGCGGTCGGTGGCGCGCAGGATGTCGAAGCCGGCCTCGATCTCGGGCACCGGGTCGCCCAGCAGGCTCACGCGGATGGTGTCGCCGATGCCGCGCAGCAGGATCGCCCCGATGCCGGCGGCGCTCTTGATCGTGCCGTAGTGTCGGCTGCCAGCCTCGGTGATCCCGACGTGGGTCGGATAATCACTCTTGGCGGCGTACTGGGTGTAGCACTCCAGCGCCGTCGGGACGTGGCTGGCCTTCAGGCTGATGATCATCTGGTGGTAGCCCAGGCTCTCGGCGATCTCGATGTAGCGCAGGGCGCTCTCGACCATCGCCTCCGGGCACGGGAACCCATACTTCTCGATGAGGTCCTCTTCCAGGCTGCCGGAGTTGACGCCGATCCGCATCGGGACGCCCTTGTCCTTCGCCTTCCGGACGACCTCCTTGAACCGCTCCACGCCGCCGATGTTGCCCGGGTTGATCCGGACCTTGTCCACGGCCCGCTTGCCGGAGGGGGTCCTGGCGTCGAGGCACGCCAGCGCCATACGGTAGTCGTAGTGGATGTCGGCGATCAGCGGGATCTTGATCTGGTCGCGGAGCAGCCGGACGCCCTCGACGTCCTCCTTCTTCGGGACCGTGACCCGCACGACCTCGCAGCCGGCTTCCTGGAGCGCCTCGATCTGCGCCAGGGTCGCGGCCACGTCGAAGGTGTTCGTCGTCGTCATCGACTGAACCCAGATCGGGTTCTGACCGCCGACGACGTGGTCGTCGATGGCGACCTCGCGCGTCTTGTGGCGGGTCACCGACGTCGAGTAGGCCATGCGTCGTCGATTCCTGCTGAAAGAGAACGAAGGGTGGATGCCCGTCATGACTTGCGAACGGAGGAACCCGAAGTTTCCTGACTTTGATCGTAGTCGGGCGTCTGCAGGGGGTCAAGGCGACCCGCTTCGCCAGGAACCTGAACCCGATCGGAGGGCTGATCGACACCGAGTGGCGGGCGATGATCCTGAGCCGAGCATTCGCACTGGCCCACCGTTCGCTTCATCATGGTGAAGGAACGCCAGAGAGGATCGAGCTGGACGTTCCGGCTCCGGTCGGAGGATGGGCCATGGCGTTCGAATTCCAGGGGGAGTCTGCTGGCATGATGGCACCAGGCGCATGGGTCCGTTCGGCCATTTCGCTCGGCTTGGTCCTGGCGGCGCTGCTCGCGGGTCCGGGGTGGTCGCGGGCCGATGATCCGGAGTGGGCACCCGATCAGGCACTGCTCGGACGCCTGGCCCCCGAGGAGGCGTTCGATGGGCTGGCGATTCGACCTCCCACGGGGGCACGCACCAAGCACGCCCAGGTCGGACCCGAGAACCGCCATGTCTGGGGCCTGGAACCCGCCGGCAAGCCGGCGGGTGTCGTGGGCGTCACCCAGGTGCAGGCGCCGGCTGGCGGAGACATGGAGCGTGGGCTGCAGGTGGTCGTCGACCGCCTCAAGACTCGCGTCACCAACATGCAGAGCGGTGCGATCGAGACCGGCACCATCAATGGAGCCCGGTTTGTCCGCGTTCGCTACCGTGCCGATGAGTTCCCTGGCCTGCCGTTCCGGCCGGTCTATGGCTTCGTCTACGCCACCCAGGTGCCCGATCGGCTGGTCCAGATCACCGGTTTCGGCGACGAGCAAACGATCGGTCTGCTCGAAGCCTCGGCCCAGACCTTCCGGGTCGCCCGGTGAGCCGGTCCGCCTGACCGGAGCCGGCCCGAGAGCCCGGACTCGGGCCGGCTCCGGTCAAGCCGGCTCTGCTCGAAACGCGAGTGGCTGGCGGGCCCGCGGCCTCGTACAAGATCAGCGCGTCGAGCGCAAGATCAGCGCGTCGAGCGCGGATCCCGGTGCCCGAAACGGCCACGAGCCGACGGGGGCTGGCCCCGTCGGCTCGTGGATCAGCGCTGGACGTGCTCGGCCCTGGCTCAACCGCGGAGACCGATGGAGACGTACTTCGTCTCCTGGTAGGCGTCGAGGCCCTCGATGCCCAGCTCTCGGCCCAGGCCCGACTCCTTCATGCCGCCGAAGGGGCACTGCGGGGTGGCGGGCACCGGGTCGTTGATGCCGATGATGCCGGCCTCCAGGCCCTCGGCCATCCGGGTGGCGATGGTCAGGTCGTTGGTGAAGACGTAGGCGGCCAGGCCGTAGGGGGTCGCGTTGGCG
>CAZUZD010000158.1:0-13775 GCA_964624465.1 uncultured Isosphaeraceae bacterium
GATGTTCGTCATGGCCGGTCTCCTGGACTCATCTGTCGCGGGCGGGGCGGGGTCGGGTCGTGGGCGGTGGGACGGGGCGGGTCGGGGGTCGGGGCTCGGGGCTCAGGCCTCGGCCGGCAGGGCATCACCCATGCGCTGGCGGAGGGTCTTCATGCCGGTGTGGATCAGGAAACCCACGTTGCTGATCGAGTGGCCGCTGATGCGGCTGATCTCGCGGTACGAGAAGCCGTTCTGGAACTTGAGCCGGATCACCTCGCGCTGGTTCACCGGCAGAGCATCGAGGATCTGCAGGGCCAGCGCCGCGGCATCCCGACGTTCGAGCTGCACGGCGGGGTCGGGCTCCGCGCTGGGCTGGGCGGCCACCTGTTCGTCGGCCAGGTGGGTCATGCGGCCCTCCTTCCTCAGGACGTCGAGCGCCCGGTTTCGGCAGACGGTGAACAGCCACTCGGCCAGGCGGCCGTCGAGCTCGGGCTGCGACTGGCGGCAGAGCTTCAGGAACGTGTCCTGCACCACGTCGCGGGCTCGCTCCGGGTCGCTCAGCAACCGGGTGGCGTAGAGGATCAGCGGCCCCTCGTACCGGCGCACGGTCGCCAGCACCCAGTCGTCGTGGGTCGATGGCGCCACGGCGGTCGTCATGGTCGTGCCTGCTGCCATCGGTCACCTCAACGGCGGGGGCCCTGCTCAGCTACACCACGCTCGGACGCCGGTTCCCTTAGAAGCGTGCCGGCGGATTCTGGGCAGGACGTGACCCGAACCGCCACAAAATCCCACCAACCCTCACGTTCGGAAAAATCTCCAAATTCGTTCGATCCGGCTCAAGCCGGACGATCCGGCCAGCCGATTAAAAGGGAACGACAGGACCGATCCGGCGTCGAGCCAGACCGGGACGCCGGCCCCGGACTCTCCCGGGGGGCGCCGCCCGAGCAGGATGAGGGATCTCCCACGATGATGCGGTTCGTGCGAAACCTGATGCGTGGACGTGACCTGCCGGTCCCGCGGTCCGACCGCTCGCGACGAGCCCTCGGCCTGGATCACCTCGAGGCCCGCGGCCTCATGACCACGCTGGCCAGCACCCCCGACATCGTGATGCGGTCGGTCGCGACCCCGGACCCCAGGCAGGTCGTCGCCCAGTACGACATCCAGGGCGCCGCGGTCCCGAAGTCGTTCGACGTGGTCGTGTATCGCTCGGCCGACGCCCAGGTCGATGCCGCCGATCAGGAGATTGCCCGCGTGCATGTGACGGCCCCGGCCTCGGAGTGGGGCAAGCCCACCCTCGACGCCGGCGGCCAGATCGCGACGGCGCAGGGGTCGCACACCCTGAACATCCCGATCGCCGACGGCCTGGCGATCAACCCGAACCGCCCGTATGTGCTGGTGGCGGCCGACCCCGGGGGCACGGTCGCGCAGTCGGACCGCACGAACGACGTCGCCGGGCTCCGGAAGTACTCGATCGTGATCACCAGCCACGGCGGCCTGCAGAAGACGCCCGGCGACCGCATCCCCGCCTGGCAGAACCGCCTGAACGAGGCGCTGAAGGCCCAGGGGTACGACGCGGTGCTGGGCTACAACTGGGTCTCGGTGAGCAACGAGCCGGGCAACACGGTCCCGATGGGCCGCCGGCTGGCCGCCCAGGTGCGTGAGGCCGTGGCCCAGGCACCGGCGGGCGCCCCGGTCGACCTGCATTTTATCGGCCACAGCCAGGGCGCGGTGGTCAACACCGTCGCGATCCAGAGCCTGGAGAAGGACCCGGTCGCGGCGGTCGACCAGGGGTTCACCCGGCACACGATGCTCGACCCCCACGCCGCGAACAACGGCTTCCCCCGGCCACAGTACAGCGTCAAGGACAGCTGGATGGGCACGATCGCCCAGCAGGCGATCAACCTGTTCCAGGCCCGGGCCAAGGACCCGTTCGCGTCCGTGCCGGCGAGCGTGGATGCCTCGGACGTGTACTTCCAGCACACCTACTTCGCCCAGGCCAAGGGCACCTCGCGCGACAGCGCCTACTTCAACCTCTGGGGCCAGGTGCCAGTCAAGGGCCCCGGCCTGGCCAGCTACTATGACCTCACCGGCCCCGGCATCAGCCACAGCGGGGATTACAGCGTGGTCGACTGGTACAAGGACAACGTGGTGTCGGGCCTCGGCGACGGCCGCCAGTATGCGTACCCGAACCTGGTGACGGCGAAGATCGACCCGGCCAACGGCCAGACCGGGCTCAAGCCCCAGTCCAGGAACGCCATGGCCCGCCGCAGCGAGGTGGCGCTGGGGACCGATTCGAGTGACCCGACCAGCAACAGCCCGACGGCCCGCAACCAGTCGCAGCACCTGACGATCGCCACGAGCGTCCGGCCGCGGTTCCTGGGGACGGCACCTCCGGGCTCGAAGATCAAGATCATCGGCACCGTGGGCGACGGCTCCCGGCTGCGGCTGGGCGAGACGATGGCCGACGCCACTGGTCAGTGGACCATCGCCACCAACCCGCTGCGGGGCGGTCGCTACAAGGTCATGGCCATCGGCGTGGTGCCGGCCAGCCCGAACCGGCCGCACCTGCACTCGACGCCGCGGCTGCCCCTGGGCACCCTGGTCATCGACCCGACCGGCATCCGCACCGCCTACCAGGCCGCCGTCGCGGCCGGCTGATCGACGGGGGATCGCGCCATCCCGGCGGCTCAGGCGCCGACGAGCCAGAGCGGGCAATCACGCCGCACGGCCTCGTTGGCTGCCAGGGCCAGGCGGGCGAAGGCCAGGACCTCGGGCCGGTCGGCGACGAAGCCGTCGTCCGGGTCGCAGGCGACGCGCAGGACCTCGCGGAGCCCGGCGTCGTCGAGCGGCAGGTCCCAGTGTTCGGCCAGCCGCGCCAGCTCGTCCCTCAGGCCGGGCAGGCTGGCGCAGGGCAGGCGGCCGCCGGCCGGCCGTGGCAGCGCCAGAGCCTGGACCTGGGCGGGCACGAACACGCCGCCGTCGGGTCCATCGAGGGCCAGCAGGTTCGGAATCGCCTCGGCCCCCAGCTCGACGCGGGCCAGGGCGCAGAGCTCGGCCCAGACGCTGCCGCTGAGCGAGCCGTATCCGACCGACTCGGATCCTTCCCACTCCTGCTCCGAGCCGAATGCGTGGTCGAGCAGCCCGGCGATCTCGTCCCGCTCGACGCCGTCGAACGCGGCGCGGGCGCCGCCGATCTTGCAGGTCAGGTTCAGGGGTACGGTCGCGGCCATGATCCCCTCCGGCAATCAGATCCCGCAGGGACGGGCCGCGAGCGGTCGGGACGCTCCCGACCGGCCCCCGGGCCGGTGGTTCGGACGGATTCGGTCCAGCGCGGGGCGGAGCCCTCGGCTCGGGATCGTCGCGGGGGTCTGCCCACGCTCACCGGCGTCCGGGGTGGGCCGCGATTCGGTTCGCTGCCGATCGGGCCCAGGTCCGTCGGTCGGACCGCGGGTTGGCGACCCAGAGGGCTGGCCAGTGGCCCGGGCGGGCCGTATCTTCGGTTCGCCCTCCCGTCGCCAGGATGCGCCGCGGGCCCGGACGCTGACCTGATCTTGGTCGGCGCCCCGGGCGGTGTCAAGCGGCTCTCATCGAGGAATTGGATCTTATGAATCGCAGCCGCCCGACCGGGTTCGCCCGGCGGACCCTCCTGGTGGCCGGCACGACGCTGGCCACCGCGCTCGTTGCGCTGGCCCGGACCCAGGCCCCGGCGACCGCTCCCGCGCCGGCATCGCACTCGGTGCCGCCCCCGGCGGCAGCCCCGGCGACCACGCCTGTGGGCCGGTACCTCGGGGTGGCGCCGGGATCGCGCGAACTCCTGCGGCGGGCCGAGGCCACCGCGCTGGCGGTGCCCACCCCCGACCGGGCCCGCGCCTGGCTGCGGACGCTGACCGAGGAGCCGCACGTCGCCGGCACCCCGGCCGACAAGGTCACCGCCGAGTTCGTCCGCGACAAGCTCCGCGCCTGGGGCTGGCAGGCCGACCTCGTGGAGTACGAGGTGCTCCTGAACTACCCCGTGCTCGAGTCGATCCGCCTGGAGCTGATCCAGCCCGAGCTGCAAGAGCTGCCCGTCGTCGAGGCCCCGCTGGCCGCCGACAAGGACTCCGCCAGCCCCGACGCCTGGCCCGCGTTCCACGGCTACGGCGTCTCGGGCGACGTCACCGGCCAGGTCCTCTACGCCAACTACGGCCGGCCCGAGGACTTCGACACCCTCGATCGCCTGGGCATCTCGGTCAAGGACCGGATCGTGCTGGTGCGCTACGGGGCGATCTTCCGGGGCCTGAAGGTCCTGAACGCCCAGAAGCGCGGGGCCGCCGGCGTGCTGATCTACTCCGACCCGGCCGACGACGGGTACATGCTCGGCGACGTGTACCCCAACGGCCCGTTCCGCCCGGCCTCGGCCATCCAGCGCGGCAGCGTGCAGTTCCTCTCGCTCGGTCCCGGCGACCCGTCGACCCCGGGTGTGCCCTCGCTCAAGGGGGCCCGCCGGCTGCCGATCCACCCGCGCGACGGCTTTCCGAAGAACTCGGCCGCCGACGCCATGAAGGCCGCGCTCGACCGCGCCGACCTCAAGCAGGGTGAGGCCGTGCCGGTGATCCCCGCCACGCCCGAGCAGGACCTGGCCGCCTGGGAGAAGACCACCGGGCTGAAGCGGGTCGACTACTTCGCCACGATCCCGTCGCTGCCGATCTCCTACGAGTCCGCCCGGCCGATCCTCGACGCCCTCGGCGGGCCCTCGGTCCCCAGCGGCTGGCAGGGCGGGCTGCCGATGGCCTACCACGTGGGCCCCGGCCCCGCCGAGGTCCACTTCGGCGTGCAGATGGACTACGCCATCCGGCCGATCTGGAACGTGATCGCCACCCTCAAGGGGGCCGTGGAACCCGAGCGCTGGGTGATGGTGGGCAACCACCGCGACGCCTGGACCTACGGCGCCGTCGACCCCTCCAGCGGCACGGCCGCGACGATGGAGATGTGCCGCGCCCTGGGCGAGGCGGTCAAGGCCGGCTGGAAGCCCCGCCGCACCGTCATGTACGCCAGCTGGGACGGCGAGGAGTACGGCCTGGTTGGCTCGACCGAGTGGGCCGAGCAGCACGCCGAGGCGATCGGGCAGAAGGCGGTGCTGATGCTCAACGTCGACTCCGCCGTCGCCGGCTCCACCCTGTCCCTCGACGGCATCCCCTCGCTCCGCGACCTGGTGCTCTCGGCGGCCGAGGCCGTCAACGACCCACGCACCGGCAAGACCCTGGCCCGCCAGTGGCTCGACGCCCGCCGCGCCACCTGGGCAAGCGGGCCGGTCGACCTCGACGAGACCCCCTGGACGGCCCCGGACCCGACCGCAGCGACGGCCAGCCCGGCCTCGTCGCGGTTCTCGCCGCAGCTCGGGTCGCTGGGGTCGGGCTCCGACTTCACCGCATTCGTCGACCACCTGGGCGTGCCCGCGCTCGACGTGGACTTTGGCGGCGGCTACGGCGTGTACCACTCGATCTACGACAACTTCTTCTGGATGGAGAAGTTCGGCGACCCCGAGTTCCTCACCCACGCCACCGCCGCCCGGCTGTACACGGCCATCGCCATGCGGGCCGCCGGCGCCGAGATCGTGCCCTTCACCTTCACGCCCTACGCCGAGGCGATCCGCGAGCAGCTCGACGAGCTGCGCCGGATGGCCGCGCGCAAGGAGCGGTCGTTGGGCAAGCCGTTCGACTTCGCCGGCCTGCCGGCCCTGATCGCGGCCGTACGGCGGTTCGAGGCCCAGGCGAAGGCGCTCGATCGCGCGACCGCCGCGCTGGCCGACGGCCCCGAGGTGCCCGCGGCCCGGCTGGCCCAGGTGAACGACGCGCTCACGGCCGTCGAGCGGTCGTTCCTGCTGCCGAAGGGGCTGCCCGGCCGCACCTGGTTCAAGCACGCCCTGTACGCCCCCGGCCTCACGACCGGCTACGCCGCCTGGCCCCTGCCCGGCGTGCGCCAGGGCCTCCAGGAGGACAAGCCCGAGCTGCTGGCCGAGCAGTCGAAGGCCCTGATCGAGCGGCTCGACGCCGCCACCGAGGCCATGCGTCGCGCCGCCGCGCTGGCCACCACGCCCTGACGGCCAGCGCCCGCGCCGCCGCGATCAAAGCGTCTGCCACGGCCCGCGTCCCAGTTCCCGGGGGAGCTTCGCACCATGAGCCAGTCACACGCTCCGAGCCCCGCGAGCGACGCCTCCGGGGAGGGGCCCGGCGGGGTGCGGCTGCCGAGGGTGCTGGGCCCCTGGGCCGCGCTCAGCACGATCGTCGGGTCGGTGATCGGCTCGGGCATCTTCATCGTGCCGGCGCGGGTGGCCCACGAGGTGCCCGCGATCGGCCCGATCGTGATCGCCTGGATCCTGGGCGGCCTGTTCAGCCTGGCCGGGGCCCTCACCCTGGCCGAGCTGGCCGCCATGCTGCCGCACGCCGGCGGCCCGTATGTGTACCTCAAGGCCGCCTTCGGCCGGCTGCCGGCGTTCCTGTTCGGCTGGACCGAGTTCCTGGTCATCCGCTCGGGCTCGGTGGCCACGCTGGCGGCGGCGTTCGCCCTCTACGCCTCGCAGCTCTGGCGGCCGGCGGGCCTCGACCCCCGGCTCTGGCAGACGGCGCTCGCCGTGGCCGCCATGGTCACGGTCGCCGGCGTGAACATCCTGGGCACCCGCTGGGGCGGCCGGGTGCAGGTCGTCGGCACGGTGCTCAAGGTCGGGGCGCTCGGCACCATGATCGCCCTGCCCTGGCTGCTCGGCCGCGCCCAGACGGCGAACCTGGCCCCGCTCTGGCCCGATGCCTCCCTCGGCTGGGGGCCACTGTTCCGCGGGTTCATGGTCGGCATGGTGGGCGTGCTCTGGGCCTACGACGGCTGGGTGAACACCGCGAACCTCGCCGAGGAGATCGAGGACCCGTCGCGGAGCATCCCCCGGGCCCTCATCGGCGGCGTGCTGCTGCTGATCGCCCTGTACCTGGGCACGACCCTGGCCTATCACCTGGTGCTGCCGATGCCCGAGATCGCCAGCGCCTCGACCGAGCAGGGCTCGCCCCGGGCCGTCTCGGCCGACTTCTGTCAGCGCCTGCTCGGCGAGCCCGGCCTGGTGCTGATCGCCCTGACGGTCATGACCTCGACGTTCATCTCGCTCAATGGCAACGCCCTCTCCGGCCCCCGGGCGTACTTCGCACTGGCCCGTGATGGGCTGTTCCCCGCCTGGCTCTGCCGGGTGCACCCGACCTTCAAGACCCCGGCCGCCGCCATCGCCGCGCAGACGGTCTGGTCACTGACCCTGACGCTGCTCGGCACCGCGATGACGTTCACGGCCCGCACCGGACCCGGCCTGCCGCCGCCGAAGCCGCTCTACGACGTGCTCTACACCTACGTCATCTTCGGCGCCACCATCTTCTACACCCTCAGCATCGTGAGCGTCTTCGTGCTCCGCCGCCGCCAGCCCGACCTCCCGCGGCCGTACCGCACGTTCGGCTACCCGATCACGCCGATCATTTTCGTCGTCGGGGCGCTGATCCTGCTGGGCAGCATGCTGGTGGAGACGCCCGTCGAGTCGCTCGCGGGCCTGGGCATCGTCGCCCTCGGGCTGCCCGCCTACGCCCTCTTCCGCCGCAATGCGCCGGCCGGGATCGCGGCCTGAACGTCCCGGCTCCCCGCCCAGCGAGGCACGCTCATGACCGAGACCCCACCGGGCGACGATCGCCCGGCCCCGCATCGTCGCGAGTTCGTCCGGACCCTGGCCCTGATCCCCGCCGCCGGCCTGCTGGCGCGACCCGGCCGGGCCATGGCCGACGACCCGAAGCCAGCAGGCGTGCCATCCGCCAGGCCGGCCGATGCCGAATCCGTGCGGATCGAGGCCGAGGTCGAGGCCCGCATGCAGTTGATCCTGGCCCGGTATGGCGACCAGCTCGACGCCGACGCCCGCGCCGCCGTGCGGAGCGACGTGTTGACCATGGTCCAGCGCCTGCGCACCCTGGCCCGCTTCGCCCTCGACAACGGCGACGAGCCCATGCCCCGCTTCGTCCCGTATCGCGGGCCAATCGAGTGAATTCCGCCCGGCCCCGCCGAGGCGCCTGCCCCTGCAACCGGGAGACTTGAGGATGGCCGATCCTGAGCTAGCGTTTGCAAGCCTCACCGAGCTGGGCAACCGGCTCCGCGCCGGCTCGATCACGTCGGTCGAGCTCACTCGCTTCTTCCTCGACCGGCTGGAGCGGATCGGCCCGAAGCTCAACGCCGTGGTCACGCTCACCCGCGACCTGGCCCTGGAGCAGGCCCGCGCCGCCGACGCCGAGCTCAGTGCGGGCCGCGATCGCGGCCCGCTCCACGGCATCCCCTACGGCGCCAAGGACCTGCTCGCCACCCGGGGCATCCCCACCACCTGGGGGGCCGAGCCGTATCGCGGGCGGGTGATCGACCGCGACGCGACCGTGATCTCCCGGCTCCGCGACGCCGGCGCCGTGCTGGTGGCGAAGCTCGGCATGGTCGAGCTGGCCGGCGGCCTGGGGTATCGCCAGCCGAACGCGAGCCTGACAGGGGCGGGGCTCAACCCCTGGAACCGGCAGACGTGGTCGGGCGGCAGCTCGTCGGGCTCGGGCTCGGCGGTCGCGGCCGGCCTCGTGCCGTTCGCCATCGGCACCGAGACCTGGGGCTCGATCACGACCCCCGCCAGCTACTGCGGCCTGACCGGGCTGCGACCCACCTATGGCCGCGTCTCGCGCGCCGGGGCCATGGCCCTGGCCTGGAGCCACGACAAGATCGGACCCATGGCCCACACGACCCACGACTGCGGCGTGATCCTCGACGTCATCGCCGGTCCCGATCCCGACGACCTCTCGTCCGCCGACCGCCCCTACCAGTACCCGCCCCCCGACGTCCCCGGCCGGCCGTTCCGGCTGGCGGTGATCCGCAACGGCCAGGACGGGGCCCAGCCCGAGGTGCGGCGGAATTTCGAGGGGGCCCTGGACGTCTTCAAGACGCTGGGCCCGATCGAGGAGGTCGACCTGCCCGCGCTGCCGTTCGAGGCCGTGGCCAGCACGATCATCGAGGCCGAGTGCGCCGCCGCGTTCGAGGACCTGGTCGAATCCGGCCAGGTGGCCGCCTTGACCGCACCCGAGGACCGCCTGGGCGGGTTCGCCGGCCAGACGATGCTCGCCACCGAGTACCTTCGCGCCCAGCGGATCCGCTCGCGGCTGGCCCGCGAGCTGGACCGCTTCCTGGCGCGGTACGACGCGGTGCTGAACCTCGCCACCTCCGAGACCGCCCCGCCCGCCGAGGGGACCTTTCCCGACGACTTCCGCTGCACCAGCCTGAGCGGACCCGGCAACGTCTGCGGCACCCCGGCGCTCTGCCTGCCGACCGGTTTCGACGACCGAGGCCTTCCGACCTCCCTCCAGCTCGACGGCCGGGCCTGGAGCGAGAACCGGCTGATCGCGCTCGGGCTGGCCTACCAGCTCGCCACCGCCTGGCACACGAAGCACCCCGCCGACCCGGCCTGACCCGGACGCGCATCACCCCCGGATCCGGCCGAGGAACTCGGCCCTGAGCCCCTCGACAGCTAGCTCGATGGTGGGCCGGGGCAGGTCGGGCAGGACGGCGGCGAGCCGGGTCGTGTCGAGCGAGACATCGGCCGGCCGGGGCTCGGGGCCGGGCACATCCGCCTGGTGGTTCCCCTGCACGAGGCTGGCGTCGAGGCCCAGCGTGCCCGCGATCCGGCGCATCAGCTCGTGGCGGCTGACGCGCTCGGGCCCGCCGAGGTGCAGGGTGCCGACTTCCTCCCCCTCCAGCAGCGTCACCAGCGCGGCGGCGGCCGTGGGCAGGTCGAGCGGTGTGCGGTACTCGTCGACGAACAGCGTCTGCGGCTCGCCACGGTCGAGCGCCGCCAGGCTCCGCTCCAGGTAGCTGACCCGGCCGCACCGCGAGGGGCCGAACATGAGGGCGACGCGGGCGACCAGCCCGCGCGGGGTGGCCACGACGAACGGCTCCGCCCGGCGCTTGCTCAGCCCGTAGGCGAGCACGGGCTCGGCCGCGTCGGTCTCGCGGTAGTGCCCCTTCCGGCCGCTGAAGACCATGTCGGTCGAGGTGTAGATCAGCCGGCGGTCGTGCTGCGAGGCCCAGGCGGCGAGCCGGCGGGTCCCTTCGACGTTCACGGCGTGGGCCCGGTCGGGGTCCTTGCGCACGATGTCGGCCGCGCTGATGGCCCCGGCGTGTAGGATCGCGTCCGGGTCGATCGCCTCCAGCCGGCGGTCGAGCGCCATCGGGTCGGTGTCGCCGAGATCGACCGGCTCGAGCGCGACGCCCAGGCGCTCGCCGGCGTCGGAGCCGCTCCACGCCGTCACCTGGTGGCCCGATTCGACCAGCCGGCCGAGCAGATAGGCGCCCAGTTGCCCGCTGGCGCCGGTGAGCAGGACCTTCATCGCGGGTGCCTCCTGGCAGGTTCCGTTCCGATCGACCGGCCTGGCGCGGCTGCGACGGCGACGGGGCGGACCGGCCCCGAAAACCGCCCAAGCCCGGTCGCGGGCCGGTCGATGCTCATGGTTGAGCAAAAGGAGCATTCTAGGCCATGGACCCGGCCGTTGCTGCACCCTGCGGTGCCGGGATGGATCCATGGAGATTCGCGACCTGCCGGTCGACGAGCTGGTTCTCGACCCCAACCTGAACCTGCGCGACCGGCTCGATGCCGAGACCGTCGAGCGGTACGCCGAGTCCTGGGACCGGCTGCCCCCGATCACCGTCTTCGAGGTCGAGGGCCGCTGGCTGCTGACCGACGGCATCCACCGCCACGCCGCGGCCGTCCAGCTCCACAAGCGGCTGATCAAGGCCGAGATCATCACCGGCACGTTCGAGGAGGCCCTCGACTACGTCTCGGTGGCCAACCTGCACCACGGCCTTCCGCTGACCCGCGCCGAGCGGCGCCGGGCGATCGAGGTCAAGCTCCGCCTGCACCACGACCGCTCCGACCGGCACCTGGCCGAGGAGATGGGCGTGGGCCGCGAGCTGGTGGCCAAGATCCGCCGGCAGCTCATCGAGGGCAACCAGATCCCCGCGGCCTCGACCCGGCTGGGCTCCGACGGCAAGGTGTACCCGGCCCTGCCCAAGGACCCCAACGAGCTCCGGCCCCGCACCAACGCCCAGGCCGGCGCCGAGGTCGTCAACGAGGGCCCGCCCCGCGGCAAGGGCACAGCGACCGCCCCGTGGGACGACACCTCCGACCCGCTGCCGCCGATCACTTCGGCCGATTCCCCGCTCGGCACCCTGGGCGGCCCCACGAACCGGATTGTGCCGCCCTGGGAAGACGACACCCCGGACGCCCGCACCCAGGCCCCGGTGGCCACGGCCCCGCCGACGATCGACGAGATGCTGGCGCTCATGACCCGCCAGATCATGGAGGTCGTCACCTGGACCCAGGCCGAGGGGTTCACCGACGCCTACCGCACCGCCGGCGGCAACGCCCGCGGCCTGTTCCAGACCGCCGCCATCAAGCTTGCCGCCCGTGCTGACCAGCTCCGCAAGGGCTGAGGCCGGGTCGATAGGTTCGCCTCCTCGCCCCGCCGGGTCTGCCGGCGGGGCGGGTGGCGTCAGAGCAGGTCGCTCAGCACGGTGTCGGCCAGGAACAGCCCCTCGCGCGTGAACCGCAGGGTCTGACCGTCATCCTCCAGCAGTCCCGTGGCCACATGCTTGCGGATGGCCGGGCCAGCCAGGGCGTCGAGGTCGAAGCCGGTGCGGCGGCGGAAGTCGTCGCGATCCAGGCCGATCCGGGTGCGTCGCAGCATGAGCACGATCGTCTCGCGCGCCCGCTCCTCCGGTTCCAGCGCCTCGCTCGGGCCGGTCGGATCGTCGCCCGCTTCCACCCGTCGCAGGTAGGCGTGGATCTCGCGGGTGTTCGAGGCGCGGGTGCCGTCGAGGTAGCGGGCCGCGCCCAGGCCGACGCCGTGGTACGACTCGTTGGCCCAGTACACGAGGTTGTGCCGGCAGGCCTGGCCGGGCCTGGCGAAGTTGCTGATCTCGTACTGCTCCAGACCTGCTGCCGCCAGCCGGTCCATCGTGTGCGCGAACATGTCGCGCTCCAGCTCCTCGGGCAGGGCGTGCACCTGACCGGCGTTCCACTGCTTGTAGAGCGCGGTGCCCTTCTCGTAGGTGAGCCCGTAGCACGAGAGGTGGGACGGCCCCAGGCCGAGGGCGATGTCGAGGTCCCGCTCCCAGTCGGCGAGCGTCGAGCCGGGCACGCCGAAGATCAGGTCGAACGACCAGCGTGCGAACCGGGGCCGGATCAGCTCGAGCGCGTTCGAGACGGCCTCGGGCTCGTGCTCGCGTTCCAGCACGGCGAGGCTCGGCCGGTGGAACGACTGCGCCCCCAGGCTCACCCGCTCGACGCCGCCGGCGGCCAGCACGTCGGCCTTGGCGGCGTCGATCGTGCCCGGGTTCGCCTCGACGGTCCACTCGCCGCCGGCCGCCAGCGGGAACCAGCGCCGGCACATCGCCAGCAGCCGTTCGAGCTGGCCGGCATCGAGCCGCGTGGGCGTGCCGCCGCCGATGAACAGCGTGTCGACCTCGCACGGCTCCCCCCCCACCCGCAGCGCCGTCTCGCGTTCGAGCGCCTCCAGGTAGCGGTCGGCCAGCGCATCGGCCCCGGCCAGCGAGGCGAAGTCGCAGTAGCCGCATTTGTGCGCGCAGAACGGGATGTGGACGTAGGCGGCGCGCGGGGCCAGGGTCGGGGCGGTGAATGACATGGGCAGACGACGGGACTCGGGCGGACCTGAAGGCGCGGAAAGCGGGCGGGCGACTCGTGGCGGCCCGGGATCATTCTACGCCGTCCGACCACCGGCCGTCGTCCGCCGTTGCCGATCGCCTCTCGCGGCTCGCGCGCGAGGAACCGGGCGGCCGCAGGCACCTGGCGCCCCAGCTTCCCGATCGCGTCCCACGAGCGATCGCCGGGGAGCGGGCCCGGAGTCACTGCACGAAGTCGAAGGTCCCGCGGGCGTCGCGGCCGAGCATCGGCTTGGGAGACGGGGTCAGCAGCGGGCCGAGTGCAGCCCGGATGCGGGCGGGATCGGTCACCGAACCGGTGCGAGGGAGGTCGAGGAAGCCGATGGCGTCGTAGACCTCGGGCAGCTCCAGCAGGTCGACCCGGCCGAAGCTGGCGGCGATCGCGTCGCGGCCGATGCCGAGCTTGCGGGCGACGGCCTGCGCCTGGTCGAACCGGGCCAGGTCGAGCCGCTGCCGGCGGGCGTACTCCTCGGCCAGGGCGCGGCCGGCCACGAGCCGAAGCTCAGGCGTCGGCAGGTCGGCCCGCACGCGATCGAACGAGTCGCGCGGGACGTTCTCCAGGAACAGCGCCGACACCCGGGGCGCGTGGATGACCAGGAGCAGGGGCACGAGCGCCACCAGCCCCAGGGCCTGGCCACGGGTCAGCGGCGCGATCCGGTCCGCCGGCGGGCCGAGCCCGCGCCCGGCCCAGCCGGCGGCGAAGAGGATCAGACCCACCTGCGGGATCGTGTCGTACCAGGGAACGACCCCTCTCAGGCTGCTGAAGGGCAGGTAGCCGCGAAAGGTCCACTCCACCAGGTACGCCGCCAGCACGAGCACCACCCCGGCCGTCTCCAGCGGCGCGGGATGGAGCCCCCACTCGACCGCCAGCGCGCCGGCCAGCCCCACCGCCGCCACGAACCCGGCCAGCGGCAGGCCCCGCGATCCGAACCATCCGAGGACCGAGATCGTCAGCAGGCCCGCGCCCGCCAGGACCGCGAGGGCCATCCGGGACGGCCGGCGCCGGGCGGGCTCGGCCCGCCCCCCGGGCCTCGCGCTCCCGC
>CAZUZD010000159.1:0-13680 GCA_964624465.1 uncultured Isosphaeraceae bacterium
CCACACCACACCACACCACAGGCCGGGGATCCGGGCTCCGAGGACGGAACCCGGGCACCCAGCACTCGGATCTTGCCGTCGGACGACGCCGAGCTCATCGGGTGGCTGGGGTTGCGGTCCGCCGCAACCCCGGCGAGCGCGGAGGAAGCCGGGGTCCGAGGACGGACCCCAGCCACCCTGAAGAATGTCTTTCGGGTGGCGGGGGTTGTTGCGGCGGACGGCAACCCCGGAAGGAGCTGGGGAAACCAGGACGCGAAACTGGACCCCGGCCACCCGACGAGCGCTGCCAGCTCAGACCCTGAATCGGCTCAGGACACTATCGGCCGGTCATCTGCTCGAGGTGCTCGGGGTAGCGGCCCCCCTGCACGGGGATGGCGGTGGCGGCGGCGGCGAGCTCGCGGAGGTCGTCGGGGGAGAGGGTCACGGCCAGGGCGCCGAGGTTCTCGTCCAGGCGGTCGAGCCGGGTGGTGCCGGGGATGGGGACGATCCACGGCTGCTGCGCCAGCAGCCAGGCGAGGGCGACCTGCGCGGGCGTGGCCTCCGCGCGGGCGGCGATGCGGCCGATCAGCGCGACGAGGGCCTGGTTGGCCGCCAGGGCGTCGGGGGCGAATCGGGGCAAGGTGCTGCGGAAGTCGGTGCTGGCGAAGGTCGCATCGGCGGCGATCTGGCCGGTGAGGAACCCTTTACCTAACGGGCTGTACGGCACGAGGCCGATGCCCAGCTCCGCCAGGGTCGGGATCACCTCGGCCTCGGGCCTCCGCCACCAGAGCGAGTACTCGCTCTGGAGCGCGGCGACCGGCTGCACGGCGTGGGCGCGTCGGATCGTGGCCACGCCCGCCTCGGAGAGGCCGAAGTGCCGCACCTTCCCCTCGGCGATCAGCTCCTGCACGGTCCCGGCGACATCCTCGATCGGCACGTCGGGATCGACGCGGTGCTGGTACAGCAGGTCGATGGTGTCGACCCGCAGCCGTTTGAGCGACGCCTCGGCGACCTCGCGGATGTGCTCGGGCCGGCTGTCGACGCCGGCCCAGCCGGGCGAGCCGTCGGGCTTGAGCCGGAAGCCGAACTTGGTGGCAAGGATGACCTGGTCGCGGACGGGCGCCAGGGCCTCGCCCAGGAGCTCCTCGTTGTGGAACGGGCCGTAGACCTCGGCGGTGTCGAAGAAGGTGACGCCGCGATCGACGGCCGCGTGCAGCAGGGCGATCATCTCGGCGCGGTCCTTGGGGGGTCCGTACGAGAAGCTCATGCCCATGCAGCCCAGCCCGAGCGCCGAGACCTCCAGGCCGCTGCGGCCCAGCGTGCGCATCTGCATCGTCTGGTTCTCCTGCGGGTGGGTGCGGATCACTCCGACTTCAGGGACGCCATGTCGATGACGAAGCGGTACTTGACGTCGGCCTTCAGGAGCCGCTCGTAGGCCGCGTTGACCTGCTGGATCGGGATGACCTCGACGTCGGCGGTGATGCCGTGCTGGCCGCAGAAGTCGAGCATCTCCTGGGTCTCGGGCAGGCCGCCGATGGCCGAGCCCGAGAGGCTGCGGCGGCCGCCGATCAGGCTGAAGGCGTTCACCGGCAGCGGCTTCTCGGGCGCGCCGACGATCGTCAGGTTGCCGTCGACGCGGAGCAGGTTCAGGTACGCGTTCAGGTCGTGCGCGGCCGAGACGCAGTCGAGGATGAAGTCGAAGCTGCCGCGGTGCGCCTGCATGGCGCTGGCGTCGCGCGAGACGACGACCTCATCGGCGCCCAGCCGCCTCGCATCGTCGGCCTTGCCGGGCGAGGTGGTGAAGACGACGACCTGCGCCCCCAGGGCGTGGGCGAACTTCACGCCCATGTGGCCGAGGCCGCCCAGGCCGACGATGCCGACCTTCTTGCCGGTGGTGACGCCCCAGTGCCGCAGGGGCGAGTACGTCGTGATCCCGGCGCAGAGCAGCGGGGCGACGCCGGGCAGGTCGAGGTTCGCCGGCACCCGCAGCACGAACCGCTCGTCGACGACGATGCTCTCGGAGTAGCCGCCATACGTCACCGGCGCGGTGCCGTGCGTGTCGGGGCCGTTGAAGGTGAGGACCTGCTCGGGACAGTAGTTCTCCAGCCCGGCCCGGCAGTTCGGGCAGGTGCCGTCGGAGTCGACCAGGCAGCCGACGGCGGCGAGGTCGCCGACCCGGTGTCGGGTCACGGCCGCGCCCACCTTCGTCACGCGGCCGACGATCTCGTGCCCCGGCACGATCGGGTACACGGTGGGCAGGAACTCGCTCCACTCGTCGCGGACGGCGTGCACGTCGGAGTGGCAGATCCCGCAGTAGAGGATCTCGATCTGCACGTCACGCTCGGTCGGCTCGCGGCGGGTGATCGTGTGGGGCGCCATCGGCGCGGTGGCGCTGGCCGCGGCATAGGACCTGGCTGGCGGCATGCGGTGGTCATCCTCGCGGTCGGTCGGGGCCCGGTCGGCCGGGTCCGGCCCCGTTGGCCGCACCCGATGCCGGCCTCTGGGGAGTCCCGGCGCCTCTCATTAAAGGCCGCCTGGATGTTTTCGGGAAGGACCGTCGGGTCCGCTGCGGGTCAGAGCTGGACTCGACGGCGGCGGGAGTCCCCCTGCAAACTTCTCGCCGGGCGCGGGATCATGGTCCGGCGCCCGAGGTTCTGTCGCTCTCCTTGAGCAGGCCGAGTCCGGTCCCCGCTGGTCCTCTCCCCTCTCCTGGAACCACGCACCATGAGCGCCTCGCGACGTTTGCTCGGCACGGCCCTGCTGGGCCTGGCCACCCTGGTGACCGCCACCGCCACGGCCCCGGCCCAGGACACCAAGGTCGCCCCCACCCCCCGGCCCCGGCCCGGCCAGGGGCCCCGCGTCGTCTCGCCCGAGGTCCAGGCCGGCCGCACGGTCACCTTCCGCCTGCTGGCCCCGAAGGCCGAGTCGGTCTCGCTCCGCGGTGATCTGGGCGACCCCCGCAACGGCGCGCTCAATCTGACCAAGGGGGACCAGGGCGTCTGGGAGCTCAAGACCAAGCCGCTGGCGCCGGGGGCGTACCGCTACGCCTTCCAGGTCGATGGCGTGCAGGTGGCCGACCCGCAGAACCCGGCGGTCAGCCAGACCAACTCGACGGTGATGAGCCTGGTCCACGTTCCCGGCGCCGGGTTCCAGGACACGCAGGATGTGCCCCACGGCGCGGTGGCCGAGGTCACCTATGCCTCGAAGGCGCTGGGCAAGACCCGCCGGATGCACGTCTACACCCCGCCCGGCTACGAGGCCGGCACAGACAAGTACCCCGTCTTCTACCTGCTGCACGGCGCCGGCGACTGCGACGACTCGTGGAGCACGGTCGGCCGGGCCGGCTTCATCCTCGACAACCTGATCGCCGCCAAGAAGGCCGTGCCGATGATCGTCGTCATGCCCGCCGGCCACACCTCGCGCGACTTCAGCATGGGCGCCATGCGCGGCGACGGCCAGGCGCGCGACGAGTTCGCCGAGGACTTCCTGGGCGACGTGGTCCCCTACGTCGAGTCGCACTACCGCGTGATCGCCGACCGCGACCATCGCGCCCTGGCCGGCCTGTCGATGGGCGGCGCCCAGACGCTGAACATCGCGATGTCGCACCCGGAGCAGTTCGCCTATGTCGGCGTCTTCAGCTCGGGCATCTTCGGCAGCGAGGACGGCGCCTGGGAGAAGGCCCGGCTCAAGACCCTCGACGACGCCGACCTCAAGAAGGGCCTCAAGCTCCTCTGGTTCAGCACCGGCACCGACGACTTCCTGCTCAAGACCACCAAGGACTCGCTGGAGCTGCTCAAGAAGCACGGCTTCGCGCCCGTCTACGAGGAGACCGCCGGCGGCCACACCTGGGCCAACTGGCGCGACTACCTGAACGTCTTCGCCCCCCAGCTCTTCCAGCCGGCCCCGTCACAGCCCTGAGCCCGCACGGCCGGGGCGCCCGCTGCGTCGTCGTGGCATGGCCCTGACACACACCGGGCGCCCTCCGTCCGAGGCTCCTGGATCCGGGCTCCGAGGACGGAACCCAGGCATCCCGGCGGTTCCCGCGTCCCGTCGGTTGGATGAGCGCAGCGAAATCCGACGCGCCGGCGTGGGGGCCGCCCGACACCGGGAGTCGGATGCCAGGATCAGGGCGCGGCTGTCGGGTCGAGCTCGTCCAGCAGCCGCTGAAATTCGGGGCGATCGCGAAGGGGGGCGAAGTCGGGCCCGCGGAGCCGGTCGCGCTCTGCGGGCCCGGCCAGGCTCGGCTCGGCGCGGGCGCGCTGGAGCACGTCGAGGGCCAGGTCGGCCCGACGGTCGCGTTCGGCGGGGTCGGCGGCCGGGTCGGCCGCGAGCCGGGCCAGGACCGCGGCGAGGGCCAGGGGCGCCTGGCGAACGGTCAGGGGCTCGCCGGCGGCGGACCGCGCCAGCGTCAGGGCCCGCTCGGGCTCGCCGGCGGCGGCCAGCTCGCCGGCCAGCTCGACCTGGACCAGCAGCGGCGGCTCGGCGTCGGGCAGGCGTCGCAGCAGCGCCTGGGCGCTCGCCGGCAGCGGCCGGTCCGGTCGCAGGTGGAGGACCGCCTCGGCCCAGGTCCCGATCAGGCCGGCGCGGGTGGCGTCGAGCGACGCCCGCGCCCGCTGGCCCTCGGGGACCGGCTCCAGCTCACCCAGCCCCTCCTCCAGGGGCACCAGGGCCTCGGGCCAGCGCCCGAGCTGCCCCAGCAGCGACCCGAGCCGGCGGGCGAACTGGGCATCCCACAGCCGGTACGCCGGCATCTCGGGTTGCCGGGCGCGCATCGCCCGCACCGCCGCGCGGCCGGCCCGCGCGGCGTCCAGGGCCTCGGCCGGTCGGCCCATCGCCTCCAGGCACTCGATCAGCTCGGCCAGGATCGACTGGTGGGTGCCCAGGGCCTGCACGTCGTCGGGGCGGCCGCGGAGCTGGTCCTGGATCACCGCGTCGGCGCGGACGAACGCGGCCCTCGCCTCGTCGAGCCGGCCGGTCTGGCGCAGGATATGGCCCAGCAGGAGGTTCGAGGTCACCCGCAGCGAGGTCGCCGAGCTCTCGCCCGACCCGGCCCCCTCCAGGCCCTCGGCGGCCTGGCACGCCTGGCGAGCCAGGGGTTCGACGGCCGCCGCCTGCCCCAGGTCGGACCGGAATCGGATCAGCAGGTTGGCCACCTTCAGGTCGGACTCCGACCACCGCTCGGGCGCGGGGGCCCGCCGCAGGTACTGCTCGCACCACGAGATCACCTGGGCGCGGCTCTCGTTGCGGAGGCGGAGGATGCTGGGATGGACGGCCTCGCCCAGGGAGCTCAGGCCGTTGACCAGGTGGTCCAGCGCGAAGACGGCCTCCCGCAGGTTGGTGTCGGCCTGCTGCAGGTTGGCGCTGGCCTGGCGGCGCAGGGTGGTCTCGACGGCGCTCAGGATCAGGCCGCCCACGGCGAGGCTCAGGGTCAGGGCCAGAATCAGCGCCGCCTGCTGCGGGTTCCGCTGGATCCAGCGGTAGGCCCGGCCGGGCAGCCGCACCGGCCGGGCGACGATCGAGCGGTGCTCGAGGAACCGCCGCAGGTCGGCGGCCAGCTCGGCGGCGGTGGCGTAGCGCCGGGCGGGCTCCTTCTCCAGGCACTTGAGCGCGATCGTCTCCAGGTCGCGGGGCAGCCCCGGCCGCAGCCGCCGCAGCGCCGGGGCCTCGCTCTCCTGGACCATTCGCAGCGTGTTCGCCAGGTCGGCCGAGCGGAACGGCGGATGGCCGGCCAGCAGCTCGTAGAGGATCACGCCCAGCGCGTAGACGTCGGCCGCGGGGCCGACCCGCTCGCCCTGGCCGCGGGCCTGCTCGGGAGCCATGTACGCCGGGGTGCCGACCGGCTCGCCGGTGCGGGTCAGGTCCGAGAGCTCGTCGCGCCAGCGGGCCACGCCGAAGTCGGCGATCATGAGCCGGAAGCCGTCGAGCCCGGCTCGGGCGCCGTCCGTCGCGGGCGAATCGACCTCGGGACCGGCCCCCGGTCCGGGCGCCGGGTGCAGCGGCTGGAGCAGGATGTTGCCCGGCTTGAGGTCGCGGTGGATCACGCCCTGCTCGTGGGCGTACTGCACGGCCTCCGCCAGGGTCGCCACGGCGCGGGCGGCCACGTCGGCCGGCTGCGCCTGGCCGCACGTCCAGCGCGCCAGGGTGCCACCGGCGATGAACTCGAGCGCCAGGTACGGCTGTCCCTGCCACTCGGCGGTCTCGTAGACCGACACGATGTTCGGGTGGTTGAGGCTGGCGAGCATGGCCGCCTCGCGGCGGAACCGCTCGGCAAACGTGGGATCGCGGCGGCCGTCGGTGCGGAGCACCTTGAGCGCCACCCGCCGCCCGAGCCGGGTGTCGACCGCCTGGTAGACCGTGCCCATCGCGCCCGCGCCGGCGCAGCCCTCGATCCGGTACGCGCCGATCTGCTCGGGCCCGTCGTGCCGCAGCCCGGCGCTCGCAGGCGCAGGCCTCGACCGCGGCTCGGGCGAGCGCCGGGCGGCGGCCCGGCGGCGGTCGAACCGCGCCAGCACGCCCTGCACGAGTGCCTGCAGCGCCGGGGCGGGCGGCCGCGGGTCCCGGCTCCGGTCCAGCAGCGCGGAGATCTCCGGGTCGATCTCGATGAGGCCTTCCATCCGGGCCCGGCAGCCGCCGCAGGCCTCCAGGTGGCGCGCCAGCTCGCCGGTCGAGTCGCCGGTCACCTCGCTGTCGAGGAACCCGCGCAGGCTCGCCTCGTCCGGGCACGCCCCCGGGTCTTCGACGTCGTCGGGCGGGTGGTTCATGGCTCGTGGCCGCGTGCTGGCGGGTGGGCTGACGCTGCCCGGGTCCCCTCGCGGACCCGACCGACCCGGCGTTCCGCGCGGGACCGGGTGCGATCGATTCTATCCCCGGCCTCCGGTCAACGGATACGGGGATTCCCCTAACCCGTGATCAGATCAAACCCAGCAAGCCAGGATGGATCATTCGGATGTCGGCGCGATCTGTTGTAAGCTGCGCCCCTCGGCCGCGGACCCGGGCGCCCCCACGGCCCCGGCCCCGGCCCCGCCACCGGCACCCTCGGGAGCACCGCCCCATGCCAGGCGACCCGCCGCCGGCCCCGTTCCCGACCACCCGCTGGAGCCGCGTCGCCGCGGCCGGCGATCCCGCCGCGCCCGACTCGCCCGCGGCGCTGGCCGGCCTGTGTGCCGCCTACTGGTATCCGATCTATGCCCTGATCCGCCGCCGGGGCCACCCCGCCGAGGCGGCCCGCGACCTGACCCAGGACTACTTCGCCCGGCTCCTGGAGAAGGGCACCCTCGGCGCCGCCGACCCGAGCCGCGGCCGGTTCCGCGCCTTCCTCCGCACCGACTGCGGCTTCTTCCTGGCCGACCAGCGCGATCGCCGGGCGGCGATCAAGCGCAGCGGCGGCCGCGCGACGATCTCCTTCGATGCCCTCGACGCCGAGGCCCGCTACCGCGCCGAGCCGGCCGACGCCACCACCCCCGAGCGGCTCTTCGACCGCGCCTGGGCCCTGACCCTGCTCGAAGGCGTGCTCGACGCCCTCGCCGCCGAGCACGCCGAGGCCGGCCGGGGCGCCTGGTTCGAGCGGCTGCGGCCGGTGCTGACCGGGGGCCCGGAGGCCCTGCCCTACGCCGGGATCGCTGCCGAGCTCGGCACCACCGAGGCCGCCGTCCAGCAGGCCGTCCACCGGCTCCGCAGGCGGTATCGCGACGCCCTCGACGCCCGGATCGCCGCCACGCTCGACGCGCCCGACGAGGCGGCCATCGCCGACGAGATCCACGCCCTGTTCACCGCCCTGGCGGACTGATTCGCCAGAATCCCGACGCCGCGCGTCAGCTTCCAGACCCGTTGCCTTACAGGATGGTGTGCGGACGACATCGCCCACCGCGAGGGAGGAGCCGACCATGGCCGGACCGCCGACTTGCCCCAGCTGCGGCCTGGTGCTGCCCGCCAGGGCCCCGCAGGGGCTCTGCCCCCGCTGCCTGCTCCGCGACAGCCTCGGCGGCGAGGCCCTGAGCCTCACGCCCGGCGGCGACCTGGGTGCCACCCTGGACCTGTCCGGGCCGCCGGGCGTGCTGGAGACGCTCGCCACCAGCCTCGGCGCCGTGCCGCGCGTCCTGCTGCGCGACACCGACCCCGGCACCGAGCCGCCGCTGCACCGACCCGCATCGCCCGAGATGCCCGGACCGGGGGACCGCACCACCCACCTGCGCCTGCTCGGCGAGATCGCCCGCGGCGGCATGGGCGCCGTCCTCAAGGGCCGCGACGACGACCTGGGCCGCGACCTGGCCGTCAAGGTCCTGCTGGAGCAGCACCGGAACAATCCCGACCTGGTGCGCCGGTTCGTCGAGGAGGCGCAGATCGGCGGCCAGCTCCAGCACCCCGGCATCGTGCCGATCTACGAGCTGGGCGCCTTCGCCGACCAGCGGCCCTACTTCGCCATGAAGCTGGTCCGGGGCCAGACCCTGGCCGAGCTGCTGGCCGCCCGCGCCACCCCGGCCGACGGCCTGCCGAGGTTCCTGGGCATCTTCGAGCAGGTCGCCCAGACGATGGCCTACGCCCACGCCCGGGGCGTGATCCACCGCGACCTGAAGCCGTCGAACATCATGGTCGGCAGCTTCGGCGAGGTGCAGGTGATGGACTGGGGCCTGGCCAAGGTCCTGCCCCGGGGCGGGGTGGTCGACGACGCCCACGCCGGCAAGGTCCCCGACCCGGAGACGGTGATCGCCACCGCGCGATCGGGGGCCGACTCCGACGCGGAGCTGTCGCGGCCCGGCTCGATCATGGGGACGCCGGCCTACATGGCCCCCGAGCAGGCCCGCGGCGAGACGGCGGCGATCGACGAGCGGGCCGACGTCTTCGCGCTCGGGTCGATCCTCTGCGAGATCCTCACCGGCGCCCCCGCCTTCACCGGCCGGGGGTCCGGCGAGATCATGCGCCTGGCGGCCCGGGGCGCGACGGCCGACGCCCTGGCCCGGCTGGCCGCCTGCGACGCCGAGGCCGAGCTGGTGGCGCTCGGCCGCGACTGCCTGACGTCCGAAGCGGCGGATCGTCCCCGCGACGCCCGCGCCGTGGCCGACCGGATGACGGCCCACCTGGCCGGGGTGCAGGACCGGCTGCACGCCTCGGAGCGCGACCGGGCGGTGGCCGAGGCCCGCGCCGTGGAGGAGCGTCGGAAGCGCCGCTGGCAGCTTGGCCTGGCCGCCTCGGTCGCCGCGTTCCTGCTGGCCGGCGTCGCGGGTCTGGCCGGCTTCGTCGCGGTGGTGCGTTCGATGAACGCGGATCTGTCGCGGGCGAATACCTTGCTCGCCGCGCAACGGGCACGAGCCGAGTCCCGCGAATCCCAGGCGATCGACGCGGTCAAGCGGTTCCGCGACGCCGTGGCCGACGAGCCGGCGCTGCAGCACAACCCCGGGCTGGAGCCCCTGCGGAAGAAGCTACTGAAGGAGCCACTGGGGTTCTTCCAGACGCTGCGCGAGCAGCTCCTGGCCGACGGTGACACCCGGCCTGAAGCGCTGGAGCGGCTGGCCTTCGCCGCGTTCGAGCTGGCGGATCTGACCTCCGAGATCGGCGACCGGGAGGACGCATTGCGGACGCATCGGGAGGCCCTGACCATCTGGGAACGGCTGGCGCAGGAACGCCCCGCCGACACCGACCTCCAGCGCCGCCTGGCCGAGAGCCAGCTCGACATCGGCAATCTGCTGGGCAAGACCGGCCGGCCGGCCGAGGCGCTGGCGGCCTATGAGGCGGCGCTGGCCATCCACGAGCGGCTGGCGCGCGAGCACTCCGCGGTCGTCGAGTTCCAGAGCGGCCCGGCACGGTGCCACAACAACATCGGTGTCTTGCTGAGAGACATCGGCCGGCCGGCCGAGGCGCTGGCAGCCCTCGAGCGGGCCAGGGCGATCTACGAACGGCTGGTGCGCGAGCAACCGGCCGTCGTCGCGTTTCAGAGCGGCCTGGCCATGTGCCGCCACAACATGGGCATGGTTCTGGACAACACCGGCCGGTCGGCCGAGGCGCTGGCGGCCTACGAACAGGCCGGGGCGATCCACGAGCGGCTGGTGCGCGCGCACCCCGACGACATCGACCTTCAGGTCAACCTCGCCGATCACTTCAACAACATTGGCACGTTACTCAGCCAGGACCGCAGGCTCACCGAGGCCCTCACGGCGTACACGCAGGCCCGGACGATCCGCGAGCGGCTGGTGCGGGAGCATCCCACCTCGACCGACTTCCAGAATGCCCTGGCCAGCATCCACAACAACATCGGGCAACTGCGCAGCGCGACCGGCGAACCGGTCGAGGCGATCGCGGAGCTGGAGCGGTCGCTGAGCATCCAGGAGCGGCTGGCACGGGAGCATCCCACCGTCATCGAGTATCAGCGCCATCTGGCCATGTTCTACAACAACCTCGGCACGGTGCTCCGAGCCAGCGGAAAGCCGGCCGAGGCGCTGGCCGTCGATGAGCGATCCCTGGAGATCCGGAGGCGCCTGACCCGGCAGCAGCCCGAGACCGCGGCGTTCGCGAGTCAGCTGGGCGGTGCGCTCAACAACCTGGCGTTGATCGAACTGGACGCCGGGCGGTTCGCCCAGGCGCGTGACCGGCTCCGCGAGGCGATCGACTGGCAGGCCCGGGCGCTGGCCGCGGATCCCGACAATCCGACCTACCGCCAGTTCCTGGGCAACCACCACCACAACCGGATCGTGGCCGCCCTCGGTCTGAACGACGAGGCCCTGGCCGCCGAGGCGCGCCGGGACCTGGCCGAACTGGCGGCGAGCGGCCCGGGGCTGAAGGCGCTGGAGCCGCGGTCGGTCACGGTACTCGGCGGGCCGAACTCTCAGGACAATACCGTCCGACTCGGCCTGGGCCAGCAGGCCTACGACGCGGAGCGGTTCGCCAGCGCCGCACGCCTGTGGGATGCAGCGATGACGCGCGACCCGAGGCTCGGCGAGGACCTTGAGGCCGCGCACCGCTACAACGCCGCCTGCGCGGCCGCCATGGCCGGCTGCGGGCAAGGCCAGGACGACCCGAAGCCCGACGACACGGTCCGGGCTCAGCTCCGCAGCCAGGCCCTGGGCTGGCTCAGGGCCGATCTGGACGCCCGGTCCAGGGCGATGGAGGCCGGCGACCCGATGGCCCGCGCGGCCGCCATCGAAGCCCTCGGTATCTGGCAACAGGCCCCCCACCTGGCCGGCGTCCGCGACGCGGCCGCGCTGGCCCGTCTGCCCGAGGCCGAGCGGGCCGACTGGCAGGCACTCTGGGATGTGGTGGGCCAACGACTCGCCGGGGAGCCGAAGACTCCCTGAGCCACGCCACCCGGCCGGCGCAACGCCAGACGCCCGGCCGGGAAGCGGATCCCGGTCGGGCGTCGGGTTCAGGCAGTGCGAGGGGAACCGGCAGCCGGGCTCAGCTGCGGCGCTTGAGCAGGCCGGCGCCGTAGACGGCGGTCGAGCCCAGCTCTTCCTCGATGCGGAGCAGCTGGTTGTACTTGGCGACCCGGTCGGTGCGGCTGGCGCTGCCGGTCTTGATCTGACCGCAGTTGGTGGCCACCGCGATGTCGGCGATCGTCACGTCCTCGGTCTCGCCCGAGCGGTGCGAGAGCACGGCCGTGTAGCTGTTGCGCTGGGCCATGGCCACGGCCTCGAGCGTCTCGGTCAGCGTGCCGATCTGGTTGACCTTCACCAGGATGCTGTTGCAGGCGTCCTTGGCGATGCCCTCGGCCAGCCGCTTGGGGTTGGTCACGAAGAAGTCGTCGCCGACGATCTGCACCTTGTCGCCCAGCGCCTTGGTCATGGCGCTGTAGCCGGCCCAGTCGTCCTGGTCGAGCGGGTCCTCGATCGAGAGGATCGGGTACTTGCTCACCCAGTCGGCGAACAGGCCGATCATGTCGTCGGTCGAGAACAGCTTCGACGGGTTCGACTTCCAGAACTTGTAGCCCTTCTTGTCGCCCTCGTCGAAGAGCTCCGAGCAGGCGCAGTCCAGGGCGATGGCGAACTGCTGGTCGCGGCCGGCGGTGTAGCCCGCCTTGTCGATGGCCTCCATGATGTACTTCAGCGCCTCCTCGTTGTCGAGGTTCGGGGCGAAGCCACCCTCGTCGCCGACGGCCGTGTTGTGGCCGGCCTTCTTCAGGACGGACTTGAGCGTGTGGAAGACCTCGGCGACCCAGCGGATGCCCTCGCTGAACGAGGTGGCACCCACGGGCATGACCATGAATTCCTGGAAGTCGATCTTGTTGTCGGCGTGCTTGCCGCCGTTGATGATGTTGGCCATCGGCACCGGCAGGATGCGGGCGTTGGGGCCGCCGAGGTAGCGGAACAGCGGCAGGCCCGAGCTCTGCGCGGCGGCCTTGGCGGCGGCCAGGCTCACGCCCAGGATCGCGTTGGCGCCGTAACGGGCCTTGTTCTCGGTGCCGTCGGCGGCCAGCATCGCGTGGTCGAGGCCCGCCTGGTCGGTGGCGTCGCGGCCCACGACCGCGCCGGCCAGCGCCGTGTTGCCGTGCTCGACGGCCTTCTTGACGCCCTTGCCCAGGCAACGGCCCTTGTCGCCGTCGCGGAGCTCGACCGCCTCGTAGATGCCGGTGCTGGCGCCCGAGGGCACGGCGGCGCGGCCCAGCGAGCCGTCGGCCAGCAGGACGTCGGCCTCCAGCGTCGGGTTGCCGCGGCTGTCGAGGATCTCGCGGGCGCGGACCTCGACGATCTCGGTGTCGGGGTTGGCGTGGAAGACCGAGCGGCTGGCGGGGGCGTGATCCGGGTGACTCATCGTCGGTGACGGCTCCAGAAACAATCCGAGAGATAGAGAGATTCTGCGGTCGAGCACCCGACCGTCCACCCCGCCCCGGGCGGGACGCAGGTCGATCCGGTTGGGGTGCCAGGAGGGAGGGTGATCGATCCGGTCAGGCGCGGCGGTGTGGGTTCATGGGTGTGGTTCGAGGCCGGCGCGGCCCGGGCTTGTGCGTGTGCTTGAGCGTCGGGATCAATGCGGGACGGACCCCACCCCGGTGGGAAAGGCGGGGATCGGGGACATCAAGGGATGAAGGTCAGCAGGAGCGGGGTCCGTCACGCGGTGCGGCACACGGTGCCAGTTCCTGGGCACGATCGGCCGGGTTCCGGCCGGCCAATCGCGCGGGTCGGGCCCCCTCGTCCAGGGCGCGACCCGCGGCCTCTCCAGACCGGCCACCGAGCTTCTCCCCACCGCTCCGGCCGCGACCCCCGCGACGGGGGCCCGCACCCGGGGCGGCCGGCGCCTGCGCCGGTCCCCACGCCCAACTATTGTGGCGAGTTTCGGGGGGAAACTCCACGCCCAAGATCCGACCGGCGGCCGGGAACCGCCCCCCAGGGGGGCCAGTCCGGTCCCGCGAAACCGGTCGAACGGGGGCCTGACTCCGGGGCTCGTGCTCGCGGTGCGGGCGGCGTTCGCCTCCCACCGTGAGCCCCGTCACACCGGCTGGCGTGACGGCGACTTGCCTCCGGGCCCTTACGTTATCGGCGCGGCGCGCGCCCGGCTTGACCCCCGGGACACGGGCCGACCGCAATTCCCCGAACCCCAAAATGGCGAAACCACTTACGGCGGATTTTCGCCTCAGCCTCGCACGATCGCTGCGGCGCGCACGAGCCCTGCGAGCCGCACCCCGGGCCTGTTCGCCCCGACGCTCGCAGCCGGGCCCGGCCGGCCCCGGATCGGGTTCAGATTGCCCGCCCGCGACCCGGGGCGACCCCGGACCAC
>CAZUZD010000160.1:0-13061 GCA_964624465.1 uncultured Isosphaeraceae bacterium
GACCCGACCAAGGTAACCCGCTCGGCGCTCCAGAACGCAGCCAGCGTCTCGACCCTGCTGCTGACCAGCGAAGCACTCATCGCCGACATGACCGCCGGCGACGAGAAGAAGGGTGGCGGCGGCGCCGGCTACGACGACATGTATTGATCGTCGGCCCTTCGGGGCCTGACGCTCAGTCCTGGTTCGATCCCCACGAGGGCGGCTCCGGCCGCCCTCGTGGCATTTCCGGGCCGGCCACCCCGTTGCCTCGGGCGGCCCCGTGCCTCAGAATCTGATTGCGTGCATGTTGCGACGTTGCGACACCCCACGCAGTTGCGATCCGGATGACCACCATCCGAACCAGGAGCGCCCCATGAGCCAGCCACGCATGTCGGACCGCCGCCGATTCCGCCCGGGTCGCGAGGCCCTGGAGGGCCGGGCCCTGATGAGCGCCTCGACGGCGCGCGACCAGGCGCTGGTGCTCTGGGACAAGTTCATCGACGGGCCGCCGCAGGAGGCGTACATCCGGAGCCTCTCCCGGCAGCTCGAGCACGGCGCCAGCCCCGACCGGCTCGCGGTGCGGCTGCTGACCAGCGAGCCGAACCTGCGCGAGACCCGCACCCTCGAGGGGTTCGTCACCGACCTCTACGACGACGTGCTCGGCCGCGCCCCCGACGCCGAGGGCCAGCAGTTCTGGGTCGACATGCTCCGCTCAGGCCGCGCCAGCCGGGCCCAGGTGGCCCAGACCTTCGTCTCGGTCGGGTACGCCGCGCCGACCGCCCCGGGCTACATCAGCAACGTCACGGTGAGCAAGGCCGGCTGGTCGTCGGGCACGCAGGGCAGCTCCACGGCCAACGCCGGCGGCTTCTACAACCGCGGCGACTTCAGCGCGGCCACCGTCACCATCACCGTCACGGGCCCGGGGACCTACACCCTCGACCAGTCGGGCGGCTGGTTCGTGGGCAACAACACCGGCTCGACCTGGCGGCGGTTCACGATCGGCCTGGGCGGCACGGCCAAGCCGGCGTTCACCAGCTCGTACGACGCCTCGGGCAAGTTCGCCAGCCCGAGCGTCACGGCCACCACGGTCGCCTACACCAACGGCTCGGTGCCCAGCGGCGGTTCGACGTACACCAACGCCTTCCAGCCCGTGACCCGGATCACCACCCAGGCCGGCGGCACGATCGTGCTCTACGAGACGCCCGGCACCTGAGCGGCCAGCCGCCGAGCCGGATTGTGCCATTCCCGTAGGTTGGATGAGCGGAGCGAAATCCGACGGCCTCGGAGGCGATCGCCTGTTGGTCCGCCGATCCGGCTCCTGCGGCAGCTTTGAATTCGTCCCTGGCCCCAGCCCGTCGGATTTCGCTCCGCTCATCCGACCCACGGGAGGGGAACCGCCCGAG
The DNA here is from genome assembly GCA_964624465.1 of uncultured Isosphaeraceae bacterium. Classification (GTDB taxonomy): domain Bacteria; phylum Planctomycetota; class Planctomycetia; order Isosphaerales; family Isosphaeraceae; genus CAZUZD01. The sequence continues at coordinate 1,383 of CAZUZD010000160.1, forward strand.
CTCGGGCCCGTATCCGGGAGTCCCGGACGGCGGTCCGGTGTGCCGCGTCCTGAGCGGTGCGTGGCCACCACGACGATCCGACGCCAACGCCGGCGGCCCCACTGCCCCACGCCACGGCGCAGCGACGTTCGCCGATGAGGGTGCTAGTGGAATGGCGCCGGTGCGCCTATCCTGGAGGCCATCCGACGGGTGCTGTGGGCCTGCGCCCGTGCCTCTCCAGGACCGAACCCGCCCGCCAACACTCCGGGACCCCCCGCACATGATCCGTCCGCGCGTCCTGCCGATCACCACCCTGGCGGCCCTGCCGCTGTTCCTGTCCACCAGCCTGCGGGCGCAGGAGGCGAAGGTCGAGGCCGCGCCGGCGGCCGTGGCCGTGCCCGACTCGGTGAAGGACATCACCGGCCGCGAGCTGAGCGCGCACATGCGGTTCCTCGCCTCCGACCTGATGCGCGGTCGCGACACCGCGTCGCCCGAGATCAAGCTCGCCGGCGAGTACCTCGCCACCCGCCTGGCCGGCTTCGGCGCCGAGCCCGCCGGCGACAAGGAGAAGGACCAGGCCACCTTCTTCCAGAAGTTCCCGCTCCAGTACGTCACCCTCAAGGAGGCGGGCACGGCGCTGAGCTTCGCCAACGCGGCCGGCGGCGTGAAGCGGTCGGGCCCGGCGCTGAAGGTGAACAAGGACTTCCTGGTCGCGGCCCGCGGCCTGGCGGGCGGCGGCCTGGAGGCCCCGGCGGTGTTCGTCGGGCACGGCGACGTCGACGAGAAGGCGGGCGTCGATGAGTTCAAGGACAAGGACGTCAAGGACAAGTACGTCGTCGTCCTCGACGGCCTGCCCGAGCGGCTCCGCAAGGAGGGCGCGCCCGGCGCCGACGGCCGCCAGGTCCAGCGGCTCTTCGGCGTGCGCCAGAAGGCCCAGCAGCTGGGGGCCCTCGGGGTCGTGATCGTGCCCGAGTCGGGGGCCGCCGAGGGCGCCGCCGGCCGGTTCGGCAACATGTTCCGCGGCGGGTTCGATCGCCCGGTGCTGACCCTGGGCCGCGGCGGCAGCTTCCCGATGATCTACCTGGAGGACAGCGGCCGCGACGCCCTGCTCCAGGCCGCCGGCGCCGAGTCGGTCGCCGCGTTCGCCGCCAGCCCCCCGGCCGGCCTCACCGTCGCCTTCAACCTCAACGCCGAGCGCGAGGTGAAGTACGACCGCAACGTGATCGGCCTGTTCCCCGGCGCCGACCCCGAGAAGGCCAAGGAAGTGATCATCTACAGCGCCCACTACGACCACGTCGGCGTGGACGACAAGGGCGAGATCTTCAACGGCTCGGACGACAACGCCTCGGGCACCAGCGCCCTGCTGGAGATCGCCGAGGCGTTCGCCGACGGCCAGCGTCCGGACCGCACGATCGCCTTCCTGTGGGTCTCGGGCGAGGAGAAGGGCCTGCTCGGCAGTAAGTACTTCTCCGAGCACGTGAGCCTGCCCGAGGGCATGAAGATCGTCGCCGACATCAACCTCGACATGGTCAGCCGCAACGCCGGCGACCAGATCGGTGTCACCCCGAGCCCCAAGCACCCCGACTACTCGACCCTGATCCCCGCCGCGCAGGCCGCCTGCGAGGCCGAGGGGATGAAGGCCGTCTTCGACGCCGACGAGTTCTACGCCCGCACCGACAGCTACAACTTCGCGATCCAGGGGATCCCCGTGATCTTCTTCTTCTGCGGCGTGCACGAGGACTACCACCGGCCCACCGACGACTTCACCAAGGCCGACTTCGAGAAGGCCGCCCGCACCGCCCGCGCGGCCTATCGGCTCGGCTTCGAGATGGCCCAGGCGAAGGACTCGCCCCACAAGATCCCGGCCCCGCCGGCCTCCGAGAAGGACAAGGACGCCCCGGCCAGGCCGGACGCGGTCAAGGCCGGCGAGTCCCGCTGATCCTCGCGCGGGGTCGCCGCTCCGGCGGCGGCCCCGGCCCGCCCACACCGCCCGCTCACCGACCAGGAGCCGCCCCTGGACGCGATCACGACCCGGCCCGAGGCCCCCGGCGACGCGACGGCCATCGCGGCCCTGACGACCGCCGCCTTCGCCACCGCCGCGCACGCCAGCGGCACCGAGGCGGCCATCACCGACGCCCTGCGGCGGTCCGGCGGGCTCACCCTCTCGCGGGTCGCCACCGCCGGTGACACGCTCGTGGGTCACGTGGCCGTCTCGCCGGTGACGATCGCCGACGGCACGCCGGGCTGGTTCGGACTCGGCCCGGTCGCCATCGCGCCGGCCTGGCAGCGGCGCGGGCACGGCACCCGGCTGGTGGCCGAAGCCCTCGAGGAGCTGAGAGCCCGCGGGGCCGCCGGTTGTGTCCTGTGCGGCGATCCGGCCTTTTACGGCCGGTTCGGGTTCCGCGCCTTGCCCCGGCTGCTCGTGGGCGGCGTCCCGCCCCAGTACGTCCTGGCCCTGGCGTGGACCGGCCCGACACCGGCCGGCGTGGTGGACTTTCACCCCGCCTTCGGGATCGCCGCCGCCCCGGCCCCAGACGCCTGATCGAGCCGGCGGACCGGCTCTGACCGACCCGGTGGGTCGGGCCGACAGCGGGCGACGGCCGGCTCGGTCACCAAAAATCTCCATTTTTGAATGAACCTGCCGGGCGGGTCGCGGTGTAATAGGGGCAAGCCGCTGTGACGAACGTCCGGGGCGTGCGGCGGGTCCACCCGCCGTCCGGGCCGGAGGTTCGCGGCGTGGATGGATCCAGGGCACGCCCGACCGGGTCGGGGCCAGCGCCATCAGGGAGCAGGAGTGCCCTCCCGCCGGGGATGCCCGGGGCGATCCGAGGCCCACCCGTCATGGATGCCACGCCCAGGAGCCCGGTGCTCGAGCTGTCCCCGCCCCAGCCGGCCGCGCTCGGGGACCTGCTCCGGCTCGCCTTCGAGCCCGGTCCCCTGCCCGAGCTGCTCGGCCGGGTGCTCGCCGAGCTGGTGCGGCTGCCCTGGCTGGGCGTCGAGCCGCGCGGGGCCATCTTCCTGCTCGATCCGGCGCGCGCGGCCCTGGTGCTCACCGCCGAGCTCGGGCTGCCCGAGCCCGCCCGGCGCTCCTGCACCGAGGTGCGGATCGGCCACTGCCTGTGCGGCCGCGCCGTGGCGGCCAACCGCGTGCTGGTCGTGGGCCCGGCGGAGCGGGCGCACGCCGCCGGCCTCTGCGTCTCGGACCACGAACCGCACGGCCAGTACTGCATCCCGATCGCCGCCGGCGACCGCCGCATCGGGCTGCTGAGCCTGGCCGTCCCCCCGGGCCACGAGCCGACCGCCGAGTCGGCCGGATTCCTGCACGCGGTGGCCGACGTGCTCGCCGGCATCGTCGAGCGCCGGCGGGTCGAGGAATCGCTGGCCGCCAGCGAGGAGCGGTTCGACCTGGCCGTGCGCGGGACCGATGCCGGCATCTGGGACTGGGACCTCCGCACCAACCGCGTCTACTTCTCCGAGCGCTGGAAGAGCATGCTCGGCCACGCCCCCGACGAGGTGGCCGCGAGCTTCGAGGAGTGGGATCGCCGGCTGCACCCCGACGACCGGGTCCAGGCGCACGAGACGATCCGCGCCTACGTCGCCGGCCAGACCCCCGAGTACGAGCTGGAGCACCGGCTGCGGCACCGCGACGGCTCGTACCGCTGGATCCTGGCCCGCGGCGTGATGGTGCGCGACGCCAGCGGCCGACCGTACCGCATGGTCGGCTCGCACCTGGATATCACCGAGCGCCGGCGGCTGGAGTCGAGCCTCCGCGAGCGGCAGGCGCAGCTGCTGGCCGTGCAGAAGATCCTCGACTGCATCCTGCCGTCTGGCCCCTGGAGCCGCGACGGCGTGGAGATGCTCGGAAGCTCGGTGGCCGCCGACTACGCGCAGGGCGACTACTTCAACGCCCTGGCGCGCCCCGACGGCACCCTGCTGGCCATCATCGCCGACGTCAGCGGCCACGGCGTCGATGCCGCGCTGCTGATGGCCATGACCCACGCCTGGCTGCACGCCCTGGCCGAGTTGCCGATCGGGCTCGATGCCCTGGCCGGTCGGCTCAACGACTGGCTCTGCCCGCAGACCGAGGACGACCGGTTCGTGACCCTGATGCTGCTGGAGATCGACCCGGCCACCCGCACCCTGCGCCACCTGGGCGCCGGTCATCCGCCGACCTACCACCTCGATGCCAGCGGCCAACTCAAGGGCACGCTCCTGAGCCAGAGCTGGCCCCTGGCGCTCGAGGCCGGCGGCCGGTTCCCCGCCTCCGACCCGAGGCCTCTCGAACCCGGCGACCTGCTGCTCTCGATGACCGACGGCATCTGCGAGGCCCGCTCGCCCGCCGGCGAGGCGTTCGGCCCCGAGCGGGCCCTGGCGGTCGTCACCCCCCTGGCCGCCCGCCCCCTGCCCGAGATCCTCGCCGCCCTCGACGCCGCCGTCCGCGCCCACACCCACCCACTGGCCCCCACCGACGACGTCACCACCCTGCTCATCCGCGTCAGCTAGCGCCCTGGGTTGGACTCCGTCGAGCCCCCAACGCCGTCCCTGACGTGCGTCGCTCTCATCGGGCGGATCAGGGTCGGCATCCTCCGCCAGTCCGGGTGGTCGGCCCCGCTGTGGCCCTCCCGCGATGACCGCCAGAATCGGAGCTACCAGACCGGCCCCGCCACGATGAAGCATGGCCGGGCGAGCCGTCGGGGCGAGGCCGGCATGGGCCGGAGGAATCTCGCTCACGGTACGAAAGGCAGGAGCGCCGTCGCGGCGGGGGGCGTCATGCAGTCGAGTGCAACGCAGGTGGGTGGGAACGGGAGTGCCGACGGCGAGGCGCCAGCCCTGCTGTGCGATCTGGTGGCCGGGGCCTGGCCGGCGAACTTCCGCGCCTGGGTGGAGCGGGTCGCGGGGCAGTCGGACCCGGCCGACCCGCTGGCCGGGGCGCTGGTGGAGCGGCTGGCGCTGGCGGCCTGGCGGCTGCGACGGCTCACGGCGGCCGACATGGAGGCGGAGCCCGGGGCGCCTTCGGTGCAGCGAGTCCGGCTCAGTTCCCGGACGCAGGCTGACCGGGACTTCAGCCGGGCCCTGGCCGACCTGATCCGCTACCGGCGCGCGAGCCGGCCGACCGGTCGCACGGCCGGCCCCGCGACCCCCGGACGGACCGCACCGCACCGCTCCCGGCGTCCCGGGCCCGCTCCCTGCGACCGCCAGGCGCCAGGCCCCACGGATGGCGATGTTCCGGATGACGGCGATCGTGGCCGGGGGCAGCCCGAATCCGTCCTCCCGGACGCCGTCGAACCCGCAGCGGCGGCGCCGGTGAGCCTGGCCGAGCTGGCGAGCCGGGCGCCGGCCGACTGGGCGTGCCGGTTCAGGCTCGACCCGGCGGTCTCGCCGCACTGGCCGGTGGTGCGTGGGTCCCGTCGGCTCGCCGAGACGGTGGCCAGCGCGCTGGTCACGGGTCCGACTCTGGCGGCCGTCCGGTCCGCCTTCGCCGACCTGTCGCTGGACGACCTGGCGGCGGTGGCCCGGCTGGAAACCCTCGGTCGCACCGGGCCCTGGCCGCCCGGGCTGGAGGACCATGCCGGCGAGCCGGGGCCCTCGCGGTGAGCGGTCGCGAGCGTGGCCTGGACCGCCGCGTTCAGCCGGGCGTGCCCGGCGATGGCGGTTCGGGGCCGAGCGTCGGGCCGCCGGGGCCGTGGCGGAAGAAGTCGATGGCGTCGGGGGTGGAGGTGCCGAACGAGATCACGGCCTGCATGGCGTCCTTCACGTCCCAGTCGAGCTCGGTGACCTCCTCCTCGGGCACCATCAGCAGCATGCCGGTGGTGGGCACCGGGCAGTAGGGCAGGTAGACGCAGAGGATCGTCCGGCCGGTGGCGCGATCGCGGAGCGTGCTGGCGACCAGGGCGGGCGTGCGGACCTCGCGGTTCGGGAACGGCACCAGGACCACCCGCTTGTACTGCGACCCCTGCTGGCCGCTGGCCAGCGAGTTGAACACGTTGCTGACCGCCTTGAAGACGACCGAGACGATCGGCACCCGCAGCAGGACCCAGTCGATGATCCGGTACACCCGCGAGCGACCGAACAGGCCCAGGAAGTACAGGAACGTGAGCGCCAGGCCCACCGCGATCAGCGGCGAGACGTAGTCCTGCCACCAGACCGGCAGCTCGGCCCAGCGCCCGGCGCCAATGGCACGTCGGACGAGCTGGGCGATCGGGTCGATCAGCAGTCCCTGGAGGGTCGAGTAGATCCAGTAGACGATCCAGAAGGTGATCGCGATCGGCAGCGCGAAGATCAGGCCGCTGATGATCCGCCGCCGGATCGCCGCGAACCAGGGGAACATCGTCGGGGGCGGGGGCGGCGGTGAGGTTCTCGGCGGGAGGGGTTCGGTCAGCGGCACGGGCCGGTCTCCGTCGAAGGCCGGCGCGGGGCCGGGACGCCGGCGGTCCGGGCCTAGAACGGGCCGACCGCCGCCGGATGCCCCTGTCATACCAGAGCGGCGCGGCACCCGCCAATTCCACCGCCCGGCTCGCCCGCCCCCCGCGCGTCGCATTACACTGAGATCCCGCCCACCCGCCACCCCCAGGCCCCCACCCCGGTGACCCATGAGCCCCAACCCGCACTCCCGCATCGCTGGCTCGCCGGCGACGGCCGCCCGCACCGGCCGCTCCACGGCGATCATGGCGCTCGTGGTCCTGGCGACCCTCGGCGCGCGGGCCACCCGGGCCGATGACCCGCCGGGCGGCCCGCTGATCTCGGCTCGCTACGGGCTGACGGTCACGCTCCCGGAGGGCTGGACGCCGGTCGTCCGCGAGCGCGAGGACACCGTCTTCGCCGCCCTGATCGACCGGGGCGACCCCGAACGGCCCGGCGTGGTGGCCTGCGAGCTGGGGCTGGCGCCCGAGAGCCTGGACGCCTACCGCACCCGCATCGACGGCAACGCCCGCCGCGCGGGGGCCCGGGGCGGCACGCTCGTCCGCAACGAGGTCGTCACCGTTGCGGCGCCCGAGGGCGGGCCGGCCCAGCGGCTGGAGACGGTCAAGGAGTTCCGCCGCGGCCCCGACGAGGTCTGGATCGAGCGGAGCGTGCGGCTGATCGCCCACCGACAGCTCTACACGTTCCTGATCAACACCGACGAGCAGTCGTACGCCCGGGCCGAGCCCCGGTTCGACGCCCTGATCGCTGCCGCCCGCTTCACCCCGCCCGACACGGGCACCGACCGCGACCCGGCGCCGGCGGCGGCGGCCCGCAACCGCTGGATCCAGCGCGAGTACCGGTTCGCCCTCGACCTGCCCGAGGGCTGGAGCCCGGCGCTGGCGCCCTCGGAGGTCGCCCTGCTCTACGCCACCGGCCCGCCGCACGAGGTCTGGTCGGACAACGGCCTGGTCATCGCCAGGCCCCACGCGGCGCCCGAGGTCGACCTGGCCGAGCTCGCCCGGACCCTGCCCGACGAGCTGAAGCGGCTCGAACCCGGCTGCGAGGTCCTGCGCTGCGAGGTGATCGCGCAGGGCAAGACCCCCGCGCTGGAGACCGTCGTGCGCACCCGCCGTGGCCCGTTCACCATGACCGTGCTCGAACGCCGGTTTCGCGGCGCGCGGCTCGACTACGAGGTCAAGTTCACCCTCGAATCGGCCCGCTTCGACGCCCTGGAGCCGTCGCTCCGGAAGTGCCTGGAGAGCTTCGAGGAGCTGCCCGGGCCCGCCCCGCGCGCCGGCAAGTCGGCCTCGCGCCATCGCCGGCCCCCGCACCACACCCCCGTCCCTCTCGACCCCTACGACCACTTTCGTTCCGATACCGACAACTCACCCCGCCAGACCGTGACCAGAGGCGAAACAAAGGCGGTCCGACACCCTATCCAGAGCAAAACGTAACGACCAGCCACCCAACTGCGACAACCTGCGGGCGACAATGTTCAGCTTTCTCCACGTCGGAGCACCCAGACTGCTTGGCGCGGCCGATCGATTCGGGCATAGTGGCCGATGTTCCGGTCCTTGCGGCCTGCAGGACCGGCCGGAGCCCGCCCGATCGCCACTCGATCCCGCGGATTCCGGAACTGAGTCGCTCAGCTCGACGCTCAGCCCCCCGGACGCGACCTCACCATGGCCCACTCCCCGCTGCACCGCCCGCATTTCTCGGATCGACTGGCCGGCCTGATCGGTGCCGGTGCCGCGGCCCCGGCCCGGGCGGGCTCGCCCCGCAAGCGGTCGCTGCAGGCGCTGCGGCTGACGGTCGAGGGGCGACCCCTTGAGGCGCTGGCCGAGGCCGACGCGGTGGTCCGCGAGGTGCCGGGCAGCGCGGCGGCCCACCACGCCCGGGCCATCGCCCTGGGGGCCCTGGGCCGGGTCCGCGAGGCGTCCGTGGCGGCCGAGGCCGCCACCCGGCTCGAACCGGCCGACCCGATGCTGCGGATGCAGGCCGGTTCGCTGGCGCTGCGAGCCGCCGGTCCCTGGAGCCGTCGCACCCGGGCCGTCGAGGCGCTCGAGCACGCCGAGCAGGGGCTCGAGGCCGACCCGCAGCACGCCGGCTGCCGCTACATCAAGGCTGGAGCGCTGGCCCTGCTGGGCCATGCCGAGGAGGCCGAGCAGGCCTATCGCCGAACCCTGGCCCTCGACCTGGACCGGGCCACCCGCGCCACCGTGCTGGTCGACCTGGCCGGCCTGCTCTGCGGCCTGGGCCGGCTCGACGAGGCCCGCGAGCGGCTCGACGCCGCCCTGCTGCTCCAGCCCGGCCGCGACGACCTCCGCGCCGCCCGCCAGCGGCTCGACGCGGCCCCGGCCGCGCCCGCCGACGCCTTCGACCGGCTCCTGACCCGCCTGGACCTGGCCCAGGCCGATCAGGGCGGCCACCTGCGGCCCCGCTGGTCGATGGGCCTGCCCCTGGCCGCGCTGGTCGCCGGCTGCACGCTGGCCGCCCGGGCCGCCGCCGGCTCGCCGTCGCAGGGTGTCGCCCTGCTGCCGCTGGGTCTGGTCGCCCTGTTCGCCGCCGCGCTGGTCGCCGGCCACGTCCGCCGGGTCGCCGACCTGGCCCGCCCGGTGGCCCTGATCGCCGCCCTGGGCTGGCTGATGGCCTCGGGCCTGCACCTGATCGCCACGCCCGCCGCCACCCCGCTGGCCGCCGCCGCCCAGCTCCTGGGCCTGCTCGGCGTGGCCGGGCTGGGCCTGTTCCTGGCCGGCCCCGCGTTCGGCCGCCCGGCCGACGACGAGCCGGCGGCCTCGGCCTGAACCGGGACCCCCGACGCCGTCCAGCCGGCCGGATCGCCGCCCGCGGCGGTTCGGGTAGGACCGACCGCCGTCGCCTGGTAAGCTGGACCGTCGTTCGCCCACCAGGATCTGCACGCCCCGCCCCCGACGGCCCCGCCCGGCCTCAGGGTGCGCCCGGAGCCGACGCGGCCCTTGCCGCCGTGTCGGGACGCCGCCCGCATGGATCGCCCGCGACGAGGGACCGCCCGCCGCCGACCGGTGCCCGGCCCGGCCGCCGTCCCGATCGAGCCTGAGCCCGCCCCGATCCCCCCGCCTGACCCGTGGCCCGGCCTGGCGTCGGCCGCCGTGCGCGGCTGGTTCGGGCGCACCTATCCGGGCGGCCCCACGCCGGCACAGCGGCTGACCTGGCCGGTGATCGCCGCCGGCCGGCACACGCTGCTGACCTCGCCGACCGGCACGGGCAAGACCCTGGCGGCCTTCCTGGCGATCCTCGACCGCCTGCACCTGGAGCACGAGCGCGGCACGCTGGCGCCCGGCCTGCGGGCCGTGTACGTCTCGCCGCTGCGGAGCCTGGGCTACGACATCGAGACGAACCTCGACGGCCCGCTGACGGCGATCGCCGCCGACCTCGGCCTGGCCGCCAGCCCGATCACCGTCGGCGTCCGCACCGGCGACACCCCCGCCCACCAGCGCCGGAAGCTCCGCGACCGGCCGCCGCACCTCCTGATCACCACGCCCGAGAGCCTGGCGCTGCTGCTCGCGCAGCCCGCCTGGGGCGAGGTCTGGCGGTCGATCCAGTACGTCATCCTCGACGAGATCCACGCCCTGGTGCCCACCAAGCGCGGGGCCGACCTGGCCGTCACGGTCGAGCGCCTGGGCGCCGCCTGCGCGGCCGAGCCGGTGCGGGTCGGCCTGTCGGCCACCTGCCGACCGGTGGATGCGGTCGCCCGGTTCCTGGTCGGCCCCGACCGGGCATGCGAGGTCGTCGAGGCCCCCCGGCCGCCCGGCGACGGGCCGCTCCTGCTGGAGGTCGAGTCGCTGCTGGAGCGCGGCGAGGGCGCGCACCGGGGGCTGACCTACCGCCGCCTGCTCCGCCGCCTCCGCGACGAGGCCGACCGCAACCGCACCACGGTCATCTTCGCCAACACCCGGGCCTTCGCCGAGAAGGTGACGCACGACCTCCGCGGCACCGTCGGCGACGAGGCCATCGCCGCCCACCACTCCGCGCTCGACGCCACCCGCCGCCGCGAGGTCGAGGCCCTGCTCAAGGCCGGCTCGCTCCGCGCCGTCGTCACCAGCACCAGCCTGGAGCTGGGCGTCGACATCGGCACGGCGGACGTCTCGGTGCTCGTCGGCCTGCCCGGCAGCACCATGCGTTGCCTGCAACGAGTCGGCCGGGCCGGCCACCGCCCCGGGGCCCCGCGTCGCGGCCTGATCCTGGCCGCCACGGTCGCCGAGCTCGCCGGCGGGGCCGTCACCGCGCTGGCGGCGCGGGCCGGTCAGATCGAGCCGATCCGGCCCGTCGACCGGCCCCTCGACGTCCTCTGCCAGCAGCTCATCGGCCTCGCCTGCAACGGCGAGCAGGACACGGGCGAGGTGCTCAGCCTGATGCGCCGCACGGCCCCGTTTGCCAACCTGGATCGCGAGGAGCTGGAGGCCTGCCTCCGGTTCCTGGCCGGCGAGCTGGCGGCACCCGCCGGCGCCTACGAGCCCGAGCCGGGCGCCAGCCCGCGCTCGACGGCCCCGCGGATCTGGAAGCAGCAGGGCAACTTCGGCGTCCGCAACGGCCGGGTCATGCGCTGGCTCTGGTCGAACGTCGGCACGATCAATTCCGAGGAATCCGTCCGCGTCGTTACCAGCTCCGCCGCGCTCGGCACCCTGGAGGCCGCCTACGCCGAGCGCCTGTCCCCCGGCGACCGCTTCGTGCTCGACGGCCGCACACTCCAGGTCAAGCGACTCGACGGCCGCACCCTGCACGCCGAGCCCTCGGGCGGCGAGCCCGACCTGCCGCGCTGGAGCAGCGACCGCCAGTCGCTCTCGGCGGAACTCGCCCGCGACCTGGCCGCCTTCCGCGACGAGGCCGCGCAGCGACTCGACCTCGACGGCCCCGACAGCCTGCGCTCCTGGCTGGTCGACCGCTACGAGCTGGAGCCCGACGCCGCCGGCCTGATCGAGGACCTGCTCACCGCGCAGCAGCGCGTGAGCCAGATCCCGCCGGCCGGCGGCCTGCTCGTCGAGCAGTGGCCCGACCCCGAGGGCCTGGCCCTGGCCTTCCACGCCCCGCTGGCCCGCTCCGCCTGCGAGGCCCTTGGCCGCGCCGTCGCCGCCCGCCTGGGCCGCCGCTTCGGCCGGAACCTGAACCTGGCCGTCGCCGACCTGGGCTGGTCGATCCGCCTGCCCGGCCAGACCGAGAACGCCGTGACCGCCGACGACCTGACCGCGCTGCTCGACCCCACGAACCTCGCCGCCGACGTCCTCGATGGCCTGGACCGCGGCGACCTCGTCGCCCGCCGGT
>CAZUZD010000160.1:13071-13532 GCA_964624465.1 uncultured Isosphaeraceae bacterium
CCGACCATCCCCCGGTGCCCCGCGAGCGGATCGTCGCCCCGGTAAACATGGACTTGAGCGGCCGCGGCGGCCCGGGCGAAGAGGCCGACGGCGGCCCCGACTACCTCCAGCTCATCGGCTCGCGCCGGCTGTCCACCCAACTCGGCGACCTCGTCGCCCGCCGGTTCCGCCACGTCGCCGCGACCGCGATGATGGTCCTGCGCCGCCCCGAGGGGGGCCGCACCCGCGTCGGCGGCCTGCTCTGGGTCAGCCAGCGGCTGTTCCCCCTGGTGCAGGCCGCCTGCCCCGACCACCCCCTGCTCCGCGAGGCCCGCCGCGAGGTCCTCGATGACCTGCTCGACACCCCCGCCGCCCTCGCCGGGCTGAAGACGCCCCCCCCCCGCCAGGTCCGCCCCCCCGACCGCCCCTCCCCCATCACCCCCGCCCGGCTCGCGCCCCACACCACCCAACCCCAGCCCATC
>CAZUZD010000161.1:0-13518 GCA_964624465.1 uncultured Isosphaeraceae bacterium
GGCGGCCTCCATCTTCTTCACCACGTCCATGCCCTCGGTGACCTTGCCGAAGACGACGTGCTTTCCGTCGAGCCAGTCGGTCACGATCGTCGTGATGAAGAACTGCGAGCCGTTGGTGCCGGGGCCGGCGTTCGCCATCGACAGCAGGCCGGGCTTGGTGTGCTTCTTCTTGAAGTTCTCGTCCGCGAACTTCTCGCCGTAGATCGACTTGCCGCCGGTGCCGTTGCCGCGGGTGAAGTCGCCGCCCTGGCACATGAACTCGGGGATGATCCGGTGGAACTTCGAGCCCTTGTAGCCGAACGACTTCTCGCCCGTGCAGAGCGCCCGGAAGTTCTCGGCCGTCTTGGGCACCACGTCGGCATACAGCTCGAACGTGATCCGGCCGGCCGGCTTGCCACCGATGGTGATGTCGAAGAACACCTGCGGGTTGGCCATGGTACGCGTGCTCCCTCGGTCCGATGGGGGGTCGGCCGGGCCTGGATCACGAACCGCCAGCGCCCGTGCCGGAAAACGACAGAGCCCGGCGCAGCGGCCGGGCCCCATCCCTTATGGAAATCCCTCGCAGTTTACCAGACCCGGCCGCACCCGTCAGCAGGGTGCCCGGCCGGACCGGGGCCGGGACGACGGCCCCGCGGCGGGCTTGCCCGGGGCCCGGCGGCCACGCTAGGCTCGGTCGCCGGGCGAGACCGGACGATCGAGCGAGCGGCCGGCCCGCGACGCGATCCCCCCGCGAGCGGCCCCCGGGAGGTGCTGTGGCCATGACGATCCCCGAACGCCTGGAAGCGATCCGCCAGACCCTGGCGGCCAACGACCGCCTGATCCTGGCGCCGCCGCTCTCCGAGGAGCAGGTGCTCGCCTTCGAGCGAGAGCACGGCGTCGTCCTGCCCGAGGATTACCGCGCGTTCCTGCGGTCGGTCGCCAACGGCATCACGGTGCGCCGCGACATCTACCACATCTTCCCGCTCGACCACTGGCTCGACGACGCCCAGGGCCAGCCCAGGCCCGGCACCCTGATCCGTGGCGACCTGCGCCGGCCGTTCCCGCTGACGACGGCCGTCGACTTCGAGGAGGAGGGCTACCCCGAGGAGGGGCAGGGGCCCGCCGGGGACGGCACGGCGCCCGGCAAGCTCTTCGTGAGCGACGAGGGATGCGGGACCTCCTGGATCCTCGTCGTCACCGGCCCCGAGCGCGGGCACATGTGGCTGGAGGCCGAGACCGGCTACCAGCCGACCGAGCCCCGACTGACCTTCCTCGACTGGCTCGCCCAGTGGGCCGACACCGGCTGGCGCGCCGGCCTCACCGACCTCTGCTTCCCCCTCGACCCGTTCGCCGACTGACCCCGGCCGGGCCGGGCCCCCGGTCAACCGCAGGCGCCGTCCGGGCCGTCGAGCACGACGAACTCGGTGTCCAGGTCGAGCACGCGCCAGGCGGCCATGCGCAGGCGGGCCATCATCCGCAGGGTCGGCCGCTCCACGAGCTGCGCCAGCCGGAATCCGGGGCGCGGGCCGGCGGCCAGGCTGGCGCCGTCGCCGGCGAGGTCGTCGCGATCGAAGGTGGGGGCCAGGCGGTGCGTCGGGGCGGGCATGGGCTCGCTCGGAAAGGCCAGGGCCACCGCCGCCCGACCCATGGTCGCGCGACGGCTGGCGGAAACGGTCCGGACGGAGACGGCACCCGGCCACGATCGCCGCCGGGTGCCCGCGAGACCGATTCTAGGCCCCCGATGTCGCCATTGCATGGCGATCGCATGAAGTTGGCGCGAAGATCCCGACCGCCTGGGCCCGCATCGGCGCGGCCCCGGGCGGCGGCGTGGACCCGGGCGCCGCCAGGACCGTGGACTCGGGCGTCGGGCCCGGCAGCGATCGGTGGTCCGGCCTCGTTGCGAGATCTCAGCCCTGCGCCCCGGACCTCCGGAGCACCGCCTTCACCGCCTCGGTCCCGCCCGCCGTCTCCGGGACCGTCGCCCCGGCGGCGAGCAGCGCCTCGACGGCACCGGCGTAATCGCCCGAGCCCGCATACCACCCCTGCTCGGACCCGTGAATTGCCCAGCCGAGCGGCCTGGACCGGTAGTCGTTCTCGAGGTCTTCCAGCGGCGGGCCGAACGGCAGGATCGCCCGGATCATGGCGAGGTTCCCGTGGAACGCCGCCCAGTGGATCGCCGTGGCGCCGTGCTGGCCGCGAGCGGTGACCGGCAGACCGGCCTGGAGCATCAGCCGCACGGCCTCCGTGTCGTTCCGCGTGGCGGCCCTGGCGACCTCGGCCTGGGCGTCGGCCGGGACGACCAGGCCGGGATTCGCGGCCAGGAGGTCCGTCACCCCGGCCGCGTCGTGCAGCCAGCACAGGGCGATCAGCCGCTCGGCCACCGAGCTCCGCTCCAGCAGCAGCCGGACGACGTCGTGGTGGCCGTGTTTCGCGGCCGCCTGGTACGGCGAGGCGTTGGCGCCGAGGGACCACTGATAGATCGTGCCCCCGGCGTGCCGGTTCGCCATCGGGAAGCACGGGGCGCTGGCACGCACCCGGATCGAGGCGGGGTCGGCGTCGAGGAACCCCCGGACCCGCTCCAGGTCGCCGATGGCCGCGGCCATGAGGATGTCGGTCCGGCAGCCGCGCTCGACGAGGAAGCGCGCCACGTCGAGCCGGTCGCCGAGCATGTACTGGGCCGGGGTCGATTCGTGATCGACATCCTTCGCGTCGATGTCGGCGCCGTGATCGAGCAGGAACGCGGCGATCTCGACCGTGCTGGCGAAGTGGAGCGGCGTCTGGCCGTCTCCGCCCCGGGCATGGACCAGCCCGGGATCGTGCTCGATCAGCTCGCGGACCCGGTCGAGACGCCCGAGGCGGGCGGCGGCGTGGATGTCCAGCTCGGCCCCGCGCTCGACGGCGTGGGCGGCCAGCTCGGGACGCGTCGTGTGCGTCACCCCGAAGCCGCCGGCCCACCACGTGCTCCTGGCGTTGAGATCGGCCCCGGCCTCCACCAGGGCGTCGATCATCGGCGTGCTCTGGACGCTGTGCAACGGCGGCGAGTTGAAGGGGCCGAGCGGCTCGTTGATCCGCTGCCGGAGCGCGGGGGAGCGCCGGAGCATCCGCCGGACGCCGGCGACGTCGTCGGCCTCGATGGCCCGCATCAGCGACTTCGGGTCGTCGGGCGTCAGCGAATCGACGTGGGCCTTGAGCGCGGGCCAGCCGGCGAATCCGGACTCGCGAGCGATCACGAACTGGGCGCCGCTGAGGGTCGCCTCGGCGGAATGCTCCCGGAATCGCTGCAAGGCGTCGGGGTCGCCCGAGGCGCAGGCCTTCAGGAGATCCTTGGCCTGGTTCCGGAGCTGGTCGAGATTGGGGTGCGCAGGAAGCGGCACGGCGAACGCTCCTTCGGTGGCCCTGTCGTCCGCGGTGACAGGTCGAAGAAGGTTCGGATCGCATCTTCGATTTTTCTGCCGAGTGGCCTCAGGCCTTCCCCGCGGACCGGACGCGCCTCGAAACGCGTTGTCCCGATCCTATCCGGTCGAGGGGAATTTTGCAGGAGGGATCGGCGTCAGGATGGGCGACCTTCCCCGGGCTCAACAACGCCGGCCCGCGCCGCCTCAGCGAGTGGCGAATCTCGCTCGCCAGGCGTGGGGACGGCCACCCGTCAGGGCCTGGCCGCCGGCTCCGGCGCGGCGGCCGGATCCGGGGCGCCGGCCGGCGCCCTGGGGTCGGCCGGCTTGGGACGGCCGCCGGGGGGGCCGCCGAAGGGGAAGGGGAACGGCAGGGCCTTGTTGAGGCCCTTGC
The DNA here is from genome assembly GCA_964624465.1 of uncultured Isosphaeraceae bacterium. GTDB lineage: Bacteria > Planctomycetota > Planctomycetia > Isosphaerales > Isosphaeraceae > CAZUZD01. Next base: position 3,766 of record CAZUZD010000161.1, read on the forward strand.
GGAGGGCGTCCTCGGGCACGGAGTCGTCGCCATCGGCGTCCCAGAGGGCGAACCAGGCGGCGAAGCCGGCGGCGAACTCGTCGCGGGTGATGGCCTTGTCCTTGTTCGCGTCGAGCGCCTTCAGCAGGGCGGGCTCCAGCATCTCCTCGGGCTTGAACTCGGGCGGCTTGGGCGCGTCGGGGTCGCCGGGGCGGCCCTTGCCCAGGATGAACCCCTGCGACTGGCCGTCGAGCTGCGCCCGCACCGAGGCGGCGCGGGCGGTGACGAACGGCAGCAGCGACGACGTCGGGGCGCCCATCCCGAACAGGCCGCCCGGCAGCGGCTTGCCGGCCGCGACCAGCTCGAACCGCGAGAGCCGCGCCGCCGACTCCTCCCGCACCGCCGGCCGGATCGCGTCGGCCAGCGTCTTGACCGTCGCGCGGATCTGCTCCGGCTGGCCCCGCTCGGTCTGGAACCGCGCCAGCTCGGCCAGGTAGCGGGTGCGGAAGGCGTCGACGCGGAAGGCCCGCTCCAGCAGCCGCTTCCGACCCTCCCACGGCTCGTGGATGCTGTGCTCCTGCCGGTCGGCCAGGGTGCCGGCGATCCACGACCCGAAGGTGTGGTCCTTGTCCCAGGGCACGAAGCCGAACCGGTTCGTGGCCGGGTCCAGCAGCAGGTAGAAGTTCTGGCCGGTCGTCAGCAGGCTGTCCAGGTCGCCGATCCAGACCGACACGGCCAGGAACCGCGCGGCCGCGTCCAGGTCGACGAACTCCCCCAGCCGCCCGGCGAACTCGGCGTCGGTGCCGCGGCTCACCAGCCGGCAGAACTCGATGACCCGGCGCCGCTGCGCCTCGGTCAGCTCGGTCTTGGGGTCGTACGCCTGCTCGTAGGCCGACCAGTCGTCCCCCTGGTCGGTGAACAGCTCGGAGGAGCTCGGCTTGAAGATCGCCGTGCCGCGGTCGAGGCCGCGGTCGGCGAGGAAGTTCTTGTCGATGTTCTCGAGGATCGAGTACAGCCCCAGCGGCTTGCGGTCGTGCAGGCCGGGCACGGTGATCGTGACCGTCGCGTACGACGTGCGGGGCGCGGGCACGCCGAAGTCGCGGTAGAGGCCGAAGGCGACCGCCTCGTTCATCGAGCCGGGGTCGGTGACGTTGTTGTGCAGGTTCAGGGTGCCGACGCCGGCGAGCTTCTGGCCCTTCACATACCGGTTCAGGTCGATCTTGAGCGACCGCTTCAGCGAGCCCCGCGACTCCAGGAACGTGCCGTTGCCCTTGAACCGCACGCCCACGTCGGCGAGCGTCCGGCCCTCGAACTCCAGGTCGGCGTGCACGTAGGCGAAGTCCAGGCCCATCATCCCCGAGAGGCCGTTGCGCAGCCCCTTGCGGGCCTGGAGGTTCATGCCCGGCGGGGGGCCGTCGGGCTCGCCCGCGTCGTCGTCGCGGCCGGGGGGGCGCATGGTCCGCTTCAGGCCGGCGCGAATCTGCTCGGAGTCGAGCCGGCCGTCGCCGTCGGCGTCCCAGGCCGCGAACCAGGTGGCGCCCAGGGTCCGGAACTCCTCGGCCGAGAGCGTGCCGCTGGTGTCACGGTCGCCGTCGCGCACGACCAGCGGGGTCAGGAACATGCCCAGGCCGAACCCCGAGCCGTCGAACGGGTTGGCCGAGCCGCCGGCCGGCTCCATCGCGGCCCACTGCTCGGGCGTGAATTTCAGGTGGATCGTCCACACCTTCGCGGGCGTGAATAGCTCGGCGGCGGTGCGGGGAGCTTCCGAGGCGCCGCCGTCGGGCCCCTCGGCCCGGCTCCCGGCCCCGGCTCCGAGGACCACCAGCACGGTCCAGAGGGCGGGGCTCCAGGCCCGCGAGGTTGCACCGACGCTGGCTCTCATGGGATCGAGCTCCTGGGGGGCTCCCGGTGGGAAGCCTTGGCTGCGGCTTGCCGGACGGCCGACGGGCAGGCGTCCGGGGTCCTCGGGGAAACCGGCCGGGGCGCCCGCGTGAGGTGACGGCGCGGAGGACCGGCCCGGACCGATCTCCTGTCCCTCGCCATACCCGCCGCGCCGGAGCCGCCGTTTCAGCTTTGGCGCGAGTTTCGACCGGTCCGGCCTCGAACTGGCGCGGATCGGGCACGCCGGGCCGCCGGCCGGCAGCGCCAGGCGGCGGACTCCCGGTAAGATAGTTGAGCAGGTACCCCGGGGATGCGCCAATCCGATCGGGCGGCCGGGTCGGGGCGGGCGACTGGCCCGGAGGGATTCACCCGCAATCGGTCCGGTGGCGCGGGTGTCGGGCATCGGCCTCGGGGTGCGGGCCTGGTCCGGCGGCGGGATCGGAGGCCGTTCATGTTTGCGCGTCCACGCCTCGATCGTCTGGGGTTCCGAACGCGGGTGGCCGTCTCCCGGCAGATCTGCCCGATCATGAAGCACTCGCTGGGCCGGATGACGGTCGACCAGTTCTTCTACAGCGGCTTCGTCTCGGAGCGTTATCGGTACGTCTACATCAACAATCCCAAGACCGGCTGCACCAGCTTGAAGTCGGCGCTGGCCGAGCTGGAGACGCGCGACACCGACGCGGCGGTCGATGCGTTCGACATCCGGTACATCCATGGGGCGGCCTCGCCGCTGAAGCGGCACTGGCCCCTGTTTCCCCGCGCGACCCTCAGTCAGCGCCTGAGGCGGGGCTACCGGTTCGTGAGCTTCGTGCGCAATCCCTACACGCGGCTGCTGTCGTGCTATCTCGACAAGATCGTGCGGCGATACGAGCCCGCCCTGCGCACGCTGCCCGGCGGCGAGAGGCCCGCGGACTTCGCCGCCTTCGTGCGCGCGATCGTGACGCAGCCCGATCGCGCGATGGATCCACACTGGCGGCCCCAGACCGCCAACCTGCACCACGACCGGATCCCGTACACCTTCCTGGGTCGGTTCGAGACCTATCCTCGGGATTTCGCCCGGATCTTCGAGGTGCTGGCGATCCCCGAGGACCGCAGGCCGCCGGTGCGCCACCTGAACCCGACCAGCCGCGAGGGCCAGTCGCTGGCCGACCTCTACACCTCCGAGATCCAGGATCTGGTGTACGAACGGTACCGGGACGATTTTGTCGCTTACGGCTACCCCTACGATCTCCAGGCCGCCGCAGCCCCTTGAGGCGGTCATCCCGGAGGACCACCGCCCCCGCGAGGCCGACGGGGCCCGAGGGGCGGGGTGGCTCGTGGCGACGCGACGGCGGGGTCGGCTACACTGACGGCCGCCGACCGCCGGGCCCGCCCCCGGGTCGGGCGGCGCGGACGGATCCTCTCCAGCCCTCTGAGGCTTGCCTCGCCCGGGAGTGCCTGCGACCGATGAACCGACGCGACTTCCTCCGCACCGGCGCGGCGATCACCGCGGCCGGACCCTCCGTGTATGCCAGTGCCTATGCCGCGCCGGCCCGCAAGACGCGCCGGGTGGGCCTGATCGGCACCGGCTGGTACGGCAAGGCCGACCTCCTGCGGCTGATCCAGGTCGAGCCCGTCGAGGTCGTGAGCCTCTGCGACGTCGACTCGAAGATGCTCGCCGAGGCCGGCCAGCTCGTCGCCTCGCGCCAGGTCTCGAAGCAGGTCCCCCGGCTCTACGGCGACTACCGCGAGCTGCTCAAGGAGAAGGACCTCGACCTGGTCCTGATCGGCACCCCCGACCACTGGCACGCGCTGCCGATGATCGAGGCGGTGGAGAGCGGGCTGGACGTCTGGGTGCAGAAGCCGATCAGCATCGATATCGCCGAGGGCCAGGCGATGCTGGCCGCCGCCCGCAAGCACAACAAGGTCGTGCAGGTCGGCACCCAGCGCCGGAGCACGCCGCACCTGATCGAGGCCCGCGACCAGGTCATCCGCGAGGGAAAATTGGGCAAGGTCGGCCTCGTCGAGATCTACTGCTACTACCACATGCGGGCCAAGGGCAACCCGCCCGACACCCAGCCGCCCGAGAACCTCAATTACGAGATGTGGACCGGCCCGGCACCGATGCGGCCGTACAATTCGCTCGTCCACCCGCGCGGCTGGCGGGCGTTCATGGAGTACTCCAACGGGATCGTCGGCGACATGTGCATCCACATGCTCGACACCACCCGCTGGCTGCTCGACCTGGGCTGGCCCAGGCGCGTCAGCTCCACCGGCGGCATCCTGGTCGACAAGGCCAGCAAGGCGAACATCACCGACACCCAGACGGCGACCTTCGACTTCGGCGACCTCGACGTCGTCTGGCAGCACCGCACGTACGGCCCGCCGGTCGACCCCGAGTACCCGTGGGGCCTCACCATCTACGGCGAGAAGGGGACCCTGAAGGCCAGCGTCAACCGCTGGGATTTTACCCCCAACGACGGCGGCCCCAAGCTGCACGGCGAGGTGAAGTTCGAGTTCGAGCAGTACCCCGAGGATAAGGATGAGAAGGACCTGGAGCGCCATGTCGCCCCCGCCATCCGCGGCCACATGCGCGACTTCCTCCAGGCCGTCGACAACCGCACGAAGCCCGTGGCCGACATCGAGCAGGGGTACATCTCCACCGCGAGCTGCATCCTGGCCAACCTCTCGCAGGAGCTCGGCCGCTCGATGACCTGGGACCCCCAGGCCGGTAAGGTCGTCGGCGACGACGAGGCGAACAGCCGCCTGCTCCGCCCCTATCGCGCCCCGTGGGTCCACCCCGCGACCAAGGGCTGATCTTCGCCGTCGCCCAGCGAGTCGAGTCGCTGACCCGGCTCGCTGGGCGACACCGCCCAGCTGGGTAGCCCGGACAACTTGCTCGTCCGGGCTACCCAGATTTCTCCGCAGTCTTGTCGGGGCCGCTCAGATCAGGCCGAAGGCGGCGTCGAGGTCGGCGATGACGGCGTCGGACATGGGGAGCAGGGGGCCGAGGGGGCGGCAGTTGATCATGGCCTCGGCCGTCGACTCCAGCACTTCGAGGCGGTCGAAGGCGTCGAGGACGCTGGTGCCGCAGACCTGCACGCCGTCGTTCTCCAGCAGCAGGATCGGGTTGCGCACCGAGACGAGATCGACCAGGTCGGAGCCGTCGCCGCGGCGGGCCCCGAACCGGGCGCGCTGGACATCGCGCAGGAACAGGTAGCTCTCGGGGATCGTGCGGGTGTCGAGCGGGGCGTCGGTGACGCTGAAGGCGGTGGCGTTGACGGGGTACGCGTTGACGATGGCCTGGAACGCGGGATGGGCCCGGTAGAGGGCGCGGTGGTTGGCCCACGACGAGCTGGGCGTGCGGCCCGCCTCGGGCACGCCGGCGCGGACGAGCACCGGGTCGGCCAGGTCGATCGCCTCGCGGTCGTGGCCGTGCGGGGTGATCAGGAACGTGTCGGGCTCAGCCGGCAGGCGGGCCGAGAAGGCGCCCTGGGTGCTGATCATGAGCCGCTGCCGGTAGGCCCGCCGCACGAACGCGACGAGCTGCCGCCTCAGCTCGCGCTCGGCGCTGGTGACGGGGCCGGTGCGCGCCGGCGGGCCGGTCACGACGGCCGGCGGCGGGGTCGCCAGTGCGGCGTCATCGAGCGTGCGCACCGGGCCGAGCCCGCTGGCCTTGATGACCGTCTTGGCGCAGAACTCCAGGGCCTCGAACCGCTCGAAGGCCTGCGGCAGGTCGGCCCCGGCGGTGACGACGCCGTGATTCTCCAGCAGCACGCAGCCGAACCCCTGGCCGAACGCCGCCGCGATGCTCTGCCCGAGCTCCTCGCTGCCGGGGCGCGCGTACGGGGCGAAGCCGACCGGCCCGCAGGTGCGGTGCGCCTGGAGCAGGAGCCGGGGGTCGGGCACCCGCCTGGCGATGCTGAAGGCGACCAGGGCCACCGGGTGCGCGTGCACGATCCCGTGGAGCTCGGGGCGGGCCTCGTAGATGGCCCGGTGGAACGGGTACTCCGACGACGGCCGGTGCCGTCCCTCGGCGGTGCCGTCGGGCCGGACGCAGACGATGTCGTCGCGGGTCAGGGCCCCCTTGTCCACCCGCGCCGGCGTGATCCAGACGGTGCCGTCGGGCTCGCGGATCGAGAGGTTGCCGCCGCTGGTCGTCGTCATCCGATAGCGGTAGATCCGCTCCATCGTCCGCAGCAAGGCGTCGCGCGGGTGCTCGAACCCGCCGGTCGTGGCCCAGGTCATCGCCAGCCTCCCCGGGACCGCTCGCCCCTTGGCAGGGCCCTGGTCCCTGGCGCATCGTAGCCCGCACGGGGCAGGGGAGCCAGCGCCGCGCGCGGCCGGCGCCGGCCCCGACACCCGAGCCACCCGGATCAGGAACCCGCCATGAGACTGCCCCGCGCCGCCCGCACCGCACTTGCGCCGATCCTCGCCCTCGCCGCCGTCGCCGGGCGGGCGACGGCCGACGAGCCGCTGCGGCTGAACCAGATCCAGGTCCTCGGCACCCACAACTCATACCACCTGGCCCCCGAGCCCGCCGTGATGGCGGTGCTGCGGGCCGGCGGCGGCAACCGGGCCGACGGGCTCGACTACAGCCACCGCCCGCTGGCCGAGCAGTTCGGCCGGCTGGGCATCCGCCAGATCGAGCTGGACGTCTTCGCCGACCCCGAGGGCGGCCTCTACGCCCGCAAGGACACCCCGGCCGACGACCCGCTCCGCCAGCCCGGCCTGAAGGTGCTGCACGTGCCCGACATCGACACCCGCTCGACCGTGCCCACCTTCGCCGGGGCCCTGGCGCAGGTGCGGGCCTGGTCGGCGGCGCACCCGGACCATGTGCCGATCCTGGTCCTGGTCGAGCTCAAGGACGAGGCGAACGCCGGCCTGCCCACGAGGCCCATCCCGTTCGACGCCGCCGGGCTCGACGCCGTCGACGCGGCCATCCGCGCCGTCTTCGGGCCGGGCACCGTCTTCACGCCGGACGACCTGCGGAGCGACTCCGACTCGCTGCCGGCGGCGATCGCCGCGCGGGGCTGGCCGGCGCTCGACGCGGTGCGGGGCCGGGTCCTGTTCGCACTCGACAACGAGGGCCGGCTCCGCGACCTCTACCTGGCCGGCCACCCGGCGCTGCGGGGCCGGGCGATGTTCGCCACCGCGCCCGACCTCGACCACCCGGCCGCCGCCTGGTTCAAGCTCAACGACCCCGAGGCGCAGGCCGACACGATCCGCACCGCCGTGCAACGCGGTTACCTGGTGCGGACCCGGGCCGATGCCGACACGGTGCAGGCCCGCCGCAACGACCCCACCCGCCGCGACCGGGCCCTGGCCAGCGGGGCCCAGTTCGTGAGCACCGACTACCCCGAGGCGCGGCCCGAGCTGTCCCCCTACGTCGTACGGCTGCCCGGCGGGGTGGCCGCGCGGCCGAACCCGGTCAGCGCGCCGGGGGCGGATCCGGCTCGCGACGTCGAGGGGCCGATCGGGCCCGGGCGCTGAGGCCCCCCGGCGCGTCGGCGCCGGTTGCCCTGGGGGGGGTCGGCCCGTATTCTTGGGCAGGGCCGCCGCGTCCGATCCCGAGCCGTCGCGGCGGGGCCGGGCGGGGGGCCGGGAACCCTGAAAATTTCGCGGCCGGCGTGCCGAGGGGTCTGCTCCGTCCGATGCCCGAACCGACCTTCGCCCACAGCCCCGAATTCCAGCGCCTGGTGCGCGGGGACGCCACGGCCGACCTGACCCGCATCGCGCTGGAGATCGCCAGCGACGCCGACCCCGGCCTGGACCGCGACGCCTACCTGGCCCGGATCGACCGGCTGGCCGACCGGGTGCGCGACCGCTGCCGCGACGGGGCGAAGGTCCGGCACCTGCTCGGGCAGATCAACTGGGTGCTGTTCGTCGAGGAGGGGATCCGCGGCAACGACACGGCGTATTACGACCCCCGCAACAGCTTCCTGAACGAGGTGCTGGACCGGAAGCTGGGCATCCCGCTGAGCCTCTCGGTGCTGTACCTGGCGGTGGCCGACCGGGTGGGCCTGATCATGGGCGGGGTGAACCTGCCCGGCCACTTCCTGATCCGCACCGGCCAGGGCCCGCAGACGATCTTCGTCGACCCGTACCACGGCGGCCTGCTGCTCGACCGCGCCGGCTGCGCCCGCCGGGTCGAGGAGGTGACCGGCCAGGTGCTGGCGCTCGACGACGTCAGCCTGGCGGCCTGCTCGACGGCGACGGTGGTGGCCCGGATGCTCCGGAACCTCAAGGCGGTGTACCTCCGCGAGGGAGACTTCGCCGCGGCGGTGCCCGTGCTGCGGCGGCTGGCGGCGATCACCCCCGGCGACCCCCTGGAGCGCCGGGATCTGGGCGTGGCCTGCCTGCACGTCGACAGCCCCGGCGAGTCGATCGACCACCTCCAGGCCTACCTCGACGCCCGCCCCGAGGCCGACGACGCCTCCGACGTCTCCGCCCTGCTCCAGGCCGCCCGCCGCAAGGTCGCCGAATGGAACTGAAGGGGGGTCCAGATCGGTTTCCCGGAGAATGATTGGAGGCCGGCGTCCGGGCGACCGATAGAGTCCGAATGGAGCAGCTGGCAAGTCGCGGACGCGACCGGCCGGGCCAAATGGTCGGCATTCAAGGTTCGGTCTGGACAAGACTTCGGACGGATGCGATCAACGGGCCGCGGCGCTTCGGGTCGAGCGGGATGCTCGGCGCGCCACCCCTGACCCTCAGGAGGAGCAGCCCCCGATGCGTCGGCCCTCTGGCGTCCTGAGCACCGTCGTGGTCTGGGCCTGGCCCTGGGCCGGGAACCCCGCCGCGGGCCCGCGACCGGCGGGTGCCGCGCTGGCCCTGGCGCTCGGGTTGACGCTGGTCGGCGGCACCGGCTGCTCGACGACCGGCAACGGCAACGGGGGGGGCGGCCTGGGCCGGCCCCGGGTGCTGCCGGGGGTCAAGACGGTCACCTCCGTCGGCGACAAGCCGTCGACGGTCGTCGCCGGCCTCTCGGGCGACTCGTACACCACCGACGTCGAGTTGCCCGCCGGCCGCGACCGGGCGCAGGGGCGGATCACCGGCCGCGTGCTCGACGACCGCGGCCGGCCCGTGCCGGGCGCCGAGGTCCGCCTGGCCGACGGCACCACTCCCTATGGCCGGAACGTTGCGGCCATCACCGACGACTCCGGGGCGTTCACCCTCCGCGAGCTGCGGCCCGGCACCCGCTACACGCTGATCGCCGAGACCGGCGACGGCGGCCCCTCGCGGCTCGGTCGCGCCGTGGCCGAGGCCCCCGAGTCGGACATCCGCATCCGCCTGGCCTCCGCCCGCGGGCGCACCGCCACCCCCGGCGACGACCCGGGCCGCGCCGCCCAGGGCCGCCGGACCGAGGACGGCGACTTCGAGTCGGACGACCCGCCGGCGCCGAAGCCGAGGCCCCGGGTCAACCCCGCCGACCTGCCCGACGACCCCGAGGCCATCGCCGACCCGGAGGCGATCGACGACCCGGCTCCCTCGTCCCGACGCTCGTCCCGGCCGGCCGCCGACGACCCGGCGCCGGCGCCGCGCACGCGGCCAGCCTCCTCGGCCCGCAGGGGCGTCGATCCCTGGCGCTCCACCGGCCCCGAGGTGGAGCCGGCCGGCTCGCGGAGCAACAGCCGGGTCGACCTGCCCGAGCCCGACCGGGCCCGCAGCGCCTACGGCCTGCCGTACGACGGCGAGGACGGCGAGAACCCGCTGCCACCGGCCCGCGAGCGCCAGGACGACCCCCGCGACGACCGCTCCATCGACGGCGCCGAGCCCGTGGCCCGATCCCGGCCGGCCCCGTCGCGGGGCAGCTCGGGCCGTGGCGATACGGTCGAGACCTTCACCGCGGCCGCCACGCTGCCGGCCGAGAGCTTCGTCGGCCGCTCGTACGGACCCGAGCCCGAGCCGGGCGCC
>CAZUZD010000162.1:0-13512 GCA_964624465.1 uncultured Isosphaeraceae bacterium
CACGGCCGCGGCCAGCCCGGGCGCCGCCGGCACGCCAGCGGCGGCCGCGGCGGCCGCCGTGTCGCCGCTGGACGTGCTGAAGCTGCTGCCCGAGGGCCCGAACCGCGACGAGCCCGGGTATGCGGCGCAGGACGTCTTCGGCTACAGCTTCCTCTCCGGCGTCTTCCTCGCCCGCTACAAGGACGGCGAGGTGACCTGGCACGGCTTCCTGCGGCCCTACGCCGACCCGGCCGCCGCCCGCGTCGTCTTCGACAAGTACGTCGCCGAGGCCAAGGCCAACGAGGCGAAGGTCGAGCCCATCACCCTGGACGGGGCCGACCAGGCGGTCCTGATCGCCGACTCGATCGGCGGGCTGCTCGACATCATCTTCCTCAAGGGCAACTCGGTCGGCGGCGCCAACGGGGCCAACCTGCTCAACGCCGACGCGGCGGCCGTCCGCCTGCCTCTGGAGCGCTTCAGCAAGGCCTTCGCGACCGCCCTGCCCGTGAAGGCTCCCGTGGTCGAGTCGGCCGCACCCGCCGGTGGCGGCGGCGGCGGCGAGTCGCATTGATCCGGACCGGCCCGGATCGCCCGGGACCGGTCGCCCGCCCACCCCGCTTCCCCGCCCCCCGTTCGCGTCGGCAAGCCCCCGTCCACTATCGGCGCCCCCGGGCGCGAGGCTGGTCATGAGCGAGAAGCTGACGAAGACCCAGATCAAGAACCTGGAGCGGCTCGGCGGGGTGAACCCGGCCGACGAGTCGTTCGGCCGCCGCCAGTTCCTCGCCCAGGTCGGCGGCTACGCGGCCGTCGCCGGCGCCGCGGTGGGCGGCGGGATGCTCCTGCGCGACCAGTGGGGCATGGAGGGCGTGAAGCCCCCGCCGCCGGTGCGGCTGCGGAGCTTCGCCGTCGCCGAGCAGACCAGCAAGCCGAGCCTGGTGGTCGTGCGCTCCAGCCCGCTCGACGGCAGCTCGTTCGCCACCAAGGACGAGGAGTTCGCCGCCCGCGAGGCCCAGGCCATGCAGATGGTCAAGGCCGCGCTCGACGAGATGGGCGGCATCGAGCGGTTCATCGTCCGCGACGACGTGGTGGTCCTGAAGCCCAACGTCGCCTTCGACAAGAACCCGGACCTGGCCGCCACCACCCAGCCCGACACGGTGGCCGCCGTGATCAAGCTCTGCCTGGGCGCGGGGGCCCGCAAGGTGATCGTGGCCGACAACCCGATCAACAACCCCGAGAGCTGCTTCTTCAAGACCAAGGTGGGCGAGGCCGCCGAGCGCGCCGGCGCCGAGGTCATGCTGCCCAAGCACAGCTACTTCGAGCCGCTCTTCATCGGCGGCGAGACGATCAAGACCACCTGGAGCATGTTCTACCGGCCGTTCCGCGAGGCGACCAAGGTCATCGGCGTCTCGCCGGTCAAGGACCACAACCTCTGCAAGGCCACGGTGACCATGAAGAACTGGTACGGCCTGCTGGGCAACCCCCGCAACCAGTTCCACCAGGACATCCACGGCATCATCAGCGACTTCGCCCTGATGATGAAGCCGACCCTGGTCATCGCCGACGGCCGCAAGGTCCTCATGCAGCACGGGCCGACCGGCGGCAGCCTCAACGACGTGGCCGTCCGCGACGCGATCGTCGTGGGCACCGACCACGTGGCCGTCGACAGCTGGTGCGTGCGCTACCTGCTGGAGCGGGAACGCAGCGAGATCCTGTACCTCGACAAGGCCATCACCCGCGGCCTCGGTCGCGACTGGCGGCCGCAGTGGACCCGCGAGATCACGGCCTGAGCCTGCGACTGAATCACCGACTCGGGCAGGAGCCGATCGCCATATGGTCAAGATCCGCCGAGCCTACGAGGTGCTGTTCCTCGGGCTCTTCTTCTTCTTCCTGATCATCACCGACCTGCGCTACCTCAAGGGGTGGCCGGTGTCGATCTTCCTCGAGGCCACGCCGCTCGTCGCCGTGGCCACCGCGCTGACCACGCACACGATCTACCGCAACCTCGTCTGGGGCCTGGTCGTCATCGCCATCACGATGATGCTCGGCCGCGTCTGGTGCAACTGGATGTGCCCGTTCGGCATCCTGCACCACTTCTTCGGCTGGATCGGCAACCGCCGAAACACGAAGCAGATGATCGAGGTGAACCGGTACCGCAAGATCTATGCGATCAAGTACTACATCCTCGGCGTCATGCTGATCATGGCGTCGATGTGGATCGTCTCGGCGCTGCTGCTGGCCCCGGCCCGCATCGGCGAGGCGTACCAGGAGCTGGCCCTCCAGGCCGGCGCCACCGCCGACACCCTGCCCTCGCTGGGCGCCTACCTGGCCCCCGGCTGGAACCTGCTGCGGCTGACCGGCCTGCTGGCGATCGCCCTGGTGGTGGTCCGGTACCTGGGTGTGAAGCTGCCCGACCGCGTGGGCAAGGTGCGCGACCTGCACGCGCTGGCGGCGCTGACGGGCGTCGCGGTCGCTCTGCTGGGCCTCGGCATCGTGCGCGCCGGCGTGCCGCAGACCCTGGCGGCGACGCGGATCGGCTTCGACGTGGCGGCCGAGGAGGTCAAGTCGAAGGACAACGCCACCCTCCAGATCGGCCTGCTCGACCCGATCGCGCTCACCGTCCGTTCGATGACGACGAGCGTGCTGCCCACGGTGCACAAGGCCAGCGAGAACGTGTACACCGAGGACCGGGAGTACATGTGGGGCTGGATTGTCGGCGTGCTGTTCGTCGGCCTGCTGGTGGCCAACTGGTGGATCCCGCGGTTCTTCTGCCGGGTGCTCTGCCCGCTGGGTGCCCTGCTCGGCATCTTCAGCCGGTTCTCGCTCTGGCGGATCGACCGCGACCCGGTGCGCTGCACCGACTGCGACCTGTGCCTCAAGAGCTGCGAGGGGGCCTCCGACCCGCACAAGGACCTGCGCAAGAGCGAGTGCTTCGTCTGCCTGAACTGCATCGAGGACTGCCCGCACGACGCGCTCTCGTACCGGTTCCTGCCCCGCAAGGCCAGCGAGATCGCGTACCCCGAGGTCGGCCGCCGGCAGATGGTGATGGCGGGCCTGTTCGGGCTGTTCTTCTTCCCGATGGTCCGCCGCTCGGGCGCGGTGCGGAAGAACTTCGACCGCCGGGTGATCCGCCCGCCGGGCTCGGTGGCCGAGGACGAGTTCCTCCGGCGCTGCATCAAGTGCGACCAGTGCATTCGGGTCTGCCCGACGAACGTGCTGCAGCCGGCGCTCTTCGAGTCGGGCCTGGAGGGGCTCTGGACCCCGATCATGATCTCGAAGATGGGCTGGTGCGAGCTGAACTGCACCCTGTGCAGCCAGGTCTGCCCCACCGGCGCCATCCGCGAGATCTCGATCGCCGAGAAGCTGGGCATGGGCCCGTTCGAGGGCGTCGGTCCGATCAAGACCGGCACGGCCTTCTACAACCACGGCCGCTGCTTGCCCTGGGCGATGGACACCTCGTGCGTCGTGTGCGAGGAGGTCTGCCCGGTCAGCCCCAAGGCGATCTTCACCAAGATCGTCCGCAAGCCCGACCGCTACGGCAAGATGATCGAGCTGAAGCAGCCGTACATCGACCCCGAGCGCTGCATCGGCTGCGGCATCTGCGAGCACGAGTGCCCGGTGAAGGATGACCCGGCCGTCTACGTCACCGCCATCGGCGAGACCCGCAGCGAGGACCGCTCGCTGCTGCTCTCGCTGGTCACCGACCCGTCGGCGCAGGAGATGTTCACGATCTGACGATCCGATCCGGCCCGCCGGGGCTCGGCAAGCCGTTTGCACCAGACACGCGGGCGGGGGCACCACCGGAGGGGCCCCGCCCGCGTTCGCACTGGAGCGACCCCCGGGCCGACGCAGACCTGGCCCTCCGGCGCCCTGGGATCTGGCCGTGATCGACGACCCGCTGCTGCCCCCCGTCGGGGTCTTCCCCGCGCCCGATGGTCGCTCCGCGCGCTGGCGGGTCTGGGCCCCGTCCGCCCGCGCCGTCACCCTGGTCCTGGACCCCGAGGGGGCCGCGCGCCGGGTCGCCATGTGCGCGCTCGATCGCGGCTACCACGAGGCCGAGGCGCCGCTGACGGGCACTCCGACGCGCTACGGCTACTCCCTCGACGGCGGCCCGGTACGGCCCGACCCGGCGTCGCGCTGGCAGCCCGACGGCATCGACCGACCCTCGGCCGTCGTCGACCCCGCGCGGTTCGCCTGGGACGAGGGGACCTGGGACGGCGTCGCCGACCGCCGCGACCTGGTCTTTTACGAGCTGCATGTCGGCACGTTCACGCCGGAAGGCACGTTCGACGCGGTGATCCCGCGCCTGCCGGCGCTCCGCGAGCTGGGGATCACGGCGATCGAGCTGATGCCCGTGGCGCAGTTCGGCGGCACGCGGGGCTGGGGCTACGACGGCGTGCACCCGTTCGCCCCCCAGCACTCCTACGGCGGGCCCGAGGGCCTGCAGCGGCTGGTGGCTGCCTGCCACCGCGCCGGGCTCGCGGTCGTGCTGGACGTCGTCTACAACCACGTCGGGCCCGAGGGCAACCACCTCGCGGAGTTCGGCCCTTACTTCAACGAGCGCTACCGCACCGACTGGGGGCCCGCCGTCAATTACGACGGCCGCAGCAGCGACCCGGTGCGTGCCTTCGTCCTGCAGAACGCCCGGCAGTGGATCAGCGACTTCCGCCTCGACGGCCTGCGGCTCGACGCGGCCGACCAGATCTTCGACCAGGGGCCGTCGCACCTGCTGGCCGAGATCGCCGCCGTCGTCCACGACGCGGCGCGGTCGCTCGGGCGGCCGGCGTCCGTCTTCGCCGAGACCGACCTGAACAATGCGCCGCGGTTCCTGGGCGACCGCGACGGCGGGGGCTTCGGGCACGACGGCCACTGGAACGACGACTTCCACCACGCCGTCCACGTCGCCCTGGGCGGCGAGCCGATCGGCTACTTCCGCGACTTCGCCGACGGTCCCCGGGCGCTGGCGAGCGTGTACGCCCGCCACTTCGTGAACGACGGCGGCTACAGCCCGTTCCGCGACCGCCGCCACGGGGCCGACGCCACCGGGTTCGCCGGCGACCGCTTCGTCGCGTTCATCCAGAACCACGACCAGGTGGCCAACGGCGCCTTCGGGCGTCGGATCGCCGACCGGCACCCGGCGGCGGTCGCCCGGCTGGCTGCCGGCCTGCTGCTGCTGGCGCCCCGGCTGCCGCTGCTGTTCCAGGGCGAGGAGTACGGCGAGACCCGGCCGTTCCCCTACTTCTGCGACCTGTCGAGCCCCGAGCTGAGCGCGGCCGTCCGCACCGGCCGCGCCCGCGAGTTCGCCGCCTTCGGCCGCACCGAGGAGCCCCCCGACCCGGTCACCCCCGCCACCCGCGATTCGGCCGTCCTGAGCTGGGACTGGTCCGACCCCGACCGCTCCCGGCTCCGCGGCCTCTACGCCGATCTGCTCCGCCTCCGCCGCACCCTGCCCGGTCTCCGCGACTTCGGCCTCCCGCGCGTGACCCGGCACGACTCCGGCGTGCTCGACGTCGTCCGTGGCTCGGGCCCCGACGCCGTCCGCCTGCTGTTCAACCTCACCGATCGGCCCGTCCCGGCCCCCGCGTCCCTCGCCGCCGCTCCCCTGCGCTCTGAGGCCGGGCCCGACTCCCCCGACGACCAGCTCCGGCCGCACGAGTTCGCCGTCGTGGCGAAGCCTTAGCCGGGGCTGTCGAGCAGGTACCGGCGGATCAGGTCGGGCAGCTCGTTGCTGAAGCGGCTGCGGGGCATGACCGGGTCGCAGCCGACGGCGCGGGCGGCGGCGAAGGCGTCGGTGTCAACGTGGGAGCCGAAGGCGAGGAAGGTGCAGCCCTCGGGCGCGGCCTGCCGGTAGGCGAGGATGGCCGGGGCGGCGACCGGATCGCCGGCGGAGAGGTCGAAGAAGACGGCCTTCGGCGCCCACTGGCCGATCATCGCCAGAGCCAGCGCCGCGTTGCCGGCGGTGAGCACCTGCGTGCCGAGGGCGCGGGCGGTGCCGGTGACCTTCGAGATGAAGATCAGGTCGCGGCTGACCAGCAGGCCCGCCGGGCCGCCGGAGGGGTCGGGGCCGGGGACGGACCCGGGGCCGGGCTCGGGGGCGTTGAAGCCGGGGGGCATTCCGATCGGGATCGACATCGGGGCGTCCTCCGCCGGGGCTGGGTCAGGGGGAGACCTCGGGGGCGAAGAGGCTGGCCAGGGTTTCGGGGCCGACGCCGACGAGGCCGGGCAGCACGGCGTCGGCGCCGGCGCCGCGGAGGTCATCCTCGTTGTACGTGTTCGGCACGCCCACGGCCCACATGCCGGCCGACTTGGCCGACTGGATGCCGGCCAGGCTGTCCTCGAAGACCAGGCAGTGCGCGGCCTCCAGGTCGTCGCCGTACTGCGACCGCAGCGCGTCGAGGGCGAGCAGGTAGCCCTCGGGGTCGGGCTTGCAGCGGCTGGTGTCGTCGGCCGAGACGATCGCGGAGACGCGGTCGAAGACGCCGAGGACCTTCAGCGCGATCTCGATCTCGGCCCGCAGGGCGCCGGAGTTGATCGCCACCGGCCAGCGGTCGGACAGGGCCTGGATGCACTCGGCGCCGCCCGGGAAGTAGGTCAGGCCGCCGGCGGCGCGCTCGAGGTACAGGAACGCCTTGCGGGCGACGAGGTCCTCGACGACCTCGGAGCCGTGGTCCTGGCCGGCGTCCTTGAGGGCCTCGGCCAGGCAGCGGCGGTCGTCGTACCCGAGGTAGTCCTCGTGGTACATCGCGGGCGTCAGGGTGACCCCGCGCTCCGCCAGCACGTCGCGGAAGAGCTCGTAGTGGACGTGCTCGTCGTCGATCAGGATGCCGTTGAAGTCGAAGATGACCGCGCGAATCATGGCGAACCTGGGCTGAGGCGAGAGGGTGGGGACCGATCGGGTCCGGCCGGGAAGTCGCCCAGGATACCGCCGCCCCGGCGCGCGGGTCAAACGCAGTGGCCGGCCTCGATCGGTCGGGCCGCGGCTCAGATCGCCTCGGGCCCGCGCTCGCCGGTGCGGATGCGGATGCAGTCGTCGAGCGGCAGGATGAAGATCTTGCCGTCGCCGATCTTCCCCTCGGGCCCGGTGCGGGCGGCCTGGATGATGGCGTTGACGGTCGGCTCGACGAAGTCCTCGTTGACCGCGATCTGCAGCTCGATCTTGCGCAGGAGGTTCACCGTGAACTCGTGGCCGCGGTAGACCTCGGTGTACCCCTTCTGGCGGCCGAAGCCCTGCACGTCCATGACGGTCAGGCGGTAGACCTCGACCTGCGAGAGGGCCTCCTTGACCGCCTCCAGCTTCGTGGGCTGGATGATCGCGATGATGAGCTTCATGGCAAAGACGCGCTCGGGGTCGGTGCGACCCGGGGACCGAACCGGCCCCGCGGTGCTCCGAGTTGACCCGGAACCCGGCCGGCCGTCAACCGAGGGGTCCCGGCGGTGCGGGCCGGGGTCAGAACCGCCGCGTCATGGGGCCGTTGGGCGGCGGCAGCTCGTCGGAGCGGCCGGGCGGGTCGACGACCAGCGGCACGGTCGGCTCGGCCTCGTGCGCGCCCGGGTGGTGCGGCCGCTCCATCCCGTGGCCGGCGTGGAACCGGCTGGCCTCGATCGGCGGCTCGGGGGCGGGCGCCGGGGCCGGAGCGGGCGCCGGCAGCGGCGCGGCCGGGGCGATGGTGCCGCCATCGGCGGCGTGGCGCGCGTTGGAGCGCTCCAGCAGGTTGCCGACGTCGAACCGCTCGCCGATGTAGTAGCGGCGGACGTCGGGGTTGCTGAGGATCTCGGTGCGATCACCGCTGGCGAAGACCCGGCCCTCGCGGATCAGGTAGCAGCGGTCGGTGACCTCCAGCGTCTCGCGGAACTGGTGGTCGGTCAGGAGGATCGCCAGGCCGTGCTTGACGGCCAGGTCGCGGATCTGGTCCTGGATCTCGGCGACCGTCTTGGGGTCGATGCCGGCGAACGGCTCGTCGAGCATGATGAGCTTGGGCTCGGTGATCAGGCTGCGGGCGATCTCGAGCCGGCGCCGCTCACCGCCCGAGACCCGGTTGGCCTTGGTGCGGCGGATGTGCGTGAGGCCGAACTGGCCGAGCAGCTCCTCCAGGCGGCGGTTGCGCTCCTTGCGGCCCAGGCCGGGGCGGGTCTGGAGGATCGCCTTGAGGTTGTCCTCGACGCTGAGCATGCGGAAGACGCTGGAGTCCTGCGCCAGGTAGCCCATGCCGGCGCGGGCGCGCTGGTACATCGGCAGCCGGGTGACGTCCTGGCCGTTGAAGCGCACGCTGCCACCGTCGGCGTCGACCAGGCCGATGGTCATGCGGAAGCTGGTCGTCTTGCCGGCGCCGTTGGGCCCGAGCAGGCCGACGACCTCGCCCTGATCGACCTCGAACTCGACGCCCTGCACCACCTGGCGGCGGCCATAGCTCTTCTTCAGACCGCAGACTTCCAGCAGGGCCATCGCCTCGTCCTCCGTGACGTGGGCTGCGCGTTCGTTCGGTGCGTTGCGTGCGGGGCGCCGGGGCGCGGCTCGGTTCAGCTCAGCTCAGCGGATCCACTTCATCCGTTCGACGTTGGGCCGGAACGGGAGGCGGAGGTTGCGGCCGACGGCGATGTTGGGCCACATCGGCACGCCGTGGGGCCAGTAGACGAAGAAGGCCTTGCCGATGAGCAGGTTCTCGGGAACCTCCCAGTACTGCCGGCCGTCGGGGTCCCAGGCGCGGTCGCGGAGGTCCCAGCCGCGGCCGTCCTTGCTGCGAGGGCTGTTGTCGCCCAGCATCATGTAACGGCCCGGGGCGATCGAGAAGGTCGCCGGCGGGATGCCCGCGAGCTTCGGGAAGTCGGTCGGGTCGGACAGGGTCGTGTTCCGGGGCAGGCCCCGGCCCTCGTAATCCCAGTCCCCCGGCCGGAGGGTATAGTAAATGTCGCGCTTCAGGACAAGGTCGCTCACGGCGACTTCGGCCCCCTGAACGGCCACGGCCACCGGCGCCAGGTCGGCCTCGGTGGGCACCGGGTGGTCCCCCTCGGCGTAGCCGCTGCCATCCTCGTACACCACCCCGTCGCCGAACGGCGTGCCGCCGTCGACCCAGAGCGTGAGCCGGCCGTCGACGTTGGCCAGCTTCAGGTCGTGCGTCCCACGCCCCTTGCAGGCGGTGGCCACCGGCTGGCCGAGCACCTGGCCGGCGTGCGAGAGGGTGGCCTGGCCGGTGGCCAGATCGATCTCGCAGCGGTTCGGCACGCCCCCCTCGATCAGCTCCAGGCGGACCCGGCCAGCGTCGGACTTCGACTCGACTCGCGCCGCGATGCTCAGGTCGCCCACCCAGTGGGGGGCCAGCGAGTCGTGGATCGTCAGCACGCTGTCGGAGCCCGAGTTGTAGGCGTAGTAGTCGGTCACCAGCGACGCCGCCGGGCCCTTGCGGAGCGGGTCGCCGTTGCGGAGGGCCTGCCACTGCGCGTGGTCGGGCACCAGGTGCCGGTACCGCAGCTCGGACCAGTCCGACCCCGCCTTCGTCTCGTAGCGGCCGGTCGCCGCCTCGTCCCAGGCCCCCGGCTGCGCCGACTGCCACCGCCGCCACTCGGGCCGATCCGACAGGATCCGGGGTCGGTTCCGGTCGTCCCAGACGTTCATCTCCATGGCGAGCTGATGCGGCAACGGCCGCAGTTGCAGCCGGAACGGCTCGCCCTCGGAGTCGCGGGGCCGGCGGGTCAGGATGTCGCCGTAGAAGATGTTCAGGTCCTCGTCGGGCAGGCCGACCAGGCGCTTGATGTAGTTGGTCTCGGGGTCTTCCGGGTAGTGGAAGACGACGACGTTCCAGCGCTCCGGGGCCGTCCTGGGCAGGAACGGCAGGCCGTAGAGCGACTTCATGACCAGGATGCGGTCGCCGTTGAAGCTCGGGTCGTCGAAGAGCTCGACCGGGCCGCGGCAGTTGCCGCAGTAGCCGATCTGCACCCCGCGCGACGGCGGCAGGCCGGCCGGTCGGGGCTCGAACTCCTCCGAGGCGTTCACGCTGAAGGCGAACCCGCAGTGCTTGCAGGCCACATCCTTGTGCATGCCCATCAGGGTCGGCGCCATCGACCCGGTCGGGATCACGAACGCCTCGGCCTCGAACCCGCGCACCAGGAACGCCAGGATGAAGGCGATGACGATCTGCTCGACGAACTCGCGGTGCGACTCGCGCGGCCGGCCCTCGTCGGTGCCGCGAGCGGACGCGGGGGTGGTGGACTTGGTCTTCTCGGACGCCCGGGACATGGCGCGGAACCCCCTTGGTCGGACCGGCAGATCTCAACGAATGTAACGGATCTCGCGCGGGTCGGGAACCCAGGAGATGAGCCGCCCCAGCAGCGTCAACGGCATGGCGCGGCTCGGCAGGTGCACCAGGAACGGCTTGCCCAGGAACCGATCCGCCCGCACCACCGGGCTGCCGGCCCAGAACCGCGAGTCGTTCGAGACGGCGCTGTTGTCGCCCAGCACGAAGTACTCGCCCGGGCCCAGCCGGTACGGCGCGTCGACCCCGAACGGCCGCCGCAGGGCGCTGCCGAGGCTGGCCGTGTAGTAGACATCGCGATAAACCTGGAGCCCGTCGACCCGCGCCGAGCCGGCCGCCACGCCCAGGGCCAGCCGCGGCGCGGGCCCGCCCGGCCCGGCCGCGTTGTCGTCCAGCTCGATCGGGTCGAACAGCGGCTCGCCATCGAGGGCGACCAGCAGGCTGCGGTCGAAGACCGACGCTTCCAGCCGGGCCGCCCGGCCGTCGCGGAACGCCGGGGCCACCCGGTCGGGCCGGGCCCCCCGGGCCGTGACCGCCTCGTCATTCCGGAGCACGGCCGGAGCCGTCCGACCGTCGACGGGCACGGTCACCACGAACCGGTCGCCGCGGTGGCCCAGGCGGAGGACCAGCGCCGGGCAGTCGGGCCCGAGAGCCACGTCGGCCACGAGCATCAGGTCCTCGACGCGGTTCAGGCCGCCGTCGTCGACGCCGTTGTAGGCGACGAAGTCGTGCACCGGGCCCGTCGTCTGGCGGTCGGGCAGGTAGTGGCGGTACTCGAGCCAGTCGATCGGGCCGTCCGGGGCGTCGTCGGGCCGGGGCTGGCGGGCGAAGCCGCGGCCGTCGGCCTGCCAGCCGCTGGGCAGGGCCCGGCCGTCGTCGGCGCGGCGGACGACGAAGCGCGGGTAGCGGTCGGCGTCGGCGGGGGGGAACTCCTGGTCGTAGACGATCTGCCGCAGGGCCCGCTGCTCGGCCAGGCTCTTGCGCGCCGGCCGGCCGTCGATGAACAGGTCGCCGTCGCGGATCTCGACCGACTCGCCGGGCAGGCCCGCCACCCGCTTCACGAACGCCTGGCCGGGCTCCTCGGGGCTGAGGAACACCGCGACCTCCCAGCGCCGGGGGGGGCGGAGGGCGAAGGCAAACTTGTGCACCAGCAGGCGGTCGCCGGCCCCCTCGGCCGAGTCGGCCTCGGCCAGGTCGGAGCGGCCGCAGTTCGGGCAGGCGGCGCGGCCGGCGCGGCCCTCCTCGTTGAGGCCCAGCGGGAACCGGAAGCCGCAGCCCGGGCAGGCCAGGTCGCGGTGGAAGCCGAGCAACGTCGGCGCCATCGACCCGGTGGGCACGATGTACGCCTCGGCCAGGAAGACCCGTGCACACAGGATGCCGATGCCCAGCACGACCAGCAGCTCGATGGGGGCACGGAGCCAGCCGTCGTCGGGCCGGGTGGCCGGGGCGCGGTCGGGCGGCAGATCGGGAGGGTGGTCGAGGGGGGCCGGGGCGTCGCTCATGGCCGGGGGTCTCGCTCCGGAACGCAGCGGGGCGCCCGGCCCTGGCCCGGCGCGACCGTCACTCCTCGCTGCTGTCGAGCACGGAGAGGAACGCCTCCTGCGAGATCTCCACGTTCCCCACCTGCTTCATTCGCTTCTTGCCTTCCTTTTGTTTCTCCAGCAGCTTCCGCTTGCGGGTGATGTCGCCGCCATAGCACTTGGCCGTGACGTTCTTCCGCAGCGCCGCGATCGTCTCGCGGGCGATGACCTTCGCCCCGATCGCCGCCTGGATGGCGATCTCGAACTGGTGGCGGTCGATCTCGCCCTTGAGCTTCTTGACCAGCTTGGCGCCCCGGCGGTAGGCGTGGTCGCGGTGCACGACCACGGCCAGCGCATCGACCTTCTCGGCGGCCACCAGGATATCGAGCCGCACCAGGTCGTTGGCCCGGTAGCCGATGACCTCGTAGTCCATCGTGCCGTAGCCGCGGGTCATGCTCTTGAGCTTGTCGTAGAGGTCGTAGATCATCTCGGCCAGCGGGATCTCGTACGAGAGGATCACGCGGGTCGGGGTGATGTACTCGGTCTTGAGGTACGTGCCGCGACGGTCCTCGCACATCTGCATCACGGTGCCGATGTTTTCGCTCGGCAGGATGAAGTTGACCTTGGCGACCGGCTCGCGGAACTCCTCGATCTCGCCCGGGTCGGGGATCTTCGTCGGGTTGGCGACGTGGTACGTCTCCCCCTTGCGGGTGACGATCTCGTAGGTCACGTTGGGCGCCGTCTGCACCAGCGAGAGGTTGCTCTCGCGCTCCAGCCGCTGCTGGATGATCTCCATGTGCAGCATGCCCAGGAAGCCGCAGCGGAACCCGAACCCCAGGGCCTCGGAGGTCTCGGGCTCGTAGGTGAAGCTGGCGTCGTTGAGCGAGAGCTTCTGCAGGGCGGTGCGGAGGTCGTCGAACTGGTTGTGGGTGGCCGGGAACAGGCCGCAGTACACGACCTGCTTGGGCTCCTGGTAGCCGGGCAAGGGCTCGGCGGCCGGCTTCTGGGCGTCGGTGACCGTGTCGCCGATGCGGACGTCGGAGAGCTGCTTGATGTTGGCGTGGACGTAGCCGACCTGGCCGACGCCCAGCTCGTCGCAGGCGACCTCGTGCGGCCGGAACCGGCCCAGGCCGATGACCTGGTACTTGGTGCCGCCGGCCATCAGCCGGATGTCCTGCCCGACCCGGATCGTGCCGTCGATGACGCGCACGTAGACGACCACGCCCTGGTAGTCGTCG
Source organism: uncultured Isosphaeraceae bacterium (assembly GCA_964624465.1). Lineage (GTDB taxonomy): Bacteria > Planctomycetota > Planctomycetia > Isosphaerales > Isosphaeraceae > CAZUZD01. Next base: position 12,982 of record CAZUZD010000162.1, read on the forward strand.
AACTTTGAGTCGAAGATCAGGGCCCGCAGCGCTCCGTCGACCTTGCCGGCCGGCGGCGGGATCCGCTCGATCAGGGCCCGGAACAACTCGGGCACGCCGATGCCGGTCTTGCCGCTGACGGCCAGGATCTCGTCGCGGTCGAGGCCGAGCGTGTGCTCGATCTCGTCCTTGATCTCCTCGGGCCGCGAGGCCTGCATGTCGATCTTGTTCAGGGCCGGCACGATCGTCAGGTCTGCGTTGATCGCCAGGTAGGCGTTGGCGACCGTCTGGGCCTGCACGCCCTGGGTCGAGTCGACCAGCAGGATCGCGCCCTCGCAGGCCGCCAGGCTGCGGGAGACCTCGTAGTGGAAGTCGACGTGGCCGGGCGTGTCGATCAGGTTCAGCTCGTAGGTCTGGCCGTCGAGCGTGTAGTTGATCGCCACGGCGCGGGCCTTGATCGTGATCCCGCGCTCGCGCTCCAGCTCCATGTCGTCGAGCAGCTGCTCGCGGAACTCGCGCTGGGTGATCGCCCCCGACTGGAGCAGCAGCTGG
>CAZUZD010000163.1:0-13327 GCA_964624465.1 uncultured Isosphaeraceae bacterium
GGGCGCCGGCCCGCCCGTCGGCGTCACGCCCGCAGCGGCGACGACGGCGGCCCGCAACCCGGTCGAGCGGCTGCGGGCCCGCATCGGCACCACGGCGCTGGCGTTCCGGGGCTACGACCAGCACAACCTCGGGCGCACCGGCGAGCTGCTGGCGCACCCGGTCTACGGGCCGTTCGTGCGGTCGGCCCTCGAGGAGGCCTCGGACCTGTACGGTCAGGCCACCGATCGGCCGGCCGAGCTGATCGCCTACGTCGCGGCCGGGGCGCCCGGCGGACCCGACGCGTTCGGCCTGGATGTCGCGCTGATCGTGGCCGCCGAGCTGGCCCAGCTCCGCATCCTCGACGAGGTGTTCGCCGTGCCCACCCGGTTGGCCCGGCTGAGCCTGGGGTACTCGATCGGCGAGCTCTCGGCGCTGGTGGCCAGCGGCGTGTTCCGGCTCGACGAGATCCTGCCCGTGCCCCTGGCCCTGGCCGACGACTGCGCGGCGCTGGCGGCCGGCACCCGCATGGGCGTCGTCTTCACCCGGGGCCCCGCGCTGCCGGTGGCGGACGTCGAGCGGCTCTGCGAGGCGGTCCGCAGCGAGGGCCACGGCCTGATCGGGCCCTCGGCGTTCCTGGCGCCCAACACGGCCCTGATCCTGGGCGAGGGGGACACGCTCGATCGGTTCGAGCGACGGATGACCGAGTTCCTGCCCCATTCGGCGCTGCTGCGGCGGAAGGAGCACCACTGGCCGCCGCTGCACTCGCCGCTGGTCTGGCACGCGCACATCCCGAACCGCACGGCGCAGGCGGTCTACCGCATCGGCGGCGGCCGGACGACGCCGGTGCCGACGATCGTCTCGTGCGTCACCGGCCGGGCCAGCTACGACGACCACAACGCCAGGGCCACCCTGATCCGCTGGACCGACGCCCCCCAGCGGCTCTGGGACGCGCTGGACGCCACCCTGGCCGCCGGCGTCGAGACCGTCGTGCACGTGGGCCCGGCGCCCCACCTGATCCCGGCCACGCTCACCCGGCTGGGTCAGAACGTGCGGCGGCAGCTCGGCACCGGGCTGACCCACGCCGTCGTCGCCGGCCTGAACCGCCAGGCCTGGCTGACCCCGCTGTTGCCGGCCCGCACCAGCCTGCTGCGGGCCCCGTTCCTGGAGCACATCATCCTGGAGGACTGGCTGCTGGCCCAGCCCGGCCCCGACCGGGACGCCCCGGGCTGAGCTTTCCTCCCGGGGCGGACGCCGTAGAATTCCGACAAGCCAACAGATCACATGCAATCACGAAACACGTTGCATTGATGCCTCCCAGGCTCCGGGGCGAGGGCCGGGCGGGCCGTCGCAGCGACGGCCCGCCAGCCCGGCGACCGCGGAGGACGACCGCCATGAACCGCAAGCTCGATCCGCGTCCGGCCGGCGACGGCACGCCCGAGCCGACCTTCCTGGAGCGGGCCCTGAGCCTCTCGGGCAAGGGCGTCGAGGAGACCCGCACCACCGGCACCCTCGACCGCGCCGACGAGCAGGTCGAGGCCCTCTTTGCCCCCGAGCACCAGACGGCCCGGAGCCCGATCCATCGCGCCGTCTGGGACCGGGATCTGCCCGTCGAGCTCTTCGTCCCCGGCCCCCCGGCCGCCGCCCCGAGGGCCGAGGCCGTCCTGGACCGGTCGCTGGCCGTCGTCCGGGCCCACCGCGCGGCTGGCACCCTGTTCGACGACCGTGGCAAGGTGTCCGGCGCCGTCCTGACCGACCTGGCCGGCGCCGGCTACTGGGGCCTGCTGGTCGACCCGGAGTACGGCGGCCAGGGCGCCCCGTTCGCCCGGTTTGCCCCGTTTCTGACCCGGATGGCGACCGTCGATCCGACCGTCGCGGGGCTGGCGTCCGTGCACGGCTGCATCGGTGCCGTGGACCCCCTGCGGACCTTCGGGACGCCGGAGCAGAAGCGGCGGCTGCTGCCGCCGCTGGCGCGCGGCGAGCGGCTGAGCGCCTTCGCCCTGACGGAGCCGGGGGCGGGATCGGACCTGACGGCACTGCGGACAACGGCACGGCGCGAAGGTGGGGCGTATAAGCTCACAGGCGAGAAGCTGTTCATCACCAACGCCGCCCCGGGCCGGACCATCGGCCTGGTCTGCAAGATCGAGGGCCAGCCCGCCGTGCTGATCGCCGAGCTACCCGCCGAGGAGACGGAGGCGTTCCAGGTGCGTCGGTACGGCCTGTTTGCGCTGCGGCACGCCGAGAACAATGGCCTGGTCTTCCGCGACTTCGCCGTGCCGGCCGAGAACCGGCTGGTGCCCCGGCAGGGGGACGGCCTGACGATCGCCTATCATGGCCTGAACCTGGGCCGGGTGGCGCTGTGCGCCGCGGCGGCCGGCACGATGCGGGTGCTGCTGGCGAATTTGCTGCCCTGGGCGAGGTTCCGCCGCACCTACGGGGCGGCGATCGTGAGTCGGGAGCTGGTCGAGCGGCGGATCGGCCGGCTGGCGGCGCTGATCACCGGCTGCGACGCCCTGGTCGCCTGGTGCGCCGACCTGCTGGACCGGGGGTACCGGGGCGAGCTGGAGTGCATCGTGGCCAAGGTCTTCGGCAGCGAGGCCCAGAAGGAGGCGGCCGTCGAGCTGTTCATGAAGACCCACGGCGGCCGGTCGTTCCTGCGCGGGCACCGCTTCGGCGAGGAGGTGCACGAGTACCTGGCCCCCTGCATCTACGAGGGGGAGGGGGAGATGCTCGGCATGGCGTTCCTGAAGTCGCTGCTCAAGGAGCACGGCCAGCGGTACTTCGAGCCGATCGGCCGGGCCCTGGCCGACGCCGGGATCGCGCGGCCGAACCTGGCCGACCCGAGGCAGGTCTGGAGGTTGCGGCGGGCGCTCGCGTCCTACGCCGGCTGGCGGGCCGGCCAGGCCCTGGCCGGGCGCGGCCGACCGCGCTGGCCGGCCGACCTGCCGGGCGAGCTGCGGGCCCACGCCGCCTTCGCCGCGGCCGGACTGACGGCGACCCGGGCGGAACTCAGCGGTACGATGGTCCGGCACCAGCTCGGCCTGGCCGACCGCCAGTGCCGGATCAGCGAGCTGTCCCAGCGGGTCCAGGACCTCGTCGTGATGCTGACGACCAGCCTGTGGGCGGCCGGCCAGCCCGACGAGCGGGTCCGCGCGGCGGCCGACGTGCTGGGGGGCGACCTGAACCGACGCCTGACCGGCCGGCGGCCCTCCGACGCCGACTTCGCCCGCGTGACCCGCCTCGGCCGCCGGGTCGCCGCCGAGGGCTTCCCCGGCCTCGAATCGATCGAGCCCGACCCGATCCTGATGCCGTACCCCGACCCGGGGGCCGGACCGGGCCGCCACCACTGACGCGAATTCCCGGAACTTCCCTGCGATCCCGCGTTGCCCGACCGAGCCCCTCCATGCCGCTGAGCGCCGACGATGCTGACGCCCTGGACCGGCTGGCCCGCCGCTTGCAGCCGGCGCACCGGCTGCTGTTCATCACGGGCGCCGGCATGTCGGCCGATTCGGGCCTGCCCACCTATCGGGGGCTGGGCGGCCTGTACGAGTCGGGCGATCCGACCCGCTACGGCTGGCCGATCACCGACGTGCTCTCGGACCGGATGCTCAAGGTCCAGCCCCGGGTCATCTGGTCGTACCTGGTCGACGCCGTGCGGGAGTCTCAGGCCGCCACCTTCAACCGGGGGCACGCCGTGATCGCGGCCATGGAGCGACACTTCGCCGGGGTCTGGACCCTGACCCAGAACGTCGACGGCTTCCATCGCGCCGCCGGCGCCGAGCAGGTCATCCCGATCCACGGCGAGCTGAACCGGCTGGTCTGCACCCGGCGCAACTGCGACTGGGCGGCGGCCGCCACGCTCCGGGACTACGACCGCGACGACCTGCCGCCCCGTTGCCCCGACTGCGACGCCGTGATCCGGCCCGACGTGGTCCTCTTCGGCGAGGCCCTGCCGCCGGAGGAGCTGCAACGGCTCCGCGGCGAGCTGGCGCGGGGCTTCCACGTGGTGCTGAGCGTCGGCACCAGCGGCCAGTTCCCGTACATCCGCGACGCGATCGCGCAGGCCCGCGCCGGCGGCGCCTTCGCCGTGGAGATCAACCCCGAGCCGACGCAGGTCTCCGACCTCGCCGACCTGACCATCCGCGCCGGCGCCGCCGAGGCGCTCGACGCCCTCTGGAACGCCTACTGCGAACGCCACCCCGACGCGGACTGACGCTCGCCGTCCCCCAGGTCTCCCCCCCTGCGTGGCCGAGGAGTTCGCCCGTCATGAACGCCGCCTTCCGCCTGGAGGAGCGCGCCGACCGGATCGCCGTGCTCACCTTCGACCGGCCCGGCCACAAGGTCAACACCCTGGGCGCCGCGGTCCTGACCGAGCTCGGGGCGATCGTCACCGCCCTGACGGCCCGGCCCGACCTCCACGGGCTGCTGCTGACCAGCGGCAAGCCGGGCCAGGCGATCGCCGGCGCCGACCTGAACGAGATCGCCGCCGTCGGCGCCGCCGGGCCCGAGGCGATCGGCCGGGCGATCGACCTGGGCCGCGCGGTCTTCGAGGGCCTGAGCCGGTTACCGTTCCCGACCGTCGCCCTGATCGACGGCGCCTGCCTGGGCGGCGGCACCGAGCTGGTGCTGGCCTGCGACGACCGGATCGTCTCCGACGCACCGGGTACCCAGCTCGGCCTGCCCGAGGTGCAGCTCGGCCTGCTGCCGGCCTGGGGCGGCACCCAGCGGCTGCCCAGGCTGGTGGGCGTCAGCGCCGCCGTCGAGCTGATCACCGGCGGCGAGCCGGTCCGCGCCCGCCGCGCCGTCGAGCTGGGCCTGGCCTTCGACGCCGTGCCCGTCGACCGGCTGCTCGACGAGGGGGTCCGCCGGGTCGAGGCCTTGCAGGTCGACGGCTCGTGGCGCGGGCTCCGCGAGGCGCGCCGGGGCCCGATCGCGCTGGGCCGCACCGCCGCCGCCTTCCTGTTCGGCGTGGCCGAAGGGGTCGTCGCCGCCCGGACCAAGGGGCCGTACCCCGCCCCCCGTCTCGCCCTGGCGACGATCCGCGACGGCATCCACGGCACGCTCGACGAGGGCCTGGCCGTCGAGCGGGCCGCGGCGCTGGAGCTGTTCGGCTCGCCGATCGCCGCCCACCTCATCGGCCTGTTCTTCGAGCGCCAGCGGCTGGGGCGCGACCCCGGTGTCGAGGACCCGGCCGTGACGCCCCGGCCGGTGGGGCGCGTGGGCGTGCTGGGGGCCGGGCTGATGGGCGCCGGCATCGCCGCGGCGCATGCCCGCTCGGGGCTGCCCACCGCCATGGTCGACGTCGACGACGCACGGCTGGCCGCCGGCCTGAACCGCGCCGAGGAAGTCGTCACCCGCCGCATCGCGATCGGCCGCGCCACCCCGCGCGACCTGACGCAGCTGCTCGGCCTGCTGAGCACCTCCACCACCCCCCAGATCTTCGCCGACTGCGACGTGGTCATCGAGGCGGTCACCGAGGACGAGGCTCTCAAGGCACAGTCCTACCGCCGGCTGGCCGGCGTGATCCGGCCCGGCACGATCCTGGCCAGCAACACGTCCTCGATCCCGATCACCCGCCTGGCCGCCGCGGCGCCCGAGCCGGAGCGATTCGTCGGCATGCACTTCTTCCAGCCGGTCGACCGCATGGAGCTCGTCGAGGTGATCCGCGGCGAGCAGACCGGCGACGAGGCGGTGGCGACAGTCGTCGCCCTGGCGCGTCGGCTCCGCAAGACGCCCATCGTCGTGCGCGACGGCCCGGGGTTCCTGGTCAACCGCGTGCTGTTCTTCTACCTCAACGAGGCCCTGATCCTGCTCGGCGCGGGCGTCTCGATGGACGACCTCGACCGGGCGGCGACGGCCTTCGGCATGCCGATGGGCCCGGTGGCGCTGCAGGACCTGATCGGCCTGGACACGATGCTCTTCGCCGGCCGGATCCTGATCGACGCCTGGCCCGATCGGGCCCTGGTCGTGCCGCTGCTGGCCGAGCTGGTCGCCGCCGGCCGGCTCGGGCGCAAGTCGGGCGCCGGGTTCCGGCGGTTCCCCGGCGGCGGCAGCAAGTCGGAGCCCGACCCGGCGTTCGAGCCGTTCCGGGCGCGGCACCTCCAGACCGCCGCCACGGCGCCCACCGACCCGCAGGCGCTCCAGGACCGGCTGTTCCTCCCCTTGCTGCTGGAGACGATCCGGGTGCTGGAGGCGGGGCTGGTGCGCGGGCCGGCCGACGCCGACGTGGGCCTGATCCTGGGCATCGGCTTCCCCCCGTTCCGCGGCGGCCCCCTGCGCTGGGCCGACACCCTGGGCGCCGCCGAGGTCCTCCGGCGGCTGGAGCCGCTGCGGCCGCTCGGACCCCGGTTCGAGCCGCCGGCCCTGCTGGTGGAGCTGGCCCGCACCGGCGGCACGTTCCATCCCCGCCCGCAGGCCGTCGCGCCGGTGGGCTGAGGGTCCCGAGGTCGGGTCATCGTCGATTCCCTTCGGTTCGAGTCGTGGAGGCACTGCCATGCGACGGGCCGTGATCATCGATGCCGTGCGGACCCCGATCGCGCGGGCGTCGGCCGAGACGGGCTACTACCGCGACGTGCGGGCCGACGACCTGTCGGCCGACCTGATCCGGGCGCTGGTGGCGCGCACGGGGATCGCGCCGGCGCTGATCGAGGACGTGCGCTGGGGCTGCGTGATGCAGCACGGCGAGCAGGGCTACGACATCGCGCGAATCGCCGCGCTGCTGGCCGGATTGCCCCCGGAGACGGCCGGCGTGACGGTCAACCGCAACTGCGCCTCGGGCCTGCAGGCGCTCAACGACTGCGCCCTGAGCATCGCCGCCGGCGCCGAGGACGTGCAGATCGCCGGCGGCGTCGAGCACATGGACCACCTGCCGATGACCGAGGGATATGCCCCCAACCCCGCGCTGTTCCGGCGGCACAGCGAGGCGATCATGCACATGGGCCTGACCGCCGAGTTCCTGGCCCGCTCCTTCCGGATCGACCGCGCCGCGCAGGACGCGTTCGCCGCCCGAAGCCACCACCTGGCGGCGCGGGCCGCCGACACCGGCGAGTTCGACGCCGAGATCGTGCCCACCCTGGGCCGCGACCGCGACGGCCACCGCCGGCTCCTGGCCGACGACCAGAGCATCCGCCGCGACACCAGCCCCGAGGCCCTGGCCGCCCTGCCCCCGGCGTTCGACCCGGCCGGCGGCTCGGTCACGGCCGGCAACAGCTCGCCGCTGAGCGTCGGCGCCGCCGCGCTGCTGCTCATGAGCGAGGACACGGCCGCCGAGCTGGGGCTGACCCCGATGGCCCGCGTGGTGGCGACCGCCGTGGCCGGGGTCGAGCCCGAGGTCATGGGCCTGGGCCCGGTGCCGGCCGTGCACAAGGTGCTCGCCCGCGCGGGCGTCTCGCTCGGCCAGGTCGAGTGCATCGAGCTCAACGAGGCGTTCGCCGTGCAGGTGCTCGCCGTCCTGAAGCAACTCGGCCTGCCGGAGGACCGGGTCAACGCCCGGGGCGGAGCCCTGGCGCTGGGGCACCCGCTGGGGGCCAGCGGGGCCCGGATCGTGACCACCCTGCTGCACCGCATGCGGGCGCAGGGGGCCCGCTACGGCCTGGCAACGCTCTGCGTGGGCCAGGGCCAGGGGGTCGCCACGCTCTTCGAGGCGGCCTGAGGCGGGGGCTCAGGCCACGTCGGCGTCGATCCCGGCGGCGAGGGCGTCCAGTTCGGCCGCCGCGCGGTCGGCGGCGGCGGTCGGCGCTGGCGCATGGGCCAGGGGCTCGGCCAGCTCGATCAGGGTGGCCAGCAGCACCAGGCCCAGCGGCAGGCTCGCATAATGCGCGTAGCTGTCGGAGGCGGCGAGCACCCAGGGCTGGGGCGGCAGGGCGAGCACCGCGATCGTGGCCAGGGCGGTCGTGGCCCCGATGGCCAGGCCCGCGCCGCCGATGACCGCCACCAGCCGCGCGCCCTCGGCTCGCAGCAGCCGCAGGGTGCCCGAGAGCAATCCCAGCCGCGGCCAGGCGGCGACGCCGGCCAGCGGCAGCAGCACCAGGGCGCCGGCCTGCAGCACGATCAGCCCGCGGCCCCGCAGCAGGGTGTACTCCAGCGCCTGGATTTGCAGGCCCGCCATCGGCTTGAGGTACGGCCAGGCCAGGAAGGCGGCGGTCGCGACGTAACGGGCCGGGATCGTCAGCAGGCACGCGAGCATGGCCCGGGGCCAGAGGCTCACCGACCCGACCAGGTCGATCGACTCGGCGCCGTCGGGCGGGGCGTCCCAGGCCCGCCGCAGCTCCTGGAGCACCCAGCCGAAGAGCAGGCCGTCGGCGGCCAGCATGACCAGCGGCACGGCGACGGCCTCGAGGACCAGGCACCCGCCCGGCGGCTCGTCGGCTGGTGGCATCAGGTAGCCGACCAGCCGGTACAGCAGGTAGAGCCAGGCCGCGCCCCAGGCGGCGGTCGTCCAGGGGGGCGGCTCGGAACCGGCGACCGGCGTGCCCAGGGGCGTGCTCCGCCACGACCGGGGGGCGCCGCCCCAGCGGTCGGCCGAGAGCTTGAAGACGAGCAGGCCGGCGGCCAGCAGCAGCAGCAGCCAGTCGCCCAGGCCGGTCAGGTCGCGCAGGGGGGTCAGCGCCGCCAGGGCCCCCTGCTCCAGGCCCAGCTCGACGGTCGTCTTGTTCTTGCGGAGGATCGCGAGGCTGTCGAGGTTCTCGGCCCGCGCGTGCCCGAGCGCCTGCCAGCCGGTCCAGGCGACGACCGCCGCGCCCAGCAGGATCGCCACCAGCCAGGTGGCCCGCCGCACCCGCCGCGCCGCCGAGGCGGCCACCCGCAGGTGACCGGGCACGTCGACGAGTTGCCCGAGCGCCCGCTTCGGCCCCTGCACCACGATCGCCAGCACCAGCAGCACGCCCAGCGCCGTCAGCCAGGCCAGCAGGCCGAACCGGCTGGGGGCGCTCTCGGGCGAGCAGAGGGTCACGCCGGCGAACCAGCGCTGCAGCGCCAGGGCCGGGATCGCGTTCGGGTCGGTTCCCGGCACCTGTGCCCACAGCGGCATCGCGTGCAGCCCTCAGTCCGCCCCGGAGTCGTCAGCGCCGGCCCGGACGGCCAGACCCCGACGATTGTAACGGGCTGAGGAACCGCCGGTCAGGGGCCACCACCGGAACCGTCGCGCGGCGGCCACGGCGGGGACGCTCAGCGGTCGGAGACCTCGTCACGAGCCCGGAACGGCGCGGGGGCCGGGCGGGTGGGACGGGCCGGCGGCGGCCCCTCCAGCCGGGTGCGGCGCACGCCGCCATCGGGGGCCGACTCCCGCTGGCCGGGGGCCATCTGCGGCGGCTGGGCAGCCGGCGATGGGCCGGCCGGGGTGTCGTAGAGCCGCAGGTAGCGGTAGTAGACCTCAAGAGTCAGGGCGGCCACCGCGGTGGTGTAGATCCGGCCGCCGCGGCGGTCGTACTGGTCGCGGCACTCGGCCGGATCCCACGAGCCGTCGGCGTGGCCGGTGCGCACCTGGCGCCTCACGAGCTGGTCGCGGACCCGGTCGTTCCAGCGGTTCCAGGCCTCGCCGCCGTGCTGGTACAGGGCCAGCGTGCCGTAATACCAGTAATACAGGTTGAACGGGTCGCGGTCGGGGCCGTGGGCGAGCAGGTAGCCGGCGGCCTCCTCGCTGGCGGGGCCGGGGCCGCCCACGCCGAGGAACTGGCGGCAGACCCACGCCTCGGCGGTCATGGTGGGCGTGACCGGATACCCCTCGCCGGGCCGATACAGCGCCAGGCCGCGGGCGTCGCCCTCGGCCACGCGGTCGAGCCACTTCAGGGCGCCGTTGCGGACGTCGGCCGGCACGTCGAGCCCGATCTCGCGAGCCGACTTCAGCACCAGGATCGCCCAGCCGAGCAGGCTGGTGTCGCCGCCGTAGGGGTCGTTCGGGGCGTAGCGCCAGGCCATGCCGTCGGTGGTGCGGGCCCGGACCAGGAAGCTCACGGCCCGCTCGACGGCCGGCCGCAGCTTGGGCTCGGCCGTCAGCGCGTACGCCTCGCAGAGCGCCAGGGTGGCGATGGCGTGGCAGTACATGCCGACGTTGCGGCTCTCGCCCCGCAGGTCGCCGTCGGCCTGCTGCGAGCGGAGCAGGAAGTTCAGGCCGTTGGTCACCGTCGTCGCGTAAGGGCCGGCCTTCTGGGTGTGCCCGGCGCCCAGGTAGGCGAGCAGGGCCAGGCCGGTCGTGGCGGTGTCGGCCTCCTGGTAGAAGCACTCGCCCTCGCAGCGGTCGCCCGCCGGGCAGTGCGCGGTGAAGTTCGTCTCGCCGCGGGCCGGCGTGCGGCCATCGCCCTGCTTGCGGGTGCCGGCGTTCCAGCGGCCGTCGGCGTCCTGATGCTTCGCCAGCCAGGCCAGGGCCCGCTCGACGGCCTGCTCGCTGGCTGACGAGGCACCCGCCGCCACGGCCTTCTCGGCGCGGTCGGGGGCCAGCCGCGAGCGGTAGACCTCGGGGATCTCGGGCAGCCGCAGGTCGCGATCGACGGCCGCCATCGTGGGCAGGTTCGGCTCGGCCGGCGCGGCGGCGACCACCAGCGGCGGCGGCTCGGCGGCGCGGGCGACGCTCAGCGGCTCGGGACCGGGGGCCACCCGGCCGGCGGGCTCGACGAGCTTCGGGTCGAGGTCCGGCAGGGCCAGATCGGGGCCGCGCTCGACGACCGCGCGGCCGGGCTGAGGGGCCGGCCCATCGGCCAGCTCCAGCGCCCGGGGCGCCGGCTCGACGCTGGCCAGCAGCGGCGGGTCGGCCGACCGCTCGCGCGGCAGGGTCGGTGGGGCCACCCGTTCGAGCGGGTCGCGCATCTCCGGCAGCTTCGGGGCCGCCCCGGCGTCGCGGGCGATCACGTCCGAGGCCCCCACGATCCCCCGGCGCTCGCCCAGCTCGGGGAGATTGAGCCGGGCGTCGGCGGAGACGATCTCGGTCCGCTGGACGGCAGGAGCGTCGTCGAGGCCCTCGGCGAGCAGGGGCGAGGGGGGCTCGACCTCCTCGTCGACCGGCTGGCTGCGGGGAGCCGCCTCGCGGCCCGGCAGCGGCACGGCGGGAGCCTCCTGCAGGTCGGCCGAGGGCTTGGGCCGGTCGCCGGGGGCGGGCGCCGGCGCCTGCACCTCGCGGCGGGCCACGATCAGGTCGGGCGCGCTGGCGGCCGTGCGACCCGGGCGGTCCCAGTCGGCCAGCCGACCCCGGCCCCGGCCCGAGACCAGCCCGCGCGGCTCGGAGAGGCTCGGCGACGCCAGCGGCTCGTCGCGCACCAGGCGGATCGCGTTGGTCCGCTCCGGCTTCGGCACCTCGGCGGCGCCGGGGCCGCTGTCCAGGATCAGCCGTGCCGCCTGGTCACCGCCATAGACGACCAGGCCCGCGTGCGCGGCGATGGAGAGCACCAGGCACTTGCGCAGGGCTCGCCGGCGACCCCAGCTCGTCCAGCCGACCAGGCCCATCAGCAGGCCGGCCAGCGCCAGGCTGATGCCGAACCCGATGTCGGCCCGCAGGAGCCTGAGGAACGATTCCAGGTTCAATCCGGTCATCGATTCCCCCTCCTGCCGAGCATCCTGCGTCGCCGGGGGTCGCGCCCCCGGCCCGACCGTCCTGCGGGCCCTCATGGCCCGGCGCCCGGCGGGGCGCCCATGGCTCACCCCGACCGGCGGACGTCCCAACCACGCTCATGGTAAGGAATTCGTCCAATCCCGCCCAGAGATCCCGCGCCGGAAACCGCACGCCCCGGATCGGCCAGAAAGGCCCCAGATTCGCAAACCTGGCCAGCTTGTCTCGATTCTCACAGCCATGAATCTCGAACGCCAGGGCGGGGGGCCGGGTCCAGGGGTCAGAAGTCGTAGCCGTCGTCGTGATCGCGGCGACGGTCGCGGTCCCGGCGCGACTGGGGCGCTTGCGGCTGCTGGCCGCGGCCACGCTGGGGGGCGTGGTGGCCGGTGTGTGGCGTGTGGGGGCCACGCTCGCGATCGCGGTCGCGGGGGGCCGGGTCGGGTCGGTACGGGGCCGACACCGCGGCGCGAGGGGCCGGGGCCGGCGGGGCGGGCGCCTGGGGACGGGGCACGGGGGTGGCGGCGGCGATGGCGTCGACCAGCTCGGTGCCGATGCGGTCCAGCTCGTTGCCGAGCGTCTCGACCCGGCCGGTCAGGCCGTCGAACAGGAGCAGGGCCACGATCGCCAGCGCCACGCCGGCCGTCAAAGGGGTGAGCGCCGCGGCGACGACCGGGCCCCAGGCCGCCCCGGCTGGCAGCAGGGCCAGGGCCCGGGTGACGAGCAGCAGCGACCCGAGCAACCCGACCAGCGGCGCCATCGCGGCCACGCGGCGGAGCGTGCCCAGGTAGCGGCGGAGCTGGTCGACCTCGACCTGGCGGGCCAGGCTCACGGCGCGATCGAGGTCGGCCGTCGGGCGGCCGGTGCGCCGCAGGGCGGCCAGGGCGACGCGGGCGGCCGGACTCGGGTTCAGCTCGCAGTAGTCGAGCCCCTTGGCCCAGTCGAGGCCGCCGTCGACGAGCCGGTCGCGGAAGCGATCGCGGAACGCGGCCGGGATCACCCGCGAGCGGCGCAGGCGGATCGAGCGGTCCAGCGCCGTGATCAGCCCGAGCGCCGCGCAGGCGGCCAGGCCCCCCCAGGCGATCCGGCCGGCCGGCGGGGTCGTGCGATACCAGGCCACGGCCCACGCCTGCGCCGACTGGGCCCGCGCGATCAGGCCGTCGAGCGGCGCGACGGGCTCGAGGTCGGCCCCGTCGTCGGGCCCGGCACCGAGGGCGCCGGCGATCGCGAGCAGGAGCAAGGCCGGGGCCCACGGCCGCCACCGCGGGGCGCCCGGGCGCGATCGGGACGGGCGGGCAGTTGTGGCATCGGGGCGCGACATGAAGGGGCGTCCTCTCGGTCCCACCGGGACGTGGGGCTGACCGGCGCGGCTGGGGGCTCGGCGGTGCCGGGGCAGTCGGCGGACCCGCTCGCCCGCGCCCAGGGCCCCGGAACCGGGACCGTCGCGGGCGGGGCACAGACCCCGGCACTCCCTTCTATCGACTGATCGGAGCCCGCCACCTTGACCCACCCCGGCCCTCCTCGCCCCGACCTTGCCGCCTGTGGCGCCCGCAGCACTTGTCAGGCCCCGCCCCCCGGCACCCCACGGCCGGTGGCGCCGCTGCGGGTGGGTGGCGTGGCCAGTGAGATGACCGGGTTCCGCCCTCGGAGCCCGATCGCCGGCCTCGGACTGCATGGCCGTGTGGCGTGGCCTGAGCGTCCGCGTGGCCACGTCGACGATTCGGAGGCCGCCGGATCCGGGCCCCGCACGCGGGACCCGGGCTGACCTTCCCCACGAATGGTGGGCGCGCCCTGAGAGATGGCACAATGCCGTCGAA
>CAZUZD010000164.1:0-13323 GCA_964624465.1 uncultured Isosphaeraceae bacterium
GTCAAGAGCCCCTTGAGGCGACGAGCCTCCAGGCGGGTTCAGCGAGAAGTCTCCATTTTTCCAGCAGCCCCCAATCGGGCGGTTCATCGTAGACGCTGTGCTGCCGGTATCCGTGCAACGCGCTGGCGAAATCCTTATACTTGTTCTTGTAATTTATGATTGTTCTTGCCGTCACGCCAAGCTCTTCAGCCAATTTCTTATCCGTATTCCCCCATTGGGCGAGCCTTGTCCAAGCCCTCAAGACCGCGATTGCAGCGTCTTTGCTCTTCGGCCTACGTGGACGGCGTTTGGCTTGAGGTTCCGCTACCGGGGCCGCAGGCGGCAGCCCAAGAACCGGCGGCGTTGGGAAGTCCTGCACCTCGATCTCGTGCTGTCGGCTGTAATGCACGAGGACATGGCGACCATGCTCGATCGGCCGTCCATCAAAGACGGGCTCGTGCTGGTTCGTCGCTTCATTCAAGTAGGTCAGCGTCTCCATCCCGCCAGGGGCCGCGTGGTGCCACAGCCCCTTGATCGGCATGTTCCAGGTCTGGCCTTCCGGCGACGTGACCTTGTAGAAGTGGTCCCAGATCTCGACCTTGCACCCCGGGCATTCCCGGGCGTACAGCCACATCCGCGTGCCGCACTGCACGCAGGGCGTCTCGGGCCAGTCGGCCATCGGTGATCCCTCTGCTGGGACCCGGGCCGGGGGGCGAGCACAGGGGCAGAGGACCCCGCACCCACCCCCCGCGTAGGACGTCACCGCTTGCAATCGGTGCCGCCACCCAGGTCGTGCCTCGGTCGGGTTACGTCTCCACGATCGGGCGGGCCGTGCGGCGGATGCGCACGACCGTGTCGAACTCGGTGATCTGCTCACGCTGGGGATCGGTGAGGCCGGCCAGGGCGTCCTCGTTGAAGGCGGCGGGGACGATCAGCCGCAGGCCGGCGGCGGTCCGCAGGATCGAGCCGGGCTCGCCGGGCCGGCCGCACTGCGCCGCCACCACGATCGTCCGGCCGCCCCGTCCTCGGGTGCGACGCTCCAGCGCCGTCAATCGGCCGTGCAGTGCCATCGGGGCAGACTCCAGCGTCAGTCGGTGGTCGGCTCGGGCTCGACGTTCAACAAGTGGCGGATCACGACCCACGGCGGAGCGGCAGCGAGGACTGCACGCTGGCGATCGTCCACGACGCTGGCCAGCAGCCGCTCCCGCCAGTCACCGGGGTGGTGCGGGCCGCGCCCCCAGACCGAGCGGCGGTCCGACAGCCGGCTGCGATCCTCCAGCCGCCGCAGCCGCCCCGAGAGGGCCGTCATGGACGCCCCCCGCCCTCGGCGCCCAGCCGGGCCTCCAGCGCCTCCAGCCGGCCGCAGAGGTCTTCGTGGGCCTCGGCCCGGATCGTGGTGTCCACGGCCGTCAGGTTCGCCCGCGAGAGGCCGGCCAGCAGCCGGGCCGCCGCGATGAACGCGCGGGGCCGGGCCTCGGGGTCCGCGACGACCCCGGCCAGCCGGTCCAGCATCGCCCGCCGGGCCTCGGGCGGGATCTCCCAGTGCTCGCCCAGGGCGCGGACGGCCAGCCGCACGTCGCGGGTCGCCATCCGGTCAGACGATCCCCCCATGCCCCCCATCGGATCGGCCCCCTGCGCCGGTCGACGTGTTCAGAACGCCACTCAATATACGCCTGCATCGTCCCCGGCGACAGGGGAATCGACGTGACGGGGGTCGTCGGCGGGGATGACGTGCAGGGGCCGGCCGGTCTGCGGGTTCACCCAGCCGCCCGGGGGCGGGTCCAGGTCGGGCCAGGGCTGGCCGTCGGGCGGGACGGTGTGCGGGCCGACGCCCCAGGACCGGGTCCGGGCCCCCAGGGCGTGCTCCAGCCGCTCCAGCCGACCGCGTAGCGGGCCGCTCATCGATCACCCCCGTCGGCACCCTCGCCGTGGGGAATTTCGATCAGCCCGAGGATCGCCTGGCGGGCGGATTCGGGCAGTCGGGCCCAGGATGCCACGACCCGCCCTAAATCGGGGTCGCCCGGCGGTCCTGTGGGCAGTGTGTGGGCAAGAGTTTGTTGATCTTGCCGTAAGTCAGTACACCCGAGTGGATTCGAACCACTAACCTTCGGTTCCGTAGACCGATGCTCTATCCAGTTGAGCTACGGGTGCAGCGATTGGCCAGGACGGAGGAGACTATAGCAGACGATCGGGGCGGGGTGAAGGGGGTAGTGGGCGGAGCCGTCGTTGCGGGTCGGGATCTGCGGGTCGGGTGGCCGGGAATGGGGACACGGCGGGGGGAGTCGGGGTTCGGGGGACGTTGAATTCGGGGGGCAGGCGGTTCATAATCGCCGCGGTCGGGGCGATCGTGAGGCGATGGCCGCCGAGCGCGGGATCGCGGTAGGACCAGACCGGCGGGAGTGCCGGGGGTTGGGCCGGGATCGAGCGCCGGTGCCCACGGATCGGGATCGCCCCCGAAGCTGAGCGTGTGATCGACGCGAACGTGAGGATCCCACATCCGACCATGAACGCGATGATCGAGGCCGAGGGCCTGACCAAGCAGTACGGGCCGTTCCTGGCCGTGCGCGACGTGTCGTTCGCCATCCCGAAGGGCCAGGTGGTCGCCTTCCTTGGGCCCAACGGCGCCGGCAAGTCGACGACCATGCGACTCCTGACCGGGTTCCTGGCGCCGACCGGCGGGGTGGCCCGGATCGCGGGCCTGGACGTGCAGACCGATCGGATCGCGGCGGCCGAACACCTGGGCTACCTGCCCGAGAACGGGCCGCTGTATCCCGAGATGACCCCGCTGGCGCTCCTGCGATTCTTCGGCAAGGCGCGGGGCCTGGGCTCAGCCCGGCTCCGGCAACGGCTGGAGACGGTCGTGGGCCAGTGCGAGCTGGGCACGGTGGCGAACAAGCCGATCGGCAAGCTCTCGAAGGGCTACCGGCAGCGGGTCTCGATGGCCCAGGCACTGCTGCACGACCCCGAGGTGCTGATCCTCGACGAGCCGACCAGCGGCCTGGACCCGAACCAGATCCGGGGCGTGCGGGGCCTGATCCGCGAGCTGGGGCGGTCGAAGACCGTGCTGGTCTCGACCCACATCCTCCAGGAGGTCGAGCCGGTCGCGGACCGTGTGCTGTTCATCCACGAGGGCCGGCTGGTCTTCGACGGCTCCCCGGCCGCCCTGGCCGCCGACGGCCGGCCGCTGGAGGAGCAGTTCCACCGCCTCACCCGACCGCCGGCGCGGGCCTGAGCCGCCGGCCCCGGACGCACCCCGGCGGGCCGCCACCGGAATCCGCCGCGAGGCCGCCGTGCGGGGACCCTGGTCGCGGTCATCGCGTCGACCCGGGTGCCGCATCCCCGGCGCAGCTCGCCAGACCATCCCCATCATCGAGATTCGCACCGCATCGCATCGGAGAGAGGACGCCCCCGTGACGACCGTGCAAACCCAGCCGACGACGGCCGCCCCCGGGCCCCGGAACGCGGGGCGGGCCGGGCTGCCGTTCCGACCGCACGTCGTGGCCGCGGTCCTGGGCCGCGACTTCTTCGGATTCTTCACCAACCCGGCCGGCTACGTCTTCGTGACGCTGTTCCTGGTCGTCTGCTCGTGCGCCCAGTTCTGGCAGCCGGCCTTCTTCGCCGACAACCTGGCGAACCTGGAGCCCCTGAACCGCTGGATGCCGTTCATCCTGCTGATCTTCGTGCCCGCCGTGACCATGAGCATGTGGGCCGAGGAGCGCAAGCAGGGGACCGATGAGCTGCTGCTCACCCTGCCGGCGCGCGACGTCGAGGTGGTGCTCGGCAAGTTCCTGGCGGCGGTGGGGATCACGACGGTGGCCCTGGCGTTCCTGGCGCTGGGCTGCGCGGTCATGTTCGCCGGCGTGAAGCTCGGCCCGTTCCCGATCGGGCGCTGGAGCCTGCCCGAGCTGGGCATCGGCGGCCTGGGGCGGCCCGACCAGGGCGTGTTCCTGGCCACGTTCCTGGGCTACTGGCTGATGGCCCTGATGATGATCGCCGTCGGCATGGTGGCGTCGATGCTCTCGGGCAACGTCACGGTGGCGTACATCCTGGGCGGCCTGGCGTGCGCCCTGCCGGTGTTCGCCGGCAGCCTGTCGCGGGCGGCGATCGTCGACGCCCTGGCGCTGGTGCTCTGCCTGGCGGGACTCGCCCTGGTGGTCGGGGGCCTGAGACTCGTCAGCCGCGCCACGGCGGGCGGCTCGCCCGAGGCCCGGGTGCGGTCGAGCTGGCGCCGCGGCGGCCTGCTGGCGGCGCTGCTCGCCGGGCCGCTCCTGATCGGCGCCGGCCTGCTGCTCTACCCCGGCCTGCCCTGGCGCGGGCTCGACCAGAGCGTGCCCAAGGCCGTGGGTGGGCTGATCGAGCGGATGTCGATCCCGGCGCAGTTCCGCGACTTCGGCTCGGGGGTGATCCGCCTGACCGGCGTGCTCTACTTCCTGGCGATGGCCGGCGCCATGCTCTACCTGAACATGGTCCTGCTCGGCCGGCGGCACTGGGCCGGCGGGGCCACCAGCGCCGGCCGCTGGGGGCACGCGGTGGTCCGGGTCGCCGCCGTGGTCGTGGGCCTGATCAGCCTGGTGACCCTCGTCGGCCGCTGGGGCGACGCCAGGGTCGACGCCACCGAGGAGCGGCTGCACACCCTCTCCCCGATCACCGCGCGGCTGGTGCGGGAGATCCCCGCCGACCGGCCCGTCTACATCCAGGCGTTCGTGAGCCCCGAGGTGCCTCGCGAGTTCGTCCAGACCAAGGCGAATCTGCTCAACACCCTCAAGGAGCTCCAGGCCCTCGGCGGCGATCGGATCCGCCTGAGCGTCGTCGAGACCCGGCGCTACTCGGCCGAGGCTCGCGAGGCCGAGAAGCGGTTCGGCATCGCCGGGCGCCGCGTGCCCACCACCCGCGACGGGCAGCAGACCGTCGAGGAGATCACCCTGGGGGTCGCCTTCACCAGCGGCCTGGAGCAGGTCGTCATCCCGTTCTTCGACCGCGGCCTGCCCGTCGAGTACGAGCTGGCCCGCTCGATCCGGGTGGCGGGCGGCTCTCGCAGGCGCCGGGTCGGCGTGCTCGAGACCGACGCCCGCCTGCTCGGCGGCACCGACTTCCGCGCTCAGGGCCAGGAGCCCGAGTGGGCGATCGTCACCGAGCTCAAGAAGCAGTACGACGTGCAGGCCGTCTCCCCCGCCTCGCCGATCCCGTTCGAGGAGGAGCAGTCGATCTCCCTGGCGGGCGAGCCGACCGGCGGCACCTTCACCCTCAGGTTCGGCGACGAGACGACCCCGCCGATCCCCTTCGACGCCACGCCCGTGGCGGTCTCCGACGCCCTGGCGGCGCTGAAGTCGATCGGCGGCCAGGTGATCACCGCCGGCGGCGGGCCGCTGCCGAAGTCGCCGGTGCGGGTGTCCTTCGGGGGCCGGCTGGCGGGCCGCGACGTGCCCGAGCTGGTGGCCGATTCGAGCGGCCTGACCGGAGGCACGAAACCGACGGCGAAGGTGGGCACGACCGTCCAGGTGCTCGAGGCCCTGGTCGTGGCGCAGCCGTCGACGCTCACGCCACCGCAGGTCGAGCACCTGGTGGAGTACGTCCGCAAGGGCGGCCCGACGCTGCTGCTGCTCGACCCGGCGCCGATGACGAACCTGGCCATCGCGCCCCAGATCCTGCGGATGCCGGCCGGGGCGATGCCGCCGCCGCCGCCGGGGTCGCTCGACCCGCTGTTCCGGGCCATCGGCCTGGAGTGGCCCGACACCGAGATCGTCTGGAACGCGTACAACCCGCACCAGCAGTTCGAGATGCCGATGGAGTACGTCATCATCGGCCAGGGCAACGGCGCCCGGGCGCCGTTCGCCGACGACCCGACGACGGCGCGGCTCCAGGAGGTGTTCCTGCTGTTCCCCGGCCTGATCCGCGACCGCGCCGGGGTGGACGGACCGCGCTGGACGCCCCTGCTGATGACCAGCGAGCAGGGCGGCACGCTGCGGTTCGACGAGATCATCGAGCTGGCGCCGTTCGGCATGTCGCGGCTGCGGCCCAACCGGCCGCACTTCCCGGCCGGCCGGCCGTTCACGGTCGCCGCCCGCATCGGCGGCAAGCCGGCCGTGGTGCCCGGCCCCCCCGGCGAGCCCGAGCCCGCGCGGCCGGCGGCCGACGCCGAGCTGAGGGTGATCGCGATCGCCGACCTGGACCTGATCTCCGACCCGATCTTCGAGCTGAGGCGCAAGCTCACCGAGGCGTACGACGACTTCGAGTTCGACAACGTGCCGTTCGTCCTGAACTGCGTCGACGCGCTGGCCGGCGACGAGACGTTCATCGAGCTCCGCAAGAAGCGGCCCCGGCACCGGACCCTGACGGCGCTCGAGGCCGAGTCGACGAAGTTCGTCGAGCAGGCGCAGGCCGAGCAGCGCAAGGCCGAGGAGACCGCCACGGCGCAGCTCGAGGCGGCCCGCACCCGGCTCCGTGAGGCCGTTGACCAGATCCGCAACAGCAAGGAGCTGGACCAGCGCACCAAGGAGTCGATGGTCCGCTACCGCGAGCAGGTCGAGCAGCGCCGGCTGGCCCTGGCCGAACAGGAAATTCAGGACCGCAAGGGCCAGGCGATCCGCGAGAGCAAGGACCGGCAGGAGGAGGCCACCCGCGCCATCCAGCACCGCATCGGTGCCCAGGCCGCCGTGCTCACCCCCCTGCCCGCCCTGCTCCTCGGCGGCGCTGTCTTCTTCCTCCGCAACCGCCGCGAGAACCTCGGCGCCAACCCCGACCGCCTGGCCTGATCCGGACTCGATCGCGGGCGGCGGCCGGCGCAGTTCGCTCCGCCAGCCCCGCCCGATGGCAGACACGAACGCGACCGACGACCCGACCACACACCCGCCCCGAGGGGGGTTCATCGCGATGCAACACGAGCTGAAGCGAACCGGGATCTTCGCGGGCGTCGCCGCCGCGCTGGTGGCGACCGCCGTGCTGGCCAGCCGCCCGGGCACCGACACCGCGCCGGGCTTCGACGACCAGGGCCGCACCTTCTTCCCCGAGTTCAGCGTGCCCGAGCAGGCCGCGGCGCTGGAGGTCGTGGGCTACGACCCGGCGACCAGCTCGGTGGCGACGTTCAAGATCGCGCTCAAGGACGGCCGCTGGGTGATCCCCTCGCACAGCGACTACCCGGCCGACGCCAAGGACAACCTGGCGAACACCGCCGCGGGCGTGATCGGCCTGATCAAGGACACGATCCGCTCGGATCGGCCCGAGGACCACGAGGCGATGGGCGTGCAGGACCCGCTCGACCCGAAGGTCATCGCGGTCGACGGCCTGGGCACGCGGATCACCCTGCGCGACGCCACGGCCAAGGTGCTGGCCGACCTGATCGTCGGCAAGCCAGTGCCGGGCGCCCCTGGTCAGCGGTTCGTGCGCGAGCCGGGCCGCAACCGGGTGTATGGCGTGGCCCTGGACCGGCTCGACCTCTCGACGCGGTTCTCGAAGTGGATCGAGACGAACCTGCTCGGCCTGGCGCCGACGCAGATCCGCCAGGTGTCGATCAACCCGCAGGCGTACGACCCCAGGCGCCGCACCCTCACCCCCGGCGAGCCGGTGAGCCTGACCAAGGCCCCGCCGGCGACGACCTGGACCCTGAGCGGGCCGCCGATCCCCGAGGGGCAGGAGCTGAACCCCGCGGCGGTGGCCGACCTGACCGGCGTGCTCGGCAACCTCGAGATCGTGGGCGTGCGGCCCAAGCCGCCGGCGCTGGCGGCGGTGCTCCAGGGCAAGGCCGACCAGGCGACCCTGACGGCCGGCGAGGGCATGCAGGCCGTCAGCTCGCTGGCCGCCAGCGGCTTCTACCAGGACCGCGGCCGGATCGTCTCCGAGGGCGGCGACCTGTACGTCACACTCGACGACGGGATCGTGTACGTGCTCCAGTTCGGCAGCGTCACCTTCGCCAGGGGCGAGGCCCTGAGCGCCGGCACCGGCGCCGAGGCGACCGCCCCGGCCGCCGACGGCGAAGGGACCCCCGAGCCGGCACGGCCGGCGGGTGCGGTCGAGGGGCGGTACCTGTTCGTCGACGCGCAGTTCCGGCCCGACGTGATCCCGGCGCCGGCGGGCCCGGCGACGGCCACCGGCGTCTTCGCCGCCGAGCTGCCGGCGGAGGTCTTCGCCACCACCCCGGCCGAGCGCGCCGCCGAGGCGGGGCGGGTCGCGCAGGCGCGGACGGCCTACGAGGCGAAGCTCGCGGCTGGCCGCCGGCGGGCCCAGGAGCTCAACGACCGGTTCGCCGGCTGGTACTACGTGGTCCCCGGCGACGCGTACCGGCGGCTGATGGTCGGCCGCCCGGCCCTGATCCACGACCGGCCGGCCGAGCCCGCGCCGGGCACGGGCCCTGGCAACCCGTTCGGGGCGCCCGGCCCTGGCGGCGGCCCGTTCGGTCCCGGCGGGCCGGGCGGTGGCTTCCCCGGCGGCCCGCGACCGGGGCAGTGAGGCGCCGGGTCCGCCTGACGGCTTGCGAGGGCCGGGGCGTCTGGCGTATGGTAGGGGCTTGCCAACCGCGCCCCGCGACCGGGTTCACTGGCCCGGCGGGGGGCCGATCGGCCTGTCTCCCTCAGGGGTCGGATCGTCGATGAGTGCCAACGGCCAAGGGGCCGCCTCCGGACGGGGCGGTGCTCGTATGCGTCATGTTCTCTCGGCGCTGGTGCAGAACCAGCCGGGCGTGCTGGCCCAGGTTTCGGGCATGCTCGCCTCGCGCGGGTTCAACATCGACAGCCTCGCCGTCGGCGAGACCGAGGACCCGCACCTGTCGCGGATCACCTTCGTGGTCCGCGGCGACGACCGGGTGCTCGAGCAGATCCGCAAGCAGCTCGAGAAGATCGTCACCGTGGTGCGGGTGATCGACATCTCGCGGCAGGCGTACATCGAGCGCGACCTGATGCTGCTGAAGGTCGACGCCCCGGCCGAGCGCCGGGGCGAGATCCGCGGCCTGGTCCATGACTTCCGCGGTCGGATCGTCGACGTCGGCCCCGAGCAGGTCGTCATCGAGATCGCGGGCCGCGAGGAGAAGATCGAGGCGTTCATCGAGCTGATGCGGCCCTACGGGATCCGCGAGCTGGCCCGCACCGGCCGGATCGCCCTGGTCCGCAGCAGCCGGTCGGAGCCCGTGGCCGACGGGTCGGAGTCCGACGCGGCCCCGGCCGCCGAGGTCGTGGGCCACTCGAGCCTCTGAGCCCACCCGATCCGATCAACCGGCCGGTCCGGGTGGCGCGGGGCTCGGCCCCGCGGCCCGCGTCGGCCCGCCACGTTTCCCCCTGGCCCCGGGGGCCCCTGCCGATGCAATACCGCCGCATCACCGTGCTCTACGAGGACCGGCAGCCCGTGCGGGCCGCCATCTACGGCCAGCTGGTCTACGGGCTCAGCCGCTGTGGCTTCGAGTGCCTGCTCGTGGGCCTGGAGATCCTCGAGCAGGAGGTGGTGCCGGTGAAGCGCATCACCTACCAGTTCCGCGGCGGCCAGCCCCTGCTGGCGCGGGCCCGCGAGCAGCTGAGCACCCTGCCGGGCATCCTCGAGGTCACGCTCATCGACTGAGCCCCGCCCGGCCACCGGCCCCGGGTGCCGATCGATCACCCGCCTGGATTCGCTTCCGCTTCCGCCTCCGCCCAATGGACCCCGTTCGACCCTCCCCGACCGCACTGTGCTGCGAGGACCGCGACTGATGCCGGCCACGATGTTCTACGACCAGGATGCCGACCTGGGGCTGCTCAAGGGCAAGACGATCGCCATCATCGGCTACGGCAGCCAGGGGCACGCCCAGGCCCAGAACCTCCGCGACACCGGCCTGAACGTCGTCGTCGGCCAGCGCCCCGGCTCGGCCAACTACGAGGCGGCCGTCCGCGACGGCTTCAAGCCGGTCTCCGCCGCCGAGGCCGCCAAGGCCGGCGACCTGGTCAACCTGCTGCTGCCCGACGAGGTCCAGGGCGACATCTACGAGCGCGACATCAAGCCGAACCTCAAGCCCGGCGACCTGCTGCTCTGCTCGCACGGCTTCAACGTCCACTTCGGCCAGGTGACCCCGCCGGCCGGCGTCGACAGCGCCCTGGTCGCCCCCAAGGGCCCCGGCCACCTGGTCCGCAGCGAGTACGTCAAGGGCGGCGGCGTGCCGTGCCTGATCGCCTTCGGCGACGGCTGCTCCGAGAACGGCAAGAAGCTGGCCCTGGCCTACGCCAAGGGCATCGGCGGCACCCGCGGCGGCGTGCTCCAGACGACCTTCGCCGAGGAGACGGAAACGGACCTGTTCGGCGAGCAGGTCGTGCTCTGCGGCGGCGTCGCGGCCCTGGTAAAGATGGGCTTCGAGACGCTGATCGAGGCCGGCTACCAGCCCGAGAGCGCCTACTTCGAGTGCATGCACGAGCTGAAGCTCATCGTCGACCTGCTCTACCAGGGCGGCCTGAACTACATGCGCTACAGCATCTCGAACACGGCCGAGTTCGGCGACTACACCCGCGGCCCCCGGATCATCACCGAGCAGACCCGCACCGAGATGCGCAAGATCCTCAAGGAGATCCAGAGCGGCCAGTTCGCCAAGGAGTGGATCCTGGAGAACCGCGCCGGTCAGCCGACCTTCAAGGCCATCAAGCGCCTGGAGCGTCAGCACCCGGTCGAGGAGGTCGGCAAGCGGCTCCGCTCGCTGATGACCTGGATCGACGCCAAGACCGTCTGAGCCCGCCCCGCCGGTCTCCGGACCGGCCGGGACTACGATGCTTTCCACGCCGACCGGTGCGCCCCTGGCGGGCGCCCCGGTCGGCGGCGTTTTCTGGCAATGCCCCCGGCCCGGCTCGACCCCGCCGGCGCGCCCGGTAGAATGCTCCCATGGCCGAACGTGATGAGAAGGTCGCCGAGAACGTCGTCGGACAGTTCTACGTCGACCGCACCTGCATCGATTGCGAGCTCTGCCGCGAGCTGGCGCCGGCCCACTTCGCGCGCCACGACGACGGCGGCTACAGCTACGTCGCGCACCAGCCGACGACCGAGGCCGAGGCCGACGCCTGCCAGGCCGCGCTGGCCGAGTGCCCGGTCGAGGCCATCGGCGACGACGGCGACGACTGACGGGCGGCCGGACCGGATCCGCGCCGACGACCCCGGCGCGGCTCAGCGCGCCCCGCGGCCCCAGAGCACCCGCGTCACCACGACCGCGGCCGCCGCCAGCAGCGCCCCGGCCGCCAGGCCGAAGCCCTGGCCGGGGTGGTCGCGCTCGTGGCGGGCCACGGCCAGGATGGCCACCGCCAGCACCACCGTCAGCCCGGCCCGCCGCGCGGAGGGGCCGGGGCGCCGGTCGAGATGGGTCAGCGGGGCCTCGGGCGGGTCGGTCGTCATGAGGAGGGGGTCCCGGGGGCTCCGGCCGGGTGGCCGGCAACGGCGTGACTTGCGGCGTGCCACCTGCCGGGTATGATAAAGAATCCCCCCTCGCCCGTCCCGGGTTCGCTCGATCACCGCCCGCTGCTCCGTGTCCCCGACTCCCTCGCGCGAGGCCGGGCCCATGCTCCGCTCCGCTCGCGTCCGCACCCTCCTGTTCCTGACCCTGGTGGCCACGGCGGCCGGCACGGGCTGGGTTCGCCGTCCGGGTGCGGGTGGCCTCACCGCCGACGCCGTGTCGGCGATCTCCGGGCGGCTCGAGGCCGAGCGGCAGCTCCAGCGGATCCCCGGCCTGACGGTGGCCGTGGCCACCCCGACCGTGCGCTGGTCGCAGGGCTTCGGCCTGGCGGACCTGGAGCGTCGGGTGCCCGCCGGGCCCGAGACCGTGTACCGGCTGGCGTCGCTGAGCAAGCCGATCACCGCCACGGCCGTGCTCCAGCTGGCCGAGCGCGGCCAGCTCGACCTCGATGCACCCATCCAGTCGTCCGTGCCCGGCTACCCGGCCAAGGCCTGGGACCTGACCGCCCGGCACCTGCTGGGGCACCAGGGGGGCATCCGCTGGTACCGCGGCGACGAGTCGGTGAGCACCCGGCACTACACCCGGCTGGCCGACACGATCGACGTCTTCCGCGACGACCCGCTGCTGTTCGAGCCCGGCACGCGCTACCTCTACTCGTCGTACGGCTACAACCTGCTGGGGGTGGCCGTCGAGACCGCCTCGGGCCGGTCGTTCCTGGACTATCTGCGGGACGAGATCTTCGAGCCGGCGGGCATGACCGCCACCGGGGTCGACGACGCCACGGCCACGATCCCGCACCGGGCCCGGCTGTACCGGCGGACCACCGTCGACGGCCCGATCGTGCCGGCGGTGCCGATCGACACCAGCAACCGGATCCCCGGCGGCGGCCTCTGTGGCACCGCGAGCGATGTGGCCGCCTTCGGCCTGGCCGTCCAGCAGGCGATGATCGTGCGGCCCGAGTCCCGCGAGGCCATGTTCCGCGGCGGCCGGCTCCAGGGTCGCCGACCGACCGGCTACGGCCTGGGCTGGCACACCGGCCGGAAGTTCCGGGCCCGGGACCGCGAGGTCTGGCACAAGGGGAACCAGGCCGGCACCAGCGCGGTGCTGTACCTGCGGCCCGATCGCGGCCTGTCGATCGCCCTGCTGACGAACGTCGAGGGGGCCGAGCTGCTCGACCTGGCCCGGCAGATCGCCGACCTGGTCGACCGGCCGATCGAGACCTCCTGGTAATCTGGGTCGACCCTGGCGCCTCGCGGTCGGCGATCCCGTACGATGGAGGCCAGAGCGATCGGCCCGTCCTTCCCTCCGCCGGCCCCCTGGCCGGTTCGGGCCCCGCCAGGCCAAGCCCGAGGTGCCTCGTCATGACCAAGCCGGTGCCCGATCGTCCCAACGGCCGCGATGGCGCGGCCCCCGCCAGCGGCAAGCGTGCCACCGCGAAGTCGGCCCAGGGCCCCGAGTTCGACGACGTCGAGACCGCCGGCACCGGCGACGCCGACCCGTCCCCGCGCTCCACGCTGAGCGCCCTGGCCGAGGTGCTGGCCAGCGAGCCCGAGCCGGACATCCCGGTCCCGGCGCTGACGCGTGACGAGCTCTCGGACCTGCACTCCTCGCGCGAGCTGATCCAGCTCCTGCGCTCCAAGGGCGTCGAGGTCGGCAAGCTCAAGGCGGCCGTCGCCTACGAGAACGACCTGGAGGCGCTCCAGGTCGAGCTGGTCCGGATGCAGAACCACATCCAGGAGAGCGGCAAGCGGCTGGCGATCCTGTTCGAGGGCCGCGACGCCGCCGGCAAGGGGGGCACGATCCGGCGGTTCACCGAGCACCTGAACCCCCGCGCCATGCGGGTGGTCGCCCTGCCCAAGCCCACCGAGGAGGAGCGGGGGCAGTGGTACTTCCAGCGCTACATGCGGCAGCTGCCCAACCGCGGCGAGATCGTCTTCTTCGACCGCAGCTGGTCCAACCGC
>CAZUZD010000165.1:0-13257 GCA_964624465.1 uncultured Isosphaeraceae bacterium
CGTCGTCGTGCTCGTGCGAGGTGACGTACACGCCGGGGAAGCCGGCGCGCACGAGTTCCTCCAGGCGCTCGGTGAGCGTCATCGTGCGTCTCCATCGGTGGTGATCTTCGGGTGGGTTGGGGAGCGACGGGTGGCCGCAAGGGGGGCGGGATGCTGGTGGCCGGCTCAGGAGTCGGTGCGGAGCCGCGTCGGGTCGGAGGCATTGGCGGGCAGATGCAGCTCGGGCGTGGGCTGGTCAACCAGGACCCGACCCAGGGCCCGCTCCAGCGCGCGGGTGGCGACCAGGCACGCGGTGCCGGCGTAGCCGCGGGTCGCGACGGTGACGCCACCCTTCGGGTCGACGGTGATCGTGATCGTCGGTCGGCTCATCGAGCACCTCCCGCGCCGGCGTGCAGGGTCAGGCGGATCGAGCCGTCGGCGAGCCGCTGCTCGACCACGCGGTGGCCGGTGCGTCGGGCCTCGCGGGTCGCCTTCGCGACGGCGTAGGCCTGCTGGAGCCGTTCGAGCCAGGCCGGGTCGCCCCAGCGGCCCTCGTAGGTGTCGAAGAGCACGCGGCCCTGCTCGGGCTGGACGACGGCCGGGTAGTGCCAGCCGGGGAACCGGACGAGCAGGCCGGTCTCCTGGGCGCTGAAGAGCTGGGCGGTGCCGGCCTGGGGCTGCGGCAGGCCGAGCCGGGTGCAGGCGTCGGCCAGTGCGGTCGGGTCGCGCAGCTCGGCGCGGATCGTGACGACGTGGGACACGGGTTCGAGCTCCATGACCAGGGTGTCGGAGTAGGACTTCACCGGCCCGACATCGGCGGGGAATAGCCTGCCGGGGCACCTCCTCATGCCAGGATTCCACCGCACCTTTAGGCCCGGAGGCCGCTCTTTTCCTGCGCTTCGGCGAGCTGGCCAGCGTGCTGACCTGGCCGGGCGACACGACCCTCAACCGACCTGATCGGCCACTGGAAACGTCGCGCAAGTCGGATCAGCCACTGGCAGCGCGCTGAGTAAGTTGGCACAGCTGTGCCAAATTTGCTTGCGCAACGGCGCGGCGATCTCAAGTGGGTTTGCCGACTCGCCGTCACGATCAACACCGGGCCACCGCCTGGCGACCAGCGCCACGGCCGCCTTCTGCGCGCCGTGACAAGAGTCTGACCCCGCCCGGCCGACTCCAGGCGAGGCTCACCGGGTGCTGGATTGCGACGAGGGATTCCGGCGACTTCGCGCCGTCCCGCAGGTCCAGATGATCCGGTCGCACCGGTCGTGAGCCGCCGGATCACCCGCCAGACCCTTGCGGTTCCTTGCCGGACTCGCACAATTGGATGCTGCTTCCGCGACGCTGGCCGCCGGGATCCGGCCGGCGCGCCGGATCGACCCACTTCGCGAGCCGAGACAACTCGGACCACGCGGGTTGGTTGGCTGCGTCACGGCCACCGTCGATCGCCTCATTCGCCCTCCGGGACCGCGGCGACATGAACGTCTTCGAGCTGCGAGACGACCTGCTGCGGTCGTACGGCGACTACATCCGCAGCTTCATCCAGATCCGCGACCCCGCGATCCGGGAGAAGGTCGAGGCCGAGCTCGGATCGGGCCTGCTCTGGCCCGAGACCCTGATCCAGCTCAACCCCGCCTTCGAACCGGGCGGCTCGGTCGACGACCTGGTCGACGCCGGGGTGCTGCATGAGGGCTGTCGCCGGGTCTTCCGGATCAAGCCGGAGGCCGACAGCCCCGGCCGGCCCCTCCGCCTGCACCGCCACCAGGACGAGGCCATCCGGGTCGCCCGTCAGGACGGCAACTACGTCCTCACGACCGGTACTGGCTCGGGCAAGAGCCTCGCGTACATCGTGCCGATCGTTGACCATGTGCTCCGCCGCGGGCCGGGGCGCGGCATCCAGGCGATCGTCGTCTACCCGATGAACGCTCTGGCCAACAGCCAGGCCGGCGAGCTCAAGAAGTTCCTGCAGAACGGCTTCCCCGACGGCCGCGGGCCGGTGACCTTCGCGTGCTACACCGGCCAGGAGTCCGACGAGCAGAAGCGGGCGATCGTCGCCGACCCGCCCGACATCCTGCTGACGAACTACGTGATGCTCGAGCTGGTGCTCACGCGGCCCCAGGAGCGGAACCTCGTCCAGGCCGCGCGGGGGTTGAAGTTCCTCGTCCTCGATGAGCTGCACACGTACCGCGGCCGCCAGGGCAGCGACGTCGCGTTGCTCGTGCGGCGGGTCCGCGACGCCCTCCACGCCGACTCACTGCAGTGTGTCGGGACCTCCGCCACCCTGGCCGGCAGCGGCTCGCTCGACGAGCAGCGGGCCCAGGTCGCCGCGGTGGCTTCGGACCTGTTCGGGGCCCGGGTCCGGCCCGAGGCGGTCATCGGGGAGACGCTGCGACGCGCGACGCCGGAGATCGGCGAGCCGGGCCGGCTGGACCCCGAGTTCCTCGAACGCCTGAGTCGCCGGGTTGCGGACCCGGCCGCCGGCTGCCCGACCGAATACGGCGCGTTCGTCGCCGACCCGCTCTCGTCCTGGATCGAGTCGACCTTCGGGCTCCAGACCGAGCCGGCCGGCGGCCGGCTGGTGCGGGCCCGCCCCCGGAGCATCACCGGCACGCGAGGGGCCGCCGCCGAGCTGGCCGAGGCCACCGGCCAGCCGCCCGATCGCTGTGCGGACGTCATCCGCGAGGGACTCCTGGGCGGATACCGCTGCGAGCGGAACCCGGAGACCGGCTTCCCCGCCTTCGCCTTCCGCCTGCACCAGTTCATCAGTCGCGGCGACACGGTCTATGCCACCGTCGAGCCGCCGGCGGGCCGCCACGTCACGCTCCAGGGCCAGCAGTTCGTGCCGGGCGATCGCGGGCGGGTCCTGCTGCCGCTGGTCTTCTGCCGCGAGTGTGGCCAGGAGTACTACGCCGTCCGCGCCAGGCTCGAACCCGAGACGGGTGTCCGCCGATATGAGCCCAGGGCCCTGAACGACCTGCAGCGGGAGGACGGGGCCGAGGCGGGGTTCCTGCACGTCGACGCCCTGGACCCGTGGCCGTCCGACCCGGTCGCGGCCCGGGACCGGGTCCCCGACGACTGGGTCGAGGAGCACCGGGGCGACCGGCGGATCCGGCCAGCCCGTCGCGACGACGTCCCGCGCCCCGTGCGAGTCGGCCCCGATGCCCGGTACTCCGACGCCGGCGTGGACGCCGCCTTCCTGCCGGCCCCGTTCCGCTTCTGCCTGCACTGCGGCGTCTCGTACGGGCCGCGCAACAACGCCGACTTCGGCAAGCTCGCGACCCTGAGCTCGGAGGGCCGCAGCACTGCCACGACGATCCTGGGCCTGACCGCCATCCGAAGCCTCCGCCGCGAGGCGTCGCTGCCGGCGAAGGCCCGGAAGCTGCTCTCGTTCACCGACAACCGCCAGGACGCCAGCCTGCAGGCCGGCCACTTCAACGACTTCGTCGAGATCAGCCAGCTCCGGGCGGCGCTGTACAAGGCAGTCCAGGGCGCGGGGTCCGAGGGCCTGACCCACGACTACCTGACCCAGCGGGTCGCCGACGCGCTTGCCCTGCCGATCGAGCAGTACGCCTACGAGCCCGGCGTGCGATTCGCAGCGGCCGCCGAGACGGACCGGGCCCTCCGCGACGTGCTGGGCTACCGGATCTATCGCGACCTGCGCCGCGGCTGGCGGGTCACCTCACCAAACCTCGAGCAGTGCGGCCTGCTGGAGATCCAGTACCAGTCGCTGGACGAGCTCTGCGCCGCCGAGGACGTCTGGGCCGGCCTCCACCCGGCCCTGGCCGGGGCCGACGCCTCGGTCCGGTCCCGGGTGGCTCGGGCCCTGCTGGACTTCCTCCGCCGCTCGCTGGCGATCAAGGTCGACTACCTCGACCGCACCGCCCAGGAGCGGATCCAGCTGATCAGCGGCCAGAAGCTGATCCCACCCTGGGGCCTGGACGAGAACGAGACGCTCGAATACGCCTCGATCGCCTACCCTCGCCCCAGCCAGGGGGGCCAGGACGATCGCAGCAACGTCTACCTCTCGCCGCGGGGCGGTTTCGGCCTGTTCCTGGGACGCCGGACGACCTTTCCGCATCTCGGGGTCACCCCGGACCTCGAGGACCGCCAGGTGATCATCCGCGAGCTCCTGGAGGCCCTGCGGGTCGGCGGGCTGGTCGAGGCCGTCGACCGGCCGCGGTCGGCGACCGAGGTCCCCGGCTACCAGCTGCCCGCTGCGGCGCTGCTCTGGGTTGCCGGCTCGGGGAGCCGGGCTTTCCACGACCCAATCTCGATGCCATCGGCCCCCGAGGAGGGCGGCCGCACCAACCCGTTCTTCGTGGACTTCTACCGGAACGTCGCCGGCGAGCTCCGAGGCCTGAACGCCCACGAGCACACCGCCCAGGTGCCCTACGAGCAGCGGAACCAGCGTGAAGAACAGTTCCGCGCCGGCACCCTGCCGGTGATGTTCTGCTCGCCCACGATGGAGCTGGGCGTCGACATCTCCGAGCTGAACGTCGTGAACCTGCGGAACGTGCCGCCGACCCCGGCCAACTACGCCCAGCGCAGCGGGCGGGCCGGTCGCAGCGGTCAGCCGGCCCTGGTCTTCACGTACTGTGCCACCGGCAGCCCGCACGACCAGTACTTCTTCAAGCGGCCCGAGCGGATGGTCGCCGGCGCCGTCCGCCCGCCCCGCATGGACCTGGTCAACGAGGACCTGATCCGCTCGCACGTCCACGCGATCTGGCTGGCCGAGACCGGCCAGGGCCTGGGCACCTCGCTCCGCGAGCTCCTCGACCTCGCGCGGCTGCCCGAGATCCCGCTGCTCGAACAGGTGCGCGACTCGCTGGCGCAGGCCGCCCCGCGCCGGCGGGCGCGCGACCGAGCGGAGGGCGTCCTGGCGACGCTCGGCCCCGAGCTGAAGGCCTGCGACTGGTACACGCCCGCCTGGCTCGACGAGGCCCTCGACCAGGCTCCCCGGCGGTTCGACTCCGCCTGCGATCGCTGGCGGGGCCTGTACCGCGCCGCGATCGTCCAGCGCGACGCCCAGCACCGGATCATCGCCGACGCCTCGCGCTCGGCCGCCGACAAGACCCGGGCCCGCCAGCTCCGCCGGGAGGCCGAGTCCCAGATCGAGCTGCTCACCGAGGCCAGCAACCTTGCCCAGGCCGACTTCTACTCGTACCGGTACTTCGCCAGCGAGGGGTTCCTGCCCGGCTACAACTTCCCGCGGTTGCCCCTCTCGGCGTATATCCCGGCGCGGCGGGCGCGCCAGACCCGCGACGAGTTCGTGTCGCGGCCGCGGTTCCTGGCGATCACCGAGTTCGGGCCGCGCTCGATCGTCTACCACGAGGGCTCGCGGTATCAGATCAACCGCGTGATCCTGCCGGTGCGCGAAGACGACCAGTTCGCCACCGAGCAGGCCAAGCTCTGCCCCCGGTGCGGCTACCTGCACCCCGTCGTCGATGGGGCCGGCCTGGATCTCTGCGAGCACTGCAACGCCGGCCTGGTCGCGGCCCTGGCCCCGCTGTTCCGGCTCCAGAATGTCTCCACCAAACGCCGCGAGAAGATCAACTCCGACGAGGAGGAGCGGCGGCGGCTCGGATACCAGGTCCAGACCGGGGTCCGGTTCGCCGAGTACGAGGGCCGCCCGTCATGCCGGGTCGCTCACGTCGAGCTCGACGGCGAGCCGTTGGCGACGCTCGCCTACGGGCAGGCCGCCACGCTCTGGCGGATCAACCTGGGCGAGAACCGGCGCCGCAACCGTGACCAGTACGGATTCGTACTCGACCTGGAGCGTGGCTACTGGGCTCGCAGCGAGCAGGCCGCCGAAGACGAGGAGGATCAGGACCCGCTCACGCCCCGTACGGCCCGCGTGATCCCTTACGTCGAGGACCGCCGCAACGCGCTGCTGCTGCAGTTCACCCAGACCCCGTCCCCCCAGGTCATGGCCTCGCTCCAGGCCGCCCTGAAATCGGCCATCCAGGTGCAGTTCCAGCTCGAGGACTCCGAGCTGGCCGCCGAGCCGCTGCCGTCGCGCGACGAGCGCCGCCAGATCCTCTTCTACGAGTCGGCCGAGGGCGGTGCCGGCGTGCTGCGGCGCCTGATCGACGAGCCCGACGCCCTGGGTCGGGTGGCGCGCGAGGCCCTGGAGCTCTGCCACTTCGACGCCGCCACCGGGCTGGACCGCCGCCGTGGCCTCGAGGCCCGCGAGGACTGCGAGGCCGCCTGCTACGACTGCCTGATGAGCTACTCGAACCAGCCCGACCACGCCCTGCTGGACCGCAAGGCGACCAGGCCTGTCCTGGCCGCCCTGGCCGCCGCCCGCGTGACCTCGGCCCCGGCCGCCACGACGCGTGACGGCCATCTCGAAGGCCTGAACCGCCTGGCCGGCTCCGAGCTCGAACGCGACTGGCTCCGGTTCCTCGACGAGCGCGACCTCCGACTGCCCACGACCGCCCAGGAGCTGATCGCGAAGGCGGGCACGCGTCCCGACTTCACCTACGCCGGCCACCACGCCGTCATCTACATCGACGGCCCGGTCCACGACTACCCCGAGCGCCAGGTCCGCGACGCGGCGCAGCAGGAGCGGCTCGAGGACCTGGGCCTCACCGTCATCCGCTTCGGCCACCGCGACGACTGGGCGGCGATCGTGGCCAGGCACCCCAACATCTTCGGGAGCCGGTCATGAGCTTCGCCGTGGGCACGCTGGTCCGGGCCCGGGGCCGGGAGTGGGTCGTCCTGCCGGGCTCCGACGAGGAGCTGTACCTCCTGCGCCCGCTGGGTGGCACCGAGGACGAGGTCACCGGCATCCTCCGGCCCCTGGAGCCGATCGAGTCGGCCGTCTTCGCCTTGCCCGATCCGGGGCAGTCCGGCGACTTCCACTCCTGCCGGATGCTCCGCGACGCGATCAAGCTCGGGTTCCGCTCCAGCGCCGGGCCGTTCCGGTCGTTCGCCCAGCTCGGGGTCGAGCCGCGGCCGTACCAGCTCGTGCCCCTGCTCATGGCCCTGAAGCTCGACCCGGTGCGGCTCCTGATCGCCGACGACGTCGGCATCGGCAAGACGATCGAGGCCGGGCTGATCGCCCGCGAGCTGCTCGACCGCGGCGAGGTCCGCCGCCTGGCCGTGCTCTGCCCGCCGCACCTGGCCGAGCAGTGGCAGGCCGAGCTGCGGAGCAAGTTCCACATCGACGCCGCCCTGGTCCTGCCCGGCACCGTGACCCGGCTCGAACGGGACTGCGCCGTGGGCCAGTCCCTCTTCGAACTGAACCCGCACGTCGTGGTCTCGACCGACCTGATCAAGTCCGACCGCCGCCGCCAGGACTTCCTCCGCGCCTGTCCCGAACTGGTCATCGTCGACGAGGCCCACACCTGCGCCGACTCGGGCGCCGCGCACTCGGGCCGCCACTACCGCCACGAGCTCCTGAAGGGCCTGTCGGCCGATCCGGACCGGCACCTGATCCTGGTCTCGGCCACGCCCCACAGCGGCAAGGAGCTGGCCTTCCGCTCGCTGCTCGGCCTGCTCGACCCCGCGTTCACCGCGCTGCCCGAGGCCCTCGCCGGCAAGGAGCACGAGGCCGACCGCCGCCGGCTGGCCGCGCACGTCGTCCAGCGCCGTCGTGCCGACATCCGGCACTTCCTCGACGCCGACACGCCGTTCCCCGAGCGCCTGGAGAAGGAGGAGACGTACCAGCTCTCCGCCGACGCCAGGGACGTCTTCCGCCGCGTGCTCGACTACGCCCGGGATTCGGTGGTCGAGACCGAGTCGGGCCCGAAGATGCGCCGCCGCGTGCACTGGTGGGCCGCCCTGGGCCTGCTGCGGGCCCTGGCGTCCAGCCCGGCCGCCGCGGCCGCCACCCTGCGGAGCCGGGCCGCCGTGGCCGACGCCGCCTCGCCCGAGGACGCCGACGAGATCGGCCGCCGCACCGTGCTCGACCTGGAGGACGACGAGGCCGCCGAGCGGATCGACGTCACGCCGGGTGCCGACCCCAGCGGCGAGGACGGCCCCGACACCGGCCTGCGTCGTCGCCTGAACGACCTGGCTCGCTCCGCCGAGGAGCTCTGCGGCGACGGCGACGAGAAGCTCAAGAAGGCCGCCAAGCTGGTCGACAGCCTCATCAAGCAGGGCCACCGGCCGATCCTCTTCTGCCGGTTCATCGCCACCGCCGAGTACCTGGCCCGCGAGCTCCGCACCAGGCTGCCGAAGCACGTCGCCATCGAGGCCGTCACCGGCTCCCTGGTGCCCTCCGTCCGCGAACAGCGAGTGCTCGACCTGGCCCGGTCGCCGAAGCGGGTGCTCGTCTGCACCGACTGCCTCTCGGAGGGCATCAACCTCCAGGAGCACTTCGACGCCGTCGTCCACTACGACCTGAGCTGGAATCCGACCCGGCACGAGCAGCGCGAGGGGCGGGTCGACCGCTACGGCCAGCCCGAGAAGACCGTCCGGGTGCTGACGTACTACGGCGTCGACAACCAGATCGACGGCATCGTCTTGGACGTGCTGCTCCGCAGGCACCAGGCGATCCGGTCGGCGCTCGGCGTCTCGGTCCCGGTGCCCGCGAACACGAACCAGGTGCTCGAGGCGATCCTGGAGGGCCTGATCCTCCGGGGTCGGGCCGCCGCCGAGCAGATGCTGCTGCCGATGGGCGACTTCGAGGTCGCCCGCAACGACCTGTACCAGGAGTGGGAGTCGGCCTCCGAGCGTGAGAAGCGCTCCCGCACCGTGTTCGCGCAGGCGACGATCAAGCCCGATGAGGTCGCCCGCGAGCTGACCGAGGTCCGCCAGGCGATCGGCTCCGGCGTCGACGTGGCCCGGTTCACGGGCGCTGCCCTGCGGGCCCATGGCGCCGTCGTCGCACCCGACGGGCCCGGCGTCCGGCTCGAACTCCGTGAGGTGCCCCGGTCGCTCCGCGAGCTGCTGGACGTCGAGTCCGACGAGGTCCGGGCCCGCTTCGAGCTGCCGGCGCCCGAGGGCACCCTCTACGTCCACCGCACCCACCCGCTGGTCGCCGGGCTGGCCAGTCACGTCATGGACACCGCCCTGGACCCGCTCGGCAAGGGGGTCGCCCGCCGCTGCGGCGTGATCCGCACCAGCCAGGTCGAGCGTCGCACGACTCTCCTGCTGGTCCGGTTCCGGTTCCACATCCTCACCCAGAAGACCGACGGCAGCGAGACCGCCCTGCTGGCCGAGGACTGCCGCACGCTCGCCTTCGCCGGCTCGCCCCAGTACGCCGAATGGCTCGACGACGCGGCGGTCGCCGGGCTGCCCGAGGTCGAGCCTGAGGCCAACGTCGCGCCCGAGCAGGCCGCCGACTTCGTCCGCCGGGTGGTCGACGGCTACGGGGACCTCGCCCCGCACCTGGAACAGCAGGCCGTCCAGCGCGGTGCCGAGCTGCTGGCCGCCCACCGCCGGGTCCGTCAGGCCGCCCGCCAGACCGGCGTCCGCCAGCGGGTCGAGCCCACCCTGCCGCCCGACGTGCTGGGCATCTACGTCTACCTGCCGACGCTCTGAGCTGAGCCACGAGCGAACCAACGCGCCCGACCTGACCCCGAGACCGGCCGATGCAGACCAGGCGCCCGAACCCGTTCACGACCGTCCGCACCGAGGGCGGCTTGCTGCCGGCCGACCTGCTGGCCCGCATCGCCGAGGGGCGCGACCTTGACGGCCTCACGCCCGAGGCCTACCACCTGCCCGGCGAGCGACTCAAGGAAGTGATCAACGACGCCTGGAACCGGCTCACGCCCAAGTGGCGCGGGTTCCGCGAGGCACTCACCCGGCTGCCCGAGTCCGACGCGGCCACCTCCGTCACCCGCGACCGCTGGCTGCTGCCCCTGTTCCAGGAGCTGGGCTACGGCCGGCTGCTCGCAGCAAAACCCGTGGTCATCGAGGAGAATCCGTACCCGATCTCGCACCTCTGGAACCGCACCGCGATCCACCTGGTCGGCTGCCGTGCCGACCTCGACCGCCGCGCCGGCCAGACGGCCAGCCCGCACGCCCTGGTCCAGGAGTTCCTGAACCGCTCCGACGACCACCTCTGGGCCTTCGTCTCCAACGGCCACCGCCTGCGGGTGCTCCGCGACAACGCCACCCTGACCCGCCAGGCGTTCGTCGAGTTCGATCTCGAGGCCATGATGGACGGCGAGGTCTACGCCGACTTCGCCTTGCTCTGGCTGCTCTGCCACGAGTCGCGGGTCCCGATTGAGAACCCGGCCGATTGCTGGCTCGAACGCTGGACCCGGGCCGCCCAGGACCAGGGGACCCGGGCGCTCGAAGGGCTCCGCCGGGGCGTCGAGGCGGCCATTACCGCGCTCGGGCGAGGCTTCCTGGCCCACCCGGCCAACGGCACGCTCCGGCAGTCCCTGCGCTCCGAGCGGCTCGACCGCCGCGACTACTACCGGCAGCTGCTGCGGGTCGTCTACCGGCTCCTGTTCCTGTTCGTGGCCGAGGACCGCGACGTCCTGCTCGACCCGGCCGCGCCCGAGGCCGCCCGCCGCCGCTACACCGAGCACTACTCGACCGCCCGCCTGCGCCGGCTGGCCGAGCGGCGCCGAGGCACCCGCCACGCCGACCTGTACTGCGGTCTGGCCCTGGTCATGGAGAAGCTGGGCAACCAGGCCGGTTGCCCCGCGTTGGGCCTGCCGGCGCTCGGCAGCGACCTCTGGGACGCGCGCTGGGTCGCCGACCTGGTCGGCGGCCAGATCGCCAACCACGACCTGCTGGAGGCGGTGCGGGCCCTGGCGTTCACCGTCGAGGGCAGCGTGCGGCGGCCGGTCGACTACAAGAACCTCGGCTCCGAGGAGCTGGGCAGCGTCTACGAGTCGCTCCTGGAGCTGCACCCCGTCCTGAACGTCGACGGCGGCACCTTCGCGCTCGACACCGCCGGCGGCAACGAGCGCAAGACGACCGGCAGCTACTACACCCGTTCGTCACCGGTCGAGCGGCTGCTCAATTCGGCCCTCGACCCCGTGCTCGACCGGGCCGCCCGCCAGCCCAACCCCGAGGCGGCGATCCTGGCCCTGCGGATCTGCGACCCCGCCTGCGGCAGCGGCCGCTTCCTGGTGGCCGCCGCACACCGCATCGCCCGCCGGCTGGCCATCGTCCGCACCGGCGAGCTGGAGCCCACCCCCGAGGCCCTCCGCACCGCGCTCCGTGACGTCATCGGCCGCTGCCTCTACGGCGTCGACATCAACCCGATGGCCGTCGAGCTCTGCCGCGTGAGCCTCTGGCTGGAGTCGCTGGAGCCCGGCAAACCGCTGTCGTTCCTGAACCACCACATTCAGGTCGGCAACAGCCTGCTCGGCACGACGCCCGCCCTGCTGGGTCGAGGCGTGCCCGACGACGCCTTCGAGCCGATCGAGGGCGACGACAAGGCAGTCTGCCGTGATTTCCGCAAGCAGAACAAGGATGGTCGCCACGGTCAGGGTTCGATGTTCGAGACGTTCAAACAGCAGCTGGGCGAACAGCATGTCGACCTCGCAAAATCGCGGCAGCAGGTCGAGGGGATGCCCGACGCCACGATCGGGCAGGTTGTCGCCAAGGTAGCCCGGTACGCCGAGTCGACCCGGGCGAAGTCGTACCTGGACGCCCAGCTTAGCGCTCACGCCTGGTGCGCGGCCTTCGTCTGGAGGAAAACCCGCGACAACGCCCGCTCGGAGGACCTGCACCCGCTCACTCAGGAGGACTTCCTGAGGCTGGCAGCGACCCCGGGCGCCGTGACGCAGCCTACCCGCGACGAGATCGCGCGGCTGGCAGCCCAGTACCGCTTCTTCCACTGGCACCTGGCGTTCCCCGACGTCTTCCAGCTCACTGACCACCCGCCCGGCGACGACGACGTGCTCGGCTGGCGGGGCGGCTTCGACGTCATGCTCGGCAACCCGCCCTGGGAGACGCTGGAGCTGAAAGAGCAGGAGTGGTTCGCCGAACGGCGCCCCGAGATCGCGAAGGCCCCCAACGCCGCCGCCCGCCGCCGGATGATCGACCGTCTGGTCGACGACGATCCCTCGCTGCACGCCGCCTTCCTCGATGAGCGTCGGCGCAACGACGGCGAGAGCCAGTTGGTCCGAACGACGGGCCGATTCCCGCTGACGGCCGTTGGCAAGATCAACAGCTACCCCCTGTTCGCCGAACTGAACCGTCAGCTCTGTGGCGATTCAGGCCGTGTCGGCTGCATCGTGCCCTCTGGCATCGCGAGCGACGACACCACCAAGCACTTCTTCCAGGACCTGGTCCGCACGCAGTCGCTGGTCAGCCTGCACAGCTTCGAGAACGAGGAGTTCCTGTTCCCCGGTGTCCACCACTCGACCAAGTTCTGCCTACTGACGCTCTCAGGTCCCGATGATCCCACGCCTGCGGCCGACTTCGTGTTCTTCGCACGCCGGGTTGAGCACCTCGATGAGCCCGACCGCCACTTCAGCCTCTCGGCCGACGACATCGCCCTGATGAACCCGAACACCGGGACCTGCCCGATCTTCCGCTCGCAGCGCGACGCCGAGATCAACAAGACGATCTACCGCCGGGTCCCGGTCCTGATCTGCGAGGGCGAGCCCGAGGTCAACCCCTGGGGCATCAGCTTCCGCCAGGGCGTCTTCAACATGGCGTCCGACTCCGGCCTGTTCCGCACCCGCGACGAGCTGGAGGCCGACGGCTGGGCGCTCGACGGCAACATCTTCCGTCGCGGCGACGAGACGTACGTGCCGCTGGTCGAAGCCAAGATGCTCCACCACTTCGACCACCGCTTCGGCACCTACCAGGGCCAGACCGACGCCCAGGCCAATCAGGGCAAACTTCCCGAGCTCGACGACGCCCAGCACGCCGACCCACACCGCGTCACGCAGCCCTGGTACTGGGTCCCCCGGTCTGCCGTCGAGCATCGCCTGGCCGACCGCTGGGACCGCGGCTGGCTCCTCGGCTGGCGCGACCTGTGCCGCAACACGGACACGCGAACGGTCATCCCAAGCCTCTTTCCCCGGGCTGGAGTCGGCCACACCTTCCCGATCGCGCTGCTGGAGTCGCCCCCCAGGTTCGCTGCCGCTCTCCACGCCAACTTGACGTCGTTCGTGCTCGACTACCTGGCCCGCCAGAAGGTCGGCGGCACCCACATCACGTACGGCCTGCTCAAACAGTTCCCCGTGCTGACCCCGACGGCCTACGACCAGCCCGCCCCCTGGTCCCCCGGCGAGCGGCTGGTCGACTGGATCGCCGCGCGGGTGCTGGAGCTGACCTACACCGCGTGGGACCTGGCCCCGTTCGCCCGCGACTGCGGCCACGACGGCCCGCCGTTCCGCTGGGACGCCGCCCGCCGCT
>CAZUZD010000166.1:0-13184 GCA_964624465.1 uncultured Isosphaeraceae bacterium
AGCCCTCCTCGCGGAGCGCCTTGCACGCCTGGGTGCCGGAGTAGTCGAACTCGCAGGCCTGCCCGATGACGATCGGCCCGGCCCCGATGATCAGGATCTTCTGGATGTCGGTTCGCTTCGGCACGGCGGTCTCTCGTTCGTGGCGTTCGGGCGAGGCGGCCGATCGATCCGGGTCGCGGGGGCGGTTCGGGTCGGTCGGTCGCCGGTCGGGCTCGGCGAGTCGGCGGGCGGTCGGGGAGCGTGCCGTCCGGGGGTGGTCGGCCCGGCGGTCGGGGGCCAGGCGGCGGCCGGCCTCCCTCCCGCGGTCGGGGGGCGTGGCGGCGCGAGCCGTCATCGGCCCGGCGCGGCCACCGGCCGGCACGACCCGGGCCGGGGGAAGAGCCACACGCACCCGGGCGCGACGCGGGCCGCGCCCGGTGCCCTCCGGGGAGGTCGGCGCGGCCCAAAATCACCCGAGTCTAGCAAGTCGCGCCCGGACCGGACAAGCCGCCGGCGCGGACGGCCCCGGCGCTCCTGCCGCTGCGAGCGGCGGATCCGGCACAGCCGGCCCGCCGGGATCGGTTCGAGCGGCTGGCGGCTCAAGCCCTGGCGGCGGCGGGCCGATCCTGGCGAGGACGCGTGCTCACGTGGCCGCGGAATCGACCCTTGCCACCGCCCCCCGACCCGGCCTGCCCGACGGGTCCGCGACGGTGGTCACCCAGGTGCCGCCCCATGTCCGACACGCCGCCCGCGTCCGTCCCGGCCTCCGCTCATGGTCACGGGCCGACGGGGCTCACCCGCCGCCGGGCGCTCCGCGAGGGCCTGGTCGCGGCCCTGATGGCCAGCAGCACGACGCTGGTGACGGGCGCCGCCGTGCGGGCCAACCCCGCGCCCCGGATCCCGATCGTGGCGCCGCCGATCCGGCCGCGGCCCGGCCTGGACTTCCGGCTGGTGGACACCCGCGGCTGCCCGCAGGTGATGGGCTGCGACCCCTGGGGCTGCCTGACCGTCCAGCGATTCGACGCCGCCGGCCAGCCGCACCCCGTCGGACCCGACGACCTGCTGGCCGCGGCCGCCGCGCAGCCGGTGGTCATCATCGTGCACGGCAACCGCTACACGACGTCCGACGTGCTCCGCGACAGCTACCTGATCGCCGACACCCTGGACCGCCGCGGCTACCTGCCGCCGCAGACGCTCGTGCTGGCCTTCTCGTGGCCCAGCGAGCGCGTGTACCTCAACGAGGTCCGCGACCAGAACGAGAAGGGCCGCCGCGCCATGGTGGCCGGCTACGGGCTGGCCTCGATCCTGGCCCGGTTCGCCCCCGGCAGCCGGGTCGGCCTGATCGGCCACAGCGACGGCGCCCGGACGATCGCCGGGGCGCTGCACCTGCTCGGCGGCGGGGCCGTCAGCAGCCTGGCCGGCGACCCGCCGATCGCCCTGCCCGCCCCGGCGCCGCCGTTGCGGCTCCGCTCGGTGCTGATCGCCAGCGCCACCGACCACCACTGGTTCAACCCCGGTGAGCGGCTCGATCGGGTGCTGCCGGTCAGCGAGAGCGTCATGAACCTGTACAACCTGGGCGACATCCCGCTGGCCTTCTACCCGATCGGCCGCGTGACCGACCACCGCCGCGCCCTGGGCCGGGCCTCGCTGCACCGCCACGACGCCGACCTCCTGGGCGCCTACGCCGCGCGCCTGGTCGAGCACGACCTGCGGCCGTACCTGCGCACGCTGCACGTCTTCGGGGAGGTCATCACCCACCCGACCGTCGCCGCCTGGGTCGCCCCCTACGTCTGGGCCCCCGGCACCTGATCCGGCCCCCGACTCCGGGGGCGAGGTGCGTCCTGAATCGCGACAGCCCGGCCCCCGGCGGGCCTGGCAACACGAGGCGAGGGCGAGGGGCACGGCCATGGACGCGACCGAGACGTTCGACCTGCTGGTGGTTGGTGGCGGCAAGGGCGGCAAGACGCTCGCGGTGCAGCGGGCGAAGGCCGGGCAGCGGGTGGCGATGGTCGAGCGCGCCATGATCGGCGGCTCGTGCATCAACGTCGCCTGCATCCCCACCAAGACGCTCGTGCACGCCGCCAAGGT
This sequence comes from uncultured Isosphaeraceae bacterium, assembly GCA_964624465.1. Taxonomy (GTDB): domain Bacteria; phylum Planctomycetota; class Planctomycetia; order Isosphaerales; family Isosphaeraceae; genus CAZUZD01. Next base: position 2,068 of record CAZUZD010000166.1, read on the forward strand.
GGCCGACCTGGCGCGTCGCGCCGGCGAGTTCGGCATCCGGATCGGCTTCGAGGGCGCCGACCCGGCCGGCGTGCGGCGGCGTCGCGACGCCGTCGTGGCGCAGATGGTCGGGCGGAACCAGGCGCTCTTCGATCAGTCCGGGATGGACCTCGTGCTCGGCACGGCGCGGTTCGTGGCGCCGAGGACCGTGGCCGTCGCGCTGGCCGGCGGCGGGCGACGGACCCTGACGGCCGCGACGGTGGTCGTGAACACGGGCACCCGGCCCGCGCCCCCGCCCGCCGACGTCCCCGGCCTGGCCGCCGCCGCGCCGCTGGACAGCACGACGGTGCAGCGGCTGGAGACGCTGCCCGAGCACCTGATCGTGCTGGGCGGCGGCTACATCGGCTGCGAGTTCGCCCAGCTCGTCCGGCGCCTGGGCAGCCGGGTCACGGTCGTCGACCGCAACGTCCGGTTCCTGCCCCGCGAGGACGCCGACATCGGAGCGGCCGCGCTGGCGATCTTCGGCGAGGACGGCATCGACGTCCGTCTGGCCGCCGAGGTCGAGCGGATCGAGGGCGTCTCGGGCGAGTCGGTGCGCCTGACGCTCCGCACGCCCGCCGGATCCGGGACGGTCGAGGGCTCGCACCTGCTGCTGGCGCTGGGGCGGGTGCCGAACACCGACGGTCTGGGGGTCGAGGCGGCCGGCATCGCGCTCGACGACCGCGGCTTCATCCGGGTCGATGAGCACCTGGCGACGACCGCGCCCGGCACCTATGCGGCGGGCGACGTGGCCGGCAGCCCGCAGTTCACCCACGCCTCGCTCGACGACTTCCGGATCCTCGCCGCCAACCTCGACGGCGGCCGCCGCAGCACCCGGGGTCGGCTGATCCCCTACACCCTGTTCATCGACCCCGAGCTGGGCCGCGTGGGCCTGACCGAGGAGTCCGCGCGGCGCGCGGGCCACGACGTGCGGGTCGCCCGGCTGCCCGCCGCCGCCATCCCCCGCGCCGTGACGCTCGGGGAAACTCGCGGCCTGCTGAAGGCCGTCGTCGATCGCGCCAGCGACCGGATCCTGGGCGCCTCGATCCTCGCCCCCGGCGGCGGCGAGGTCATGGCCGTGGTCCAGGTCGCCATGCAGGCCGGCGTGACCGCCACCGCCCTGCGCGACACGATCTTCGCCCACCCCACCCTGGCCGAGTCGCTCGGCGACCTGTTCGCCCGGCTCGACTGACGCCACCCGCCCCGTCGTACCGAGCTCACGCCCGATCGTCGTCCTCGTCCAGATGAAATTTGTGCATCAGCCGGTGCACGATGGGGGCGAGCAGGACGGCGATCATGGTGAGGAAGGCGATGCCGCTGTAGAGGGCGTAGAAGGTGGCGAAGAGCTTGCCGGCGGTGGTGCGCATGGGGTCGACGGGGCCCATGCCGGTGAGGATCATGGCGGCGTTGAGCACGGCGTCGACCCAGGGCAGGCCGCCGAGCTCGTGGTAGCCGACGCCGCCGAGCACCATCGAGAACAGCACGATCAGCATCGTGATGCCGAAGTGCCGCATCAGGCGGAGCAGGAACTCGGCGCGTGACAGCAGGGGCGCCTGCTTCGATTCGAAGGTCATCGGCTTCAGCTCGCCGGCGGTCCGGCGGGCTCGGTCCGGTGAGCCCGGCTTGCGGTGGGACATGCATTCCTCGTTCCGGGCATCGGGCGTGATGTGGGGCCGCTGGCGGTTCGGGACGGGGGATCGCCGCGATGCCGGGTGCCCGGAAGGGGCCGGCTCGGGCGGCCTCAGGGCGGGGTCGGCGGGCGGTCGAGCTGGGCCTGGAGCCAGGGACCGACCGCCGCGACCCAGAGCGCCGCGTGCTGCGTCAGGCCCTCGCCGCTGAAGTGGACGCCGCGGCCCCCGGAGTCGCGGAGGGCGCCGCGGAGCGTGTCGGTGTCGGGACCGGGCCGGGCGCGGCCGGCCTCGGCGACGGCCGCCTGCGCCGCGCGGATCTCGGGCGAGGCCTCGTCGCCGGGCTCATGATAACTCGCCTGCGCCACGAACCAGACCGGCTCCCAGCCCAGGGTGCGGCCGGTCTCGGTGATCAGGCGGGTCAGCAACTCCTGGTACAGGGGCCCCGCCAGGGTGCGCGACGGGTCGCGCTGGTTCGCGTCGCTCTCGCCCTGGTGCCAGAGCACGGCGCGGAAGCCGTGCGGGCCCAGCGGCCGGAGCCGGGCGACGAAGGCGTCGAAGAGCGTGCCCGTGCTCTCCCAGCCGCCGTCGGGGAGCCGCCGGACGTTCCCCTCCAGCGTGGGCGGGTTCGGGAACCGGGCGCCAGCCGGCAGCCACTCGCGGACGCTGGTCGCCCCCACGCCGCAGGCGACCAGGCCGATCGGCACCCCGAACCGCCCGGCCAGGGCATCGCCGAACGGCGGCAGGAAGCTGCCCCCGTCCCCGCTGGCCCCCGGCTGCGGGTCGTGGGCGAGCTGCCAGCGCTGACCGTCGAAGGCGGCCACCCGGCCGGTGCGCGTCGTCTGCTTCTCCTCGCCGTGGTTGGCCGAGTTCGACTGGCCGGCCACGACGAAGACCTCGCCGATGCCCACATGCTCGACGGCCGCCGCCGCCAGCACGCGATCGCCGGCGATGGCCCGCACCTCCAGGCGAGACCAGCCACCGGCCGCCGCGTCGAGCGGGCCCTGGAACCGACCGCCCTCGATCCGGGCCTCGAGCCGCAGCCAGGGGGCGTCCGGCCCGAGCCGGGCCTCGATCGCGTCCGGCGGCGCCGGCAGGTCGGTGAACGTGCCGCGCAGCGGGATCGTCCCCCGCTCCCGCGTCGTGCGCTGGATGACCTGGAAGTCGAGCGGCGACAGGATCGCCAGCGCGGGCTCCGGCCGTTGCCCGGCGCGGGCCGCGAGCGGTCCGGGGCCGGGGGCCAGCAACCCGGCCAGGGTCGCCCAGAGAAACCAGTTCCGGCGCATCAGGGGCGGGCTCCGTGGGGCTCGGTCGCCGGGGAGGGATCGTGGGACACCCCCCCGGCGGGTCCGGCCTGGGCGTCGTGGATCCAGAGCAGCACGAACACGGGCACCAGCGCCAGCGCGGCCCACTGGTAGCCGGTCAGGCCCAGGGCGACCGGGGGCTCGGGCCGGAGCCACTCGCTGACGAACCGGTACAGCAGGTAGGCAATGATGTACAGCTTGATCAACTGCCCACGCCAGATCCCCCGGCGCCCGAGGACGACCAAGAGCCCGGCCATCGCCAGGTGGAAGCCGCACTCGTAGAGCTGCGTCGGGTGGCGGCGGAGGCCATCGCCGAAGTCGACGCCCCAGGGCAGCCGCGTGGGCCCGCCGTGGCAGCAGCCGACGCTGAAGCAGCCCAGCCGGCCCACCGCGACGGCGACCGCCACCGGCACGGCGAAGCTGTCGCCCGTCTTGACCCGCACGCCGAGCGCCGATTTCGCCCACTCGACGCCGAGGTAGCCGCCGACGAGGCCGAAGACGAGCGTTTTCCCGTTGTCGAGCCAGGCGCGGCCGGTGAGCAGGCCCGGCCAGTCGGTGAGCACGAACGGCAGCTTGGCCCCGATCATCCCGCCGCAGAAGGCCCCGAGCGCGATGCCCAGCCGCTGCTGGCCGGTCAGCCCCAGCGACCGCTGGCCGCGGCGGCCCAGCAGGGCGGCGAGCGCGATGGCCACGAGCATGATGGCCGCGTAGCGCGGCGTGGCGGGGACGACCGGCGGCATGGTCAGTCAGGCCCTCGGCGGGAGCTCGTGGCGGGTGGGGGCCGGGTTCGCGGGCGGGGCGGCCGGTCGGACCCCAGCGTAGACCAGCGTCCGGTACACGGCGAGGGCGCAGCGGGCCCAGCCGCGGTAGAGGACGGGCGACCGGAGCCGGCGGGACGCCTCGAAGACGCGGGGGCTGCCCCAGGTGATCGCGGCCCGCACGCGATAGACCAGCCGCCGGCGCGTGGTGAGCCCGGCCGTGCCGGGGGCCACGCGCTTGCGGGGCCGCACGCCGCGGCGGCGCCAGGTCAGGCGGTAGGCCAGGCCCTCGCGACGCTGGCGCAGGCCGGCGGCCTGCGTGCGGGCCACGAAGGCGCCGTCGACGGGTGTCAGGCTCAGGCGGCCCGCGGCGATGCCCTGTCGCACCAGCGATTCGAGCGATGGCGACCGCGTGAGCAGCACGTTCGTGCCCCGCGGGTCGGAGGCATAGGGCGGCACCCAGGCGTCGCCGCACGAGGCGTCGGCGGTCTCGGCCACCACGTCGTCGCAGACGCCGCAGGCGGGGTTCATGAAGAACCCGGCGCCCCAGTCGCCGTCGGCCAGGCCCTCCCACGGCTGCTCGATCGTCCGGCCATCGGCCAGTGTCAGGCCGAAGACATACGTGCTCGCCGGTCGTCCGCTCGCCTTGCGGCGGAAGTCCACCCGCGCGATCTGATCGAGCGACACCCCCACCTGCCCCGCCACGCTCGCCACGAACCGGGCGCTCTTCAGGTGGCCGCAGAACAGGCCCAGCGTGTGGACGATCCGGTCGCGGAGGATCGGGTCCTGACGCCGCAGGAGCTGCACGGCCTTGAGGAAGCACGGCAGCCCCACCACGGCGTAGCGGCCGGGCTCGCGGCGGATCGTCGCCAGCACGCCCGAGAGCTCCACCGGATAGTACCGCGACTGCGCCCCGCGCCGGATCTCGTCGGGCGTGCGTGAGATGGTGTAGCGGAAAAACCGCCCCTCGGCGCCCGGGTCGTCGCACGCCACCACGTGCGCCACGGCGTCGATCTGCCCGGTGCTCAGGAGTTCCTCCAGCAGCCAGCTCAGCATGCCGCCCGAGCTACCCCGCGCGCGGAAATCGCCCTCGGCCACGTGCCCGACGTGACCGGCGAGGAACCGCCCGATCCCCGGATGCCCCTGATCCGCCTCGGGGAACAGAGCCGCCGCGAGCTCGTCCTCGTCGGGCGCCTCGGGCGAGAACGGGCAGAGCTGGGCGAATGCCTCGGTGCCGGCATCGTCGGTGATGGGCACGAGGTGGCCGTGGCGGTTGAACCGCATCGGATCGGCCGTCGGCCCTGGCGCCACGCAGACGCCGCAGCCGATGCAGAGGCCGGACTGCACCATCGCCTGCGGGCTCAGGGGCGGATCGGCGGCGGCCCTCACGACCCGGCTCCCACGACCCGGTCGAGATAGGCGTTCGAGGTCGCGCGCAGGGCCTCGATGCGTGCCAGGATCGCCGGATCGAGGGGCTCGCCCAGCCTGGCCACGACGGCCGCCGCCGGGCGCTCCGGGGTCACGCGATGGTCCTGGGCGCCGACGGCGTCGAGCAGGTCGGCAATCTTGATGGCGCGGTACGGCAGCGCCTCGCACGCGAACGGCCGGGCGGAGCGCAGGGCGAAGACGCAGCCGTGGAAGTAGTTGGTCGCCACGGCGCGGGCGCCTCGAATCAGGCGGTCGAAGTCGCCGGGGCTGGCCGAGAGCCGGTTCTCGTCGGCCCAGGCGTTGTGATAGCCCACGCTCACCAGCCGCACCCCGGCCCCGTGCGCCCACCGCCGCACCGACTCGACGAACGCCGCCGAGAACCCGAACCCGTACACGACCGCGTACGGCGCCCGCTCCAGGCGGGCGGCGCCGTCCGGATCGGGCTCCGGCACGGCCACGGGCGGGGCCAGCAGGCAGGGGTCGAGCACCAGCTCGGGATCGGTGCCGACGACCTCGCGGATGATCTGCCGCGAGTTGGCGTCGCGCACGGCGATCGCCGAGAACTGCCGGAGCGCCCCGGCCAGCCCGGCGGGCAGCGGCTCCGACGCCGGGTGGTTCCCGAAGCTGGCGGCATACGCCACCCTCGGCGTGTCGCCCAGGCCGACGCCGAAGAACAGCGGCGCCCGGCCGTACCACGGGTGCTTCAGGTTCCAGACCTCGTCGCTGCCCACCACGATCCGGTCCAGCGCCGGCAGGCCCCGGGGCCGATGCAGCCCGAACGGCCGCGACCGCGGCAGCCGCGCCCGGGCCCGCCCGAACGCCCGCAGCTTCCAGCCGTACGCCGGATAGTGCGCCAGCGGGCTCCGCACCGGCAGCCCCGGGTTCAGCCCGCAGTTCCACTCCGAGACGCTCGCCCGCCAGTCGCGGTGGTCCAGGATCACCGCATCATGCCCCCGGCCCCGCAGCGCCTCCACCAGGCACCGCGCCTGCCAGTACGCTCCATAATTGAAGCATTTGTGGAACGTCAGGATCCCGATCTTCAGCGGCGCTGGCATGGCGGCGGACAGTCTCTGAAAAGCCGGGGTCCGGGCCGTACAACCCGGTGAAATTCGGCGGCGGTTCGGTCCGCCCCGGTGCAATCGGTTTCGGGTTTCTTCTCGTAGGGTCCGCTGTGCGGACCCTACGGGATAATGGGATTGATCAATTCATCAGACAACGCCTCGGCGGGGCGCCCGGGTGCGATCGGCGTCAGGGCCTGGAGCGTGGGCAGGGGCACGTGGCCCTCGCGGTAGAGGACATTGTAGGCGCAGAAGGGGATGACATGGCCACCGGGCAGGACGTGGTGGATGCAGCACTTCATCACCCGACGCACGTCGAAGTTGTAGGCGTCGAGGAACGAGGTGATCGTGATCCGGAAGACGTCGGCCGAGGTGAGCTGCTCGGCCAGGGCGCGGCCGAAGAACGTGCTCGCCGCCTCGGCCGTGGCGCGGTCGGCGGCCACCGGGGTCACGTTCGAAGCGGCCGTCGTGGCGGTGGCGCCGGCGTCCAGGTCGTGGCCGCAGCAGCCGAGCTTGCCCAGGTACTCGGTGATCAGCTCGCGGGCGCGGTTGCGGGTGAACAGGATGCCGTTGGCCAGGATCTCCAGGTGGTTGCGGGCGTCGATGAACCGCGTCAACGGGACGACCGTCGGGCCCGATCGGTACGCGTAGGTGAGGCTGTGGCAGTTCGGGTGCGCGCACGGCAGGGGGAGAAAGTCGTCCTCGCGGAACAGCCCGTCGGTCTGGGCGGCGATGGCGCGGATGACATCGGGGAAGGTGATCCGACGCTCCAGGTCCTCGGGCAGCACATGCCGGCCCGAGTACGTCGCCGGCTGGAAGCTCACGCCGGTGATCCAGGGCCGCTCCAGCCCGAACCGGACAATGGCCCCGATCTCGTGCTCGTTGACCCCCGGTTGCAGGGTGCACACCAGCGTGATCCGCACCCCGCGACGGCCCAGCTCCTCGATCGCCTTGAGCTTGGTCGCCACCAGCGCCTCGCCCCGCAGCGCCCGCGAGGTCGCCTCGTCGAAGCCGTCAAACTGGAGGTACACCTCGGCCCGGTGCCGCTGCGCGGCCAGGGCGTCGAGCATGGTCACGTCGTGCGCCAGCCGGAGGCCGTTGGTGTTGACCATGACGACGTCGATCGGCTGCGCACAGGCGTAGTCGAACAGGCGCAAAAAGTCGGGGTGCAGCGTCGGCTCGCCGCCGGAGAGTTGCAGCACCTCGGGCCGGCCCTCGACCTCGACCAGCCGATCGATGGCGCGCTTGCAGGCGTCGAAATCGAGGTGCGTGCCGCCGGGGCCGCTGCTGGCGAAGCACATCGGGCACTTCAGGTTGCAGGAACTCGTCAGCTCCACCAGCCCCACGCAGGTGTGCTGCTCGTGCTCGGTGCACAGTCCACAGTCGAAGGGACAGCCCTTGTCGGGCTCCACCCCGAACTCGGCGGGGATCTTGCCGGGGAGGCTGTACTCCATGCGGTCGTACTGCGACACGTCCGAGCAGATGTAGTCCTCGCGCACCCCGTGGGTGGGGCATCGCTTGCGGAAGTAGACGCGCGGCCCCTTCGCGATGATCTTCGCCGGCACCAGCGCCAGGCACTCGGGGCAGAGGCTCTGGGTCATGCCGAGCAGGGTGTGGTCGCGCAGGTCGAGCGTCATGGGCGGGTCTCCCGGGAGCCCCAGCGTCGGATGAGCCGGAAGGTGAACCACATCGCGACCAGGCCCGCCGCCACGCCGACGATCATGGCGATCCAGATGCCCGCCTCGGCCCCGGCCCTGAAGGACGCCAGGCCGATCGGGAAGCAGACGACCGAGAAGGCGATCAGACCGGACAGGCTGATGACCCCGAGCGCGGCGAACGTGAGCAGGAACATGCGGACCTGCTCGCGGCGGGACATCGGGCGGCCCGCGAGCCGGCGGGCGCGGTGGTTCCAGGCGGTGCGGACCAGGGCCACTCCGGCGAACAGCAGGACCGTGCCCCCCAGCAGCGGCGCCTGGTCCAGCAGCGCCAGGCCCACGGCCAGCACGGCGATGAGCAGCATCAGCGTCGCCAGGTTGACGCTCCCCCCCGCCATCGGCTCCGGGCTCCCGGGCGGGGGGCAGCCGGCCGCGCCGGGGTGGAACCGGCCGCAGGCCGGGCACGGCGCGGGTTCGCGGTCGGCCGCGCCGGGGGATTCGGTCATCAGATGGCCCTCGCGCTGCGGTGCCGTGGGGCGGCGAATGGCCGTTCGAACCCGATCGTTCCCCCGGATCGTGCGGCACGCGCCCGCACCTGTCAATCGGGCGGACCGGGGCGCGGGGTCAGTCGCCGGCGGTCATGAGTCGGTAGGTGCCCCAGATGGCGAGCAGGCCGGCGGCGGCGCCGCTGAGCAGGGCGAGCGTCATGCCGGGTCCGCTGGTGCCGCCGGAGTCCATGGCGACCAGGCCGATCGGGAAGCAGACGACGGTGAAGGCGATCAGGCCCGCCAGGCCCAGGACGAGCTGGGCTCCCATCGTCATCAGGAAGGTCCGGATCTGGTCGGACGCCGGCAGCGGCTGCCCGGCGCGTTGCCAGGCGCGGGTGCGGCGGGCCGTGCGCCCCAGGGCGATGCCGGCCATCACCAGCAGCGGCACGCCGAGCAGGGGGACCTGGCTGGCGAGCGCCAGGCCGACGCCCAGGACGGCGACGACCTGCATCAGCGTCGCCAGGTTGAAGCTCGCCGGCGTCGGCCGGTCGGGCGGCGGGACGACCGGGGCTTCGTCGGCCCAGACCATCGGTTCGGGGGACCTCGGCGTGGTGACGACCGGGCAGGCCGATTCGCCAGGCGGGTGGACGGACCCACACCGCGGACAGGGCGTGGGGGCGTCGCTGGCTGCGGGCACGTTCGTCATCGAGCCTGACCCTCGCCGGTGGAGGCGTCTGCCGGACGCCGCGGCCGACCGATCGGACCGCCCGCCCCGGATCGTGTGGCGACCGGCCGGCCATGTCAACGGGTTCCGGGTCCCCCCAGGCTCCGCCGATGCCCCGCTCGCCCGCGCGGCGGCGGGGCCCGCTCCCCCATCCCGCGGCCGTCGGTCGAGCCTGGCTGCCTGTGATGCTGGCGTTGTGTCGTGCGGATGGGCGTCGGGAGCGGTCGCCGGAGGCTGGTCGGGTCGCCAATCGGGGATTCTGGGGATCGGTTGGGACGCCGGTGGCCCCGTCCGGTATGATGTTGTGGCACGGGTGCCCGATCCGCGCGCGGCCTGGCCGCTGCCGATCGGCGTCCGGGCCGGCCACCGGGTGGCTGGGACCCTGTGCCGGGCGGATCGGTTCTGCCGGGCGTGGCGGTCCCGGGCGTCCCGAACCGGCCGCGCGGCCTGTCGAGCGGTCGGGATTCCTCCGATATCTCTGACGGTGCCTGCGCTTCGGTCGCCCCCGGTCCGCCCCTGGACCGTGCGACCGCCTCCCCGCTCCCGACCCGGCCGGAAGTCGAACGGCCCTCTGATCCCCTTGCCCCGCCGAGATCGTCCGCCCATGGAACCGTTCCACTACCGCGACCGTGAGCTGTACTGCGAGGACCTGTCCGTGGCCGCCCTGGCCGAGAAGTACGGCACCCCGCTGTACCTGTACAGCGAGGCGGCGATCCTCGGTCAGCTCCGGGCGCTCCAGACGGCGTTCGCGGCGGTCAACCCGCTGGTCTGCTACTCGGTGAAGGCGAATTCGAACCTGGGCATTCTGGCCCTGATGGCCCGGCACGGCAGCGGGTTTGACGTGGTCTCCGGCGGCGAGCTGTACCGCGTGCTCGAGGCCGGTGGCCGGGCCGACCAGATGGTCTTCGCGGGGGTGGGCAAGACCGACGAGGAGATCCTCGCCGGTCTGAAGGCCGGCGTGCTGATGTTCAACGTCGAGAGCGAGGCCGAGCTCGACGCCATCAGCCGGGTGGCCACCGCCGCCGGCCGCACGGCTCCGATCGCCCTGCGGGTGAACCCGGACGTCGACCCCAGGACGCACCGGTACATCAGCACGGGCAAGAAGGAATCGAAGTTCGGCATGGACATCGACCGCTCGCTGAAGCTGGCCGAGCGGGCCCGCACGATGCCGGGGCTGTCGATGATCGGCATGCACATGCACATCGGCTCGCAGATCACGACCGTCGAGCCGTACGCCGGGGCCGTGGCCAAGGGGGCCGACGTGATCGCCCAGCTGCGGGCGATGGGCCACCCGATCGCCTGGTTCAACATGGGCGGCGGCTACGGCATCGCGTATCGCGGGCCGGAGGCGAAGGCCGTCGACGAGTTCGCGAAGGTGATCGTGCCGGTGGTGCAGGCGACCGGCTGCCGGCTGGCGATGGAGCCGGGCCGGGTGATCGTGGGCAACGCGGGCGTGCTGGTCAGCCGGGTGCTCTACACCAAGCAGTCGGGCGAGAAGCGGTTCCTGATCCAGGACGCCGCCATGAACGACCTGATCCGCCCGGCGCTCTACGAGAGCTTCCACCGGATCTGGCCTGTCGCCGTGCCCGCCGGGTTCCCCGCCCCGCCGGTCGACTACGAGGCGCCGATTGCCGGGACCACGCCCTGGGACGTCGTCGGCCCGGTCTGCGAGAGCGGCGACTTCCTCGCCAAGGACCGCGCCCTCCCCCCGATGGACCGCGGCGACCTGCTGGCCACCTTCTCGGCGGGGGCCTACGGCATGGTCATGGCCTCCAACTACAACACCCGCCCCCGCGCCGCCGAGGTGCTGGTGGGCGGTTCGGTCGACCGCCTGGTGCGGCGGCGCGAGACTTACGACGACCTGCTCGCCCCCGAGCGCGTGGCCCTCGAGCCGCCCGCCCCGGGCTGAGCGAGCGGCCGCCGCACCTGGCCTCATCCCGACCGACACCCGTCCGGCCGGCCCCGGAACCGCGTGATCCGACCCGCCCCGCCCCCTCCCGTCGCTGCGGACCCCAGCCATGCTGCCACCCAGCCACCGCCCGACCCGTCGCGTCCC
>CAZUZD010000167.1:0-13128 GCA_964624465.1 uncultured Isosphaeraceae bacterium
CGCCTCTCCGACCGCACGCCCCGACCCCTGCCCGGCGACCGGCCCGCGATCCCCGCCGCGACCGCCCCGCTGCCGACGCTGGGCGCCGCCGGGGTGGCCGTCGTCGACGAGCTGGACAAGGTGCATCCCGTCACCGGCGCCCTGATCCCCGCGCAGCCCGAGGGGTACCTGGCGGCCAACCACCTCTGGGACGCCGCTCGCCGCACGATCCGGCTGCACGCGGCCCGCAACGAGTTCGTGGCCTTCCAGGTCCTCGTGCGGGCCGACCGCCCCGGGGTGACGGCCACGCTCGCCTTCGAGGGTCCGGCCGCCGGGCTCCGCACCGAATTCGGGCGGTACCGCGCGGTCGAGTCGAAGGCCGGGCCCCTGCCCGACCCGATCGTGCCGCTGGAGGGCCCGGCCGATGACCCGGTGCCCGGCCGCACCGCGACGGCGCTGCACGCCGAGGTGTTCGTGCCGCACGACGCCCCCGCCGGCCCGCAGCGCGGCACGCTCACGCTCCGCGACGGCGACGCGTCGCTCACGCTGCCGGTCGAGCTGACCGTGTGGGACTTCACCCTGCCCGACGGGCTCAGCTTCCTGCCCGAGCTGAACTGCTACGGCCTGCCCGACGACCAGGAGCGAGCTTACTACCGGCTGGCGCACCGGCACCGCACGGTGCTGAACCGCGTGCCGTACTTCCACAACGGTCGGGTGGCCGATGGGTTCGCGCCCCGAGTGGTCGGCGACCGGCTCGACTGGTCGGCCTGGGACCGCCGGTTCGGCCCCTTGCTCGACGGCACGGCCTTCGCCGACCTGCCGCGCGCCGGCGTGCCGCTGGAGTGCTTCTACCTGCCGCTGTTCGAGAACTGGCCGCTGCCGATGGAGGGGAACTACAACGGCCGCTCCTGGGCCGACGAGGCGTTCCCCGACCGCTACCGCGACGGCTTCGTCGCCATGGCCCGGCAGTTCGCCGAGCACCTCAACGCCCGCGACTTCGACCGGACCCTGTTCCACTTCTATCTGAACGGCAAGACGAACTTCAAGGAAGGCGGCTGGTCGCGCGGCACGAGCCCGTGGCTGCTCGACGAGCCGGCGCACTGGCAGGACTACTGGGCCCTGCGCTACTTCGGCGCGGCGTTCCACGAGGGGATCAACGCCGCCCCCGGCCCGGCAAAGCTCCTGTTCCGCGCCGACATCTCCCGCCCGCAGTGGCGGCGCGATGCCCTCGACGGCCTGCTCGATTACCACGTCGTCGGCTCGGCCTTCCGCACCTACCGTCGGCGGGTGCTCGACGACCGGGAGCGCTCGGGCGAGCTGGTCGTCGAGTACGGCTCGACCGGTCCGATCGAGGGCTCGAACCTGCAACCGGTGGGCTGGTGCCTGGAGGCCTGGGCGCTCGGGACCGACGGCGTCTTGCCGTGGCAGACGGTCGGCTCTCCCGACTCCTGGCAGCGGGCCGACGAGCTGGCCCTGCTCTACCCCGGCCGCACGCCCGCCGAGGGCCCGATCCCCTCGGCGCGGCTCAAGGCGTACCGTCGCGGGCAGCAGGACGTGGAGTACCTGACGCTGCTGGCAAAGCTCGAAGGCGAGCCGCGCTGGGCGATCGGGCAGCAGGTGCGCGCCACGCTCGGCCTGGCCGGCCGCCGCGAGGGCACCGGCGTGGCCGCGGCCGAGGACGCCGGTCGGATCGACTACGGCACCCTGCGGCCCCAGGACCTCTGGGCCCTGCGGCTCCGCGTGGGCGCGGCCCTCTCGAAGGCCAGGCCCCGGCCCGAGCGGCAGGTCGTCGAGTTCCGCACCCCGAGGCGCGATCCCGGGGCCCTGCCCGACCGCCACGTCCCCGGCACCGGGCCCGTCGCCGTGACGACCGGTGCGGCCGCGCCGACCGCCCCGCGGACGACGGCCGTGATCGCCGGCCCCGGAAGCGTGCGCGACGCCCTGATCGACCCGACCCGGCCCGACACGCCGCTGGGGCGCCAGCCGCGCGACAACGCCCTGAGCCGCAACGCCCGGTCCACCGCGCTGCTGCTCCGGTTCGACCTGGGCCCGCCGGACCCCGCACGCGCCGACGCGATCGAGTCGGCGGAGCTGTCCGTGTTCGTCTGGGACCCGAGCAACGGCGGTCGCACCCGGATCGAGGCCCGGCCGCTGGCGACCGCGTGGGACGAGGCGACCGTCACCTGGGCCCGGCCCGCCGCCGGCCGCCGCTGGACGGGCGCGGGGTTCGCGCCGGAGCGCGACGCCGGCACCGCCCCGATGGGGGCCACGGCGATCGTCGAGCCCGAGGCCGGCGCCGACCTGGCGGATCCGCCGGTCGAGGTGCGGATCGACGTGACGGCCCTCGTGAAGGGCTGGCTGGCCGGCACCGAACCCAACCACGGCGTCGTGCTGGTGCCGGTGTCCGATCGCGCCGTCGACGACGGCCAGTTTTCCCGGTTCCAGGTGTACGCCACCGAGTCGGACCGCGCCGACGCCCGGCCCCGGCTCACGATCCGCAGTCGTCGCTGAGTCGCGCCCGGCCCGACCGCTTGCCGGCGTGGGCTCCGGGGCGCACGATTGGCGGTGGTCGGGGCGCGGGCCGGCCGTCGTGAACCTGGACCCGCGCGGGGATCGGGGAGGCTGCGCTGATGAAGGTGGTCGAGATCCAGGGCGGCTTCGGGCTCGAATCGTTGCGGCTGGCCGAGCGGCCCGTGCCGGAGCCGGGGCCCGGCCAGGTGCGGCTCGCGATGAAGGCGGTGAGCCTCAACTACCGCGACCTGATGCTGGCGCGCGGTCAGTACAACCCGAAGCTCGCCCTACCGCGCATCCCGGGGTCCGACGGCGTGGGCGTGGTCGAGGCGATCGGGCCGGGCGTCAAGCGGGTGCAGGTCGGCGACCGGGTGGCCAGCACGTTCTTCCAGGGCTGGATCGACGGGCCCATCACCCCGGCGAAGACGCACGATGCGCTCGGCGACCCGATCGACGGCGTGCTCGCCGAGCGGGTGGTGCTCGACCAGGAAGGGGTCATCCCCCTGCCGGCATACCTGACCGACGTCGAGGGTGCCACCCTGCCGTGCGCCGCGTTGACGGCCTGGAACGCGCTGTTCGAGGCGGCGGCCCTCCGGCCGGGCGAGACGGTGCTCACGCTCGGGACCGGCGGCGTGTCGCTGTTCGCGCTGCAGTTCGCCCGCATGGCCGGGGCCCGGGTGATCGTCACCTCCAGCAGCGACGCCAAGCTCGAGCGGGCGCGGGCGCTCGGGGCCTGGCAGACGGTCAATTACCGCAGCGATCCCGAGTGGCACAAGGCCGTGCGCGCGCTGACCGACGGCGTGGGCGTCGACCACGTCATCGAGCTGGGCGGCGCCGGCACGCTCGACCAGTCGCAGGCGGCGGTGCGGGCCGGCGGCACCATCAGCCTGATCGGCGTGCTGGCCAGCGGCCCGGTGAGCCTGTTCCCGATCCTGATGAAGGCGATCCGCGTGCAGGGGATCTTCGTCGGCTCGCGGGCGATGTTCGCGGCCATGAATCGCGCCCTGGCCGAGCACCAGGTCCGGCCGGTGATCGACCGCGTGTTCCCGTTCGCCGAGTCGCGGGCCGCCTTCGAGCACCTCGCCGGCCAGTCGCACTTCGGGAAGGTGGCGATCAGCTTCGATTGATGGTATCTGTCACGGGTCCGGGTTCCGGACGCCACGGCGGCGTCCGGACGCCGGGCCCCCGCTCCTCTCCCACCCGACCAACCGGCCCTCGGCCGCTGGGGATCTGAGCCCTCATGAAGACGAATCCGGTCAAGCGTGCCCTCCGCGAGGGGCGTCCGCAGGTCGGCACCTGGCTGTCGCTGGGCAGCCCGTTCGCCGCGCGGTTCCTGGCCCGCACGGGGCTGCCCTGGCTCACGGCCGACCTGGAGCACTCGCACGCCGACATCGCCACCGCCGCGCTGATGTTCGGCGCCGTGGCCGATGCCGGCTGCGTGCCGCTGGCGCGGGTGGCCACCGGCCGCCACGACCTGATCAAGACCGTGCTCGACAGCGGCGCCATGGGCATCGTGGCCCCGATGGTCATGACCGCCGACGAGGCCCGGCACATCGTCGCCGCCACCAAGTACCCGCCCCAGGGCAACCGCTCCGTTGGCGGTGGCCTGCACGCCATCAACTTCGGCGCCACCGCCGACGAGTACTACCGGAAGGCCAACGACGAGATCCTCGTCGTCATCCAGACCGAGCACATCGACGCCGTCGACCGCGCCGATGAGATCTACAGCGTCCCCGGCATCGACGCCGTCTTCGTCGGTCCCAACGACCTGGCCGCCACCATGCGCGACGCGCAGGGCAACCCGCCGTCGAAGGAGCTGTTCGAGGCCACGCTCACCCGGATCCGCGAGGCCTGTGCCCGGAACAAGGTCGCCAGCGGCCTGCACGTCACCAGCATCGCCGACGCCCAGCGCCGGATCGCCGAGGGCTGGCAGTTCATCGCCGTCGGCAGCGAGCTCAAATTCATGCTCGAAGGCGCCGCCGCCGTCGCGAAGGCCATCCACCCCGAGCTGGCGGCCGGCGAGCTGGCGAAGTACTGAGTCGCCCCTGGGGCCCGCCGGCCGGGAGGGGCCGGGGCCTGACTCCTCGGCGGTGGCCGGCTCGCGTTGCGACCGGTCCCCACCGCCCGGGCGGCCCGGTCCGGCCCCCCGGGATCGAGCCGGGCGACACGCCGAGGGCCGGGACGCTCCAGCACACCAGCGATCCGGGGGGAACTGCCGATGTCGCACGACGCCTGGGCCGGGCGGGCCCGCCAGATCGCCGTCGAGTTCCTGGCGCCCCGGGCCGCCGACGCCGATCGGGCCTCGACGCCGCCGGTGGCGCAGATCCGCGAGCTGGCCGCGGCGGGCTTGCTCGGGCTGACGACGCCGACCTCCTACGGCGGCCTGGGTGCGACGTCGGCCGTGGTCCGCGAGTGCCTGGCGGCGGTGGCCTCGGGCTGCGGGGTGACGGCGTTCGTCTACTTCCAGCACCTGATCGCCTGCCGCCACATCGCCGGCGGCGCGAACGCGGACCTGAAGGCCCGGACGCTTCCCGCGCTGGCCAGCGGCGACCGCTTCTGCTCGGTCGCCTTCTCGCACCTGCGGCGGTCCGGGCCGCCGCCGCTGCGGGTGCGGCCCGAGGGTGAGGACTGGATCTTCGACGGCACCGCGCCCTGGATGACCGGCTGGGGCCTGGCAGCGACGGTCCTGATGGCCGGCGTGCTGCCCGATGGCCGCTCGGCCTGGGTCGTCGCCCCGCTGGCGGAGTCGGAGGCGCTGCGGGCCTCGCCGCCCATGCCCCTGTGCGCCATGAACGCCTCGGCCACGGTCGCGCTCACCCTGGACGGCTTCCGGGTCGGGCCCGAGTGCCAGGTCAAGACGATGACCCCGGCCGAGCTGGCGGCCGACACCGCCGGGGCGCACCTGTTCTTCACCGCGCTGTCGCTGGGCGCCACCCGGGGCGCCCTGGACCTCCTGCACGCCGGCCACCCCGCCGCCGCGGGCCGGCTGGAGCGCGCGCTGGCGCAGACCCGGGCCGCCGTCGAGCGCTGGGCGGCTGATCCCACGCCCGACACCGGCCCCGACGGCATCGTCGCCCTGCGGGCCCGCTGCATCGACCTGTCCCTGCGCGCCGCCCACGCCGCCGTCACCATCGCCGGCGGCGCCGCCAACGCCATCGACCACCCGGCCCAGCGCCTGCTCCGCGAGGCGATGGTGTACTCCCTGATCGCCCAGACCCCCGACCTGCGCGCTGCCGTCCTCGATTGCGACCTCCCCATCGGCGCCACCGACCGGACCTGACTCCCGGCGCAGCTTCGCTCTGCCCCGCGGCCAGACTCTCCGTTTCGTAGGGCGGATCAGCGGAGCGTCATCCGCCGGGACGGGTCGGAAGCCTCGATCCGAACCAGCCCGATCGTCGAATCCACCGCCCCGCTTCGCGCCCGGCGGATGACGCTGGCGCTGATCCGCCCTACGAGAGCAGTGGCGTGGCCGCGACGACGACTCGCATGCCTCGACCGCCGGGCTCCACCGCCGGTACCCGGGCACTCGGAATTCGACGATCCGGAGGCCTCCGTCACGTGGCCACGCTCCGCTCAGGCCACGGCACACCGATCAGGGAGCCATCCAGGTCGTCTGCCGCCGACGAAAGCTCCGTCCGCCGCGTGCGCCGTGTCGCGTGGTCTGGCGGAGATTGACCACGCCGACACGTCCAGGGCGAGCGTCGCGTGGCCAGGCGGTGCGCTCGAGACCTCAGCCGGGCCAGGCGGCGGTGAGGAGGATGCGCTTGCGGTCGGAGACGACGACGCCGCCGGGGGGTTCGAGGGTGATGGCGAACAGGGTGGGCTGGCGGACGGGGACCGGGGCGCGGATCGGGATCACGGCGGGGGCGGAACTGTCGTCGAGGGTGAACAGGGCGCCGTCGACGGGGTAGCGCTGGTCGCGCTCGGCGTCGAAGATCCAGAGCTGGTAGGCGCCGCGCCTCGGGTCGACGGGGGCGAGGCCCTCGAGGCGGAGGTACCCCTGCTGGCGATCGGCGTCCCAGACCACGCGGCCGCCGGCGCCCCGGGCGAGGGGGTGCTCGCTGGCCACGAGCACGGCCTGGGCGGCGCCGGCGAGGCGCTCGACCAGCGAGGGCTCGGGCGGATTGGGCGGCACCGTCGGCGGGGCGACCAGGCCGGGGTTCCGGGTGCCGAGCCACAGCAGCACGGCGGCGGCCGCGGCGAGCCAGCCCAGCCAGGGGACGGCGCGGCGGATCGGGCCGGGCGCGGAGGGAGCGGTGCCAACGATCGGGCCGGGTGATGTCGGCATCGGCAGCGTGGGCGGCGGGCCGAGGTGGCGGGGGGCCTCGGCCTCGATGGTGCGACGGAGCGACTCGGGGAGCGGGTCGGCGCCGGTGCCGGCCAGGGCCAGATCGAGCGCGGCGGCGGTCCGGTCCAGCGACTCGTCGTCGAGCGCGGCCAACTCGTCGGCGGTCAGGTCGGCGAGCCGGGCGGGGTCGAGACCGACCAAGGCGCGGTCGGCGCGGAGGGCGTCGAGGCCCAGGTCGGCGTCGGCATCGCGGCTCAGGGTCGCAAGGTCCGGATCGGTACGGGGAGCCGCGACGTCGGCGCTGCGATCCTCCGGCGGGAGCACCGGCTCAGGGCTCTGGCGAGCGGCCGGGTCGGTGGCGCCGGGACCAGGGCCGGGAGCTGCGCAGTCGGGGCCGCGCTCCTCCGGCCGGGGAGCCGGCTCGGGGCGGTGGCGAGGGGTCGGGTCGGCGGGATGGTCGTCGGGCGGGAGTGGGTGGGGCGCCATGGGTCAGGCCCTCCCGGGGGGTTGGGGGCGGGCGTCGAGGGCGTCGCGGAGGCGGATCAGGCCGCGGCGGGCGTGGGTCTTGACGGTGCCCAGCGGCAGGCCGGTCCGGGTGGCGATCTGGTCGTAGGTCAGGCCGTCGGTCAGGGCGAGCGTGAGCACCAGCCGCTGCGGATCGCCGAGGTCGTCGAGGGCCTTGCGGGCGCGGTCAGCCTCGTCGCGGCGCTCGACGGGGTCGTGGCCATCGCGGGTGCGGTCGGCCAGGGCTTCGGGCAAGGGCTCGTGGTCGGGTCGGCGGGCGGCGCGACGGCGGCGGTCGATGAGGCGGCGGCGGGCGATCATGGCGACGAACGTGGTCTCGGCGGCGACCTGCGGGTCGTAGCGGCGGGCGGCCGACCAGAGGTCGATGAAGATCTCCTGCACCGCGTCCTCGGCGTCGGCCGGATCGCGGCAGAGCCGCCGCGCCAGCGCCCAGACCAGCGGCCCGTGCCGGTCCAGGCAGTCGCGCACGGCGGCCCGGTCTCCCTGGGCGATTCGGACGAGGATCGAATCGGACACGGCTCCAGCCTGCTCCTGCGGGGCGACCCGCGCCGCGGCCGGCGGGGGCCGGCGCGACACGGGTCGGGTGGAATCGGGGCTCGACTCGGCTCGGCTCGGATCACTCGGGGATCAGCACCGCGTCGAGGACGTGGATCAGGCCGTTGGCGGCCTCGACGTCGGTCGCCTCGACGCCCGCCCCGCCAATGACCAGCCGCCCGCGCTCGATGCCGATGGAAACCTTCGGGCCCAGCAGCGTCTTCGCCTGGCCGCGGCCGGCGGCCTCGCGGGCCGAGACCCGGCCGGCGACGACATGATACTTGAGGATCTGCGTCAGCGTCTCGCGGTTCTCGGGCTTCGTCAGCTCGGCGAGCTTCGCCTTGCCGAGCTTCGCGAACGCGGCGTCGGTGGGGGCGAACACGGTGAACGGCCCGTCGCCGGCGAGCGCCTCGTCGAGGCCGGTCGCCTTCAGGGCGGCGGCCAGGATGGTGAAGTTGCCCTGCGAGGCGGCCACGTCGAGGAGCTTGTTCGGGGCCTTGGGCGGCAAGATCACCCCGCCGACGGCGTGCACGACGCCGTTGCCCACCTCGTTGTCGGCGGCGATCACCGGCACGCCGCCCACGAACAGCCTGTCTCCCTTCTTCTCCACCGGGAGCGTGACGCCGGCGAGGGTCTTGACCTCGTGCACGTTGGCGAGCTGGTGGGCGCTCAGGGCCCCCTCGACGACGTGGAGCTTGAGGATCTGCGCCAGCGACTTGCGGCCGTCGTCGGTCTTCAGCAGCACCTGGAGCGCATCGTGGCCGAGCTTGCCGAAGGCCTCGTCGGTGGGGGCGAACACGGTGAACGGCCCGTCCCCCTGGAGGGCGTCCTCCAGGCCGGCGGCCTTCACGGCGGCGACCAGGGCGCCGAATCCTCGCTTGCCGGCGAAGGCGAGCACATCCGGCTTCGGGGGCATGAGTACGCGGTCGATCAGGTGCACGACCCCGTTGCGGCTCACGATGTCGGCCTTCACGACGGTCGCCTCGTCGATCGCGATCCCGTGGCCGTTGGCGGCGACCGTCAGCCGGCCGCCGTTGAGGGTCGCAACCCGCTTCCGCGTGGCCAGCTCCTCGGCGGTGATCGTCTCGGCGACGACGTGGTACTTGAGGAGCTCGGCGAGCTGCTCCTGGTTCTCGGCCCGCAGCAGCCGGGCGCGGTCGGCCTCGGGGAGCTTCGCGAACGCCTCGTCGGTGGGGGCGAACAGGGTGAACGACCCGCCGCTGCGCAGGGTTTCGAGCAGGCCGCTCAGGTACACCGCGCTGACGAGGGTGTTCGCCCGCCCGGTGGCGGCCGCGCGGGCGATCACGCTGCGGTTGCGCTCGCCCTTGGCGTCGTCGGTGTTCGGCACGTCATCGGCCCGCAGCGCTGCGAGCGGGGCCAGGCTCAGGGCGCCCAGGGCGAGGGCGGCCGTGATGCGGGCGAGCTTGGACGGGTGAGGCATGGCGGCGGCTCCTGGAGTGAGGCGACCGCCCCGGCCTGGACCGGGGCGCGACTCGTGACCGGCGGGATCCATCGCCCCGCCACTGAGCCATTCGCCGGGCCGACGGGTCCGGATTCAGATCGCCCCGGATTTTGACGAGCTCGCCGCCGGGACCGCTCAGCCCTCGGCTAGCGCTCGCATCCGCTCCAGGCCCACGCGGCAGACCTCCAGGGGGTCGCGGGACCAGAGGGAGGGGTTGAACAGCTCGAGCGAGAGCGGGCCGCGGTAGCCGATGGTGCGGAGGTGGGCGATCACGCGCGCCAGGTCGGCGACGCCGTCGCCGGGCAGGACGCGGTCGGCGTCGGTCTGCTGGGTGAACGGGGGAACCGGGGGCAGGTCGTTGAGGTGGAAGATGGCGAGGCGGTCCCCCGGGATCTGGAGCAGGTCGTCGAGCGAGCCGCCGCCGCGGAGGAGGTGGTAGACGTCGGCGACGACGGACGCATCGGGCTCGCCGCAGCCGTCGGCGATGGCGAGGACGGAGGGGACGTCCTTGACCGTCCTGACGAAGCCCAGGAACTCCATGGCGGCCCCGACGCCGGACTCGCGGCCGAGGCGAAGGAGTTCGCCGTAGCGTGTGGCGGCGACCGACAGGTCGACGGCCTCGTCGGGGGGGCTGGCGACGAGGTACGGGCTGCCGAGCGCGGCGGCCAGCTCGAAGCGGCGGCGGCAGTCGTCGAGCACCCGCACGTGAGCCTCGCCCTCGGCGGTCATCCAGCCGTGCACGGCGATCATGCTCACGACGGCGAGGCCGGCGTCGTCGAGGGCCTGGCGCAGCTCGCGCAGGGTGCCGCCGGCGGCGAGGTACTCCGAGACCTCGTCGTTCCAGGGCTCGATGGCGGTGAAGCCGGCCGCCGAGGCGACCCGGAGCTTCTCCAGCAAGGGCGTGGGCCGGATCGTGCTCGTGTTCAGGCAGTAGGACCAGGGAACAGGGGCCATCGGCTGCGGACTCCGTGGGGGGAGAGATGACGGGTCAGCATGCGGGGCGGTCAGGGGCCACTGCTCCAGGGCGAGCCCGGCGCCGTGGTCGGGTCGAGGCCGAGCAGGCGGGCCCAGAGCTGCTCATAGGCGGCGACGACGCGGGCGGGGGCATAGTCGGCCGCGATGCGGGCCCGGCCGGCGGCGCCGAAGCGCTGGCGGCGAGCGGGGTCGGCGGCGGCGTCGAGCAGGGCGGCGGCCAGGGCGGCGGGGTCCGCAGCGGGGACGAGCCAGCCGGTCTCGCCGGGGACGACCAGGTCGGTCGTGCCCTCGACGGCGGTGGCGACCACGGGCCGGCCGGCGGCCATCGCCTCCAGCACGACGTTCGGCATGCCCTCCCAGAGCGACGGCAGCACGAGCAGGTCGGCGGCCTTCAGCAGCGCGGGCACGTCCGCTCGCAGGCCCAGCCAGTGCACCCGGTCGGCGAGGTCCGGGTTCGCGGCGGTCACGGCGTGCAGCGCGGCGCGCTCGGGGCCGGCGCCGGCGAGGGCCAGGTGCAGGTCGGGGCGGACGCGGACGACGCGAGCGGTGGCGTCGAGCAGGAACGGGAGGCCCTTCTGGGGGTCGAGCCGGCCGACGTAGAGGGCGAGCGTGGCAGCATCGGGCACGCCGAGCGATCGGCGATCGGCCGGCGTGGCGGTGTCGAAGGGTTCCGGGTCGACGCCGTTGGGGATCACGCAGAGTCGGTCGGCGGGCAGCCGGCCGGTGGCGAGGCTGAAGCGGCGGACGCCCTCGGAGACGCACACGGCGCCCGTGCCCAATCGGAACGTGAGCCGCTCCAGGGCACGGTGCCAGCCGCGCTGACGCTCGGCGACGCGGATGCCGCCGACCAGCCACGGTCGGGGCGGACCGGCGAGCAGGGCCGCCAGCCGGCTGGCGACGTTGGCGTGGAACAGGAACGATTGCACCAGGGCCGGCCGCTGCTGTCGGATCACGCCGGCCAGGCGCGTGAGCGTGCGGAGGGGCCGGCGGGTCTCGGCGTCGAGGCAGGTGACGGGCACGACGGCGGCCCGGATCGGATCGGCCAGGGCGGCCTCGGGGCCCAGGGCCACGACATGGGGGGCCCAGCGGCGGCGGTCGAGGCCGGTGGCCAGGGCGGCCAGGGCGCGCTCGGCGCCGCCGACGTCGAGCTCGGTG
Organism: uncultured Isosphaeraceae bacterium; assembly: GCA_964624465.1. GTDB lineage: Bacteria > Planctomycetota > Planctomycetia > Isosphaerales > Isosphaeraceae > CAZUZD01. The sequence continues at coordinate 11,430 of CAZUZD010000167.1, forward strand.
ATGACGAGCAGGACCGGCACCGGCCGCTCGGGCCAGGGGCGCGACTCGGCCTGGGACAACCGGCGGGCGAGGGCTTGCACGGGGTGACTACAATGGGTCCGCAGCGGAACCGGGGCGCACGGGGTCGTCGGGCGACGGTCATTCTGGGCGGTCAGGGCGGCGCGGAGGAAGGGCCTTGCGGACCACCGACTTCGATTTCGAGCTGCCCCCGGAACTGATCGCCCAGCAGCCCGTCGAGCCCCGCGACCGGTCGCGCCTGATGGTCGTGCGCGTGGGCCGCGGCACCTGGGAACATGCGGGGTTCGCCGACCTGCCCGACCTGCTGCGGTCCGGCGACGTGCTGGTGCGGAACAACTCGAAGGTCGTGCCCGCCCGCCTGCTGGGCCGGCGCGCGGCCACCGGCGGCGGCTGGGAGGGGCTGTTCCTGCACGAGCGGCCCGAGCCGGCCGGCACCTGGGAGATCCTGGCCACGACCCGCGGCCGGCCGCAGGTCGGCGAGCTGATCGCCGTCGACGGCGGCCTGACGCTGGAGCTGGTCGAGCGGCTCGGCGGCGGGCGCTGGATCGTCCGGCCCGAGCCGCCGGGGCCGGCGGTGCCGCTGCTGGAGCAGTACGGGCACGTCCCCCTGCCGCCGTACATCCGCAAGGGTCGCGAGGAGCCCGGCGACCGCCCGCGGTACCAGACGACCTACGCTCAGGTGCCCGGCTCGGTGGCCGCGCCCACGGCGGGGCTGCACTTCACGCCCGAGCTGTTCGAGCGGCTGGAGGCGCGCGGGATCGGCCGGCAGGACGTGACGCTGCACGTCGGCATCGGCACGTTCCGGCCGATCGAGGCGGAGCGGATCGACGAGCACACCCTGCACGCCGAGCGCGCCGAGCTGACCCCCGCGACGGCCGAGGCGCTCCAGGCCGCCCGCGCCGGTGGCGGCCGGGTGGTGGCGGTGGGCACGACGGCGGCCCGTACCCTGGAGACGGCCGCGGCGGCCGGCGGCGGCACGATCGCGGCGTTCGCCGGCGAGACGGCCTTCTACCTCCGCCCCGGCCACACGTTCCGGGGCCTGGACGTGCTGATCACGAACTTCCACCTGCCCCGCAGCAGCCTGATCGTGCTGGTCTCCGCGCTGGCCGGGGTCGAGCTCACCCGCGCGGCCTACGCCGCCGCGATCGCCGACGGCTACCGCTTCTACTCGTACGGCGACGCCATGCTGATCCTGCCCGACTGAGCGGTCGGTCGGTCGGCGCGGGCGCTCACTCGGCGGGCTCGACCATGCTGGCCCCCGGGCCTGGCAGTGGCGGGGGGGCGGCGGGGGGTGTGGACGAGGCAGGCCGGCGGGGGGCCTCGGTCAGCTCGGGGCCCGGGATCGCGGGGGCCTCGCGCTCGAAGGCGAGGACCTGGGGGCGTGGCAGGGCGTCGTCGAGCGCCCGCGCCAGCCGGTGCTCGCGGGCCTCCAGCGGCCCGCGCATCAGGTCGCGGAGCACGTGCAGCGGGCCGGGGGGCCGTCGCGGCCGGAGCGCCCGCAGGATCAGGGCGTCGAGCACCTCGGGCCAGAGCCCGGCGGCGCCCGGGTCGTCGGCGGCGAGGTTCGTGCCCTCGGCCAGCAGGGCGCGGCGGAAGGTGGGGTTGCCGCGCCAGACCTCGGCGACGATGTTCCAGCGCGCCGCCAGGGCGGCGTCGGGCCCCGGCCGGGCGGGGGCGAACC
>CAZUZD010000168.1:0-13003 GCA_964624465.1 uncultured Isosphaeraceae bacterium
GAGCCCGCCGACGACCTTCGGGATGGTGGGCGCGGAGAAGTTCGGGTTGCCCGGGTCCTCGCGCTCGGGGCTGAAGGCCAGGAAGAAGTCCTGGCCGGCCTTGAGCCCGGTGGCCTCGAGGATCGGCAGCACGATGTCGCGGGTGGTGCCGGGGTAGGTGGTGCTCTCCAGGACCACCAGCTGCCCGGGCCGGAGCCGCTCGGCGACCGCCTTCGCCGAGCTGATCACGTAGGTCAGGTCGGGCTCGCGGGTCTCGGTCAGCGGGGTCGGCACGGCGATCAGGATCACGTCGGGCTCATCCAGCCGGATGAACCGGTCGGTGGCCTCGAACTTGTGCTCCCGCATCTCGGCGATCACGGCATCGGAGATGTGCCCGATGTAGCTCTGACCCCGGGCCAGCTTGACGATCTTGGCCGGGTCCAGATCGAAGCCCAGCACGGCCACACCCTTGTCGGCGAAGGCCCGTGCCAGCGGCAGTCCGACGTAGCCCAGGCCGATGATGCCGATGAGGGCCGTCTTGTCGGCGAGCCGGCGGCGAAGCTCCGCCGCGTGCTCGGACCCATTCGCGGACGCGTTGTCAGAGGCGGCGGCAGGATGGCTCATGGCTGGCTAGCACCCGCGAGCGGGTCGATCTCCGAGAGGGGGCGAAACGGGAGGAGGCCAACACGATCGCGGTGCCGGGCCCGGGACGGCCGTCACTCAGCGCGGGCGTCGGCGTAAGGTTAGCACGCTGAGGAAGAAGCTGGCAAAGATCGTCTGCACCCCGAGGGACAGCAGCACCACGGCCGGGATCACCTGTCGCATGGTCACCTCGGCTTCGAGGTCGCCGAAGTGCACCGACCGCCAGCCCCAGACCGCCCAGCCCAGGAGCCCGCCGCCCAGCGCGGTCAGGAGCACGCCCAGGGCCAGGCCCAGCTCGAGGTTCAGGTCCCGCCAGCGGCTCAGGCGGGTCGACGGGTGCAGACCCTCCACCACGGCGAAAATCTTGGTGAAGAGCCCGAAACTCAGGAGCTGGTAGCCGATCACCGCGGCGAACCCCGAGACCAGCATCGTGTGGATGTCGAACCGGACGCCGAAGACCTCGCGGGGACCACCCCAGAGCCACAGACAACCCAGCATACCGAGACAGAATAGCACGGCGCTCGGGATGAAGAATAGCCACCGCGGGCTGTACAGCAGCAGGAACCGGAGCGTCCGCCAGCCGTCGCGCCAGGTCCGCAGGTGCGGCGGCCGCGAGCGGCCATCGGGGTGCAGCTTCGTCGGCACCTCGACGATGTCCTGGCGCAAGAGCGTGCTCTTGATCACCATCTCGATGGCGAATTCCATCCCCGTCGTCTGCAGGTCGAGCTGCTCGAAGGCCCGCTTGCTGAAGCCGCGCAGGCCGCAGTAGAAGTCGCCGACCGGACTGCCGAAGAACAGCCGACCGATGAACGAGAGCACCGGGTTGCCGAAATACTGGTGCTTCCAGGGCATCGCACCCGGCAGGATCCCGCCGCGGAAGCGATTGCCCATGACCAGGTCGTGCCCCTCGCGGAGCTGCTCGACGAACGGCCGGATCGACGCGAAATCGTAGCTGTCGTCCGAGTCGCCCATGATCACGTACCGGCCCCGCGCGGCGGTGATCCCGCCGAAGAGGGCGTTGCCGTAGCCCTTCGAGGGGATCGGCACCACCCGGGCGCCCAGGCGCTCGGCGATCGCCTGCGAGCCGTCCACGCTGCCGTTGTCGGCGATGATCACCTCGCCGACGACCCCCAGCTCCCGGAACGCCTTGAACGCCTTCTCGATGCAGGGGGCCAGCGTCTCCGCCTCGTTGAGGCACGGCATCACCACCGAGACCTCGACAGGTGCCTGCGACCCGGGATGATCCAGAGCCTCGTCGGTCTGGCTGGTCGCCGCGTTCAGTTGCGTGGTCATGCGAACTCCTCCACTTCACCCGGGCAGGGCACTCGAATCAACGGGGGGACGAGCCGATCGGGGGAAGCGGCATCGCTGGCGGGACCGCGGGTTCAGCAGCGAACCGCGGTGTCCGAGGGATCCGGACCGAATTGGCGGCCCCGAAGTGGGCCGCGGCAGTCTCGGTCACGCGCGGCTCCGAGCCGTCCGGTCCGGCGGCCTCCAGCCGATAGCTGATGGCCTCGGGGGTCCGGCGGGCATCGGTGCTCCGCAGATGGCTGTTGTACTGGTGCCAGGTGAGCGAGTGCTTGGGACAGTGCAGGGGCTGGAGGTTCGGCAGGTCGGCCGGGACCAGCGCCCCGAGGTCGGTGGGCAGGGCGCCAGTCCTGGCGGCGTACCGGGCGACCGCTTCGGCCACGGCCGTCATCCGCTCCTCGCAGAGGCGGTCCCGGAACCGCTCGATCTGGCGGTTATCCAGGACGCTGGCCACTCCGAGCACCCCGGCCACCGCCACCGCGGCCAGTGTTGCCACGCGGTGCGCGGCCAGGGTGTCCCGGACCCGGCCGGGCCAGCCGGCCAGCGTGCCGTCGCGGGCGGCGTCCCAGGCCGTGACCAGGCCACCGGCGGCGAGCAGGATCAGCATCGAGTCGATCGGGAACCGGTAGCGGTGCATGCCGAAGAAGACCAGGGCCAGCCCAGTGCTGGCGACGATCATCAGCGCGATCAGCGTGCCGGGATGGCGGCGCCTCACGAAGCTGGCGGTCGCCGGCACCACCGTCAGCAGGGCCCCCAGCAGGGCCAGGCAGTAGGGCCCGTAGACCGCCAGCCGGGTGAGCCGCCCGCCCGAGGCGCCCCACGGCAGCCAGAGCCGCAGGAACTTGCCGCGGACCATGTAGAACCACTTGTCCGGGTTGGCCCGCAGCCACTCCCGGGCCAGGCGCTTGGCGGTGTCGTCGCGGAGCAGCTCGTCGTCGACCGCCTTCAACGGGCCGGCCGTCTCCGGCATGGCGTTGTCCATCACGCAGTAGCCGAAGAGGTTCGGGTCCTCGACCAGAAGGCGGTTGTTCGAGGCGAGCATCATCATGCCGCCCATGGTCGAGAACGGGATCAGCCGCCCGAACACCTGGTAATTGCGCACGATCCAGGGCGTCATCACGGCCCCCGCGACCGCCGCCAGCACCGCCACCCGCGCCCAGACCCGCCAGTCCCGGCGCCCGATGGTCCAGGCCCAGACCGGGAGCAACGGCACCAGCAGCACGAACCCCGGCTTGCAGAGCAGCAGGCCGCCATAGCTCAGGCCCGCCGCCACCGACCACCCCAGGCCCCGGCGGTCCGGGATCCGCAGGGCGCAGCAGAGGAACACCAGGGCCAGGAACGCCCCCGAGGTCTCGGACAGCAGCTGGACGTTGTAGTAGATCGAGAGCGGATAGAGGGCGAAGGCCAGCGCCGCCAGCCAGGCCGCGCGGCGGTCGAAGCAGCGCCGGGTGGCGTCGAAGAGCAGGAGCACGCTGAGCGCCGAGAGCAGGCAATCGCCCAGGTGGGCGGCCGCGTAGCTGTGGCCGAAGAGCCGGTAGATCGCCGCGTAGAACAGCGGCGTCGTCGGCGGCCGGTAGGCGGTCAGGTGCGCCGGATCGGACACGTCGGGGCTCAGGCCGCGGTACCCCAGGCCCCGGGCCACGTTCCAGGCGTAGACGTCGTACTCCTCGGAGTCGGATCCGAGCTCCGGCGGCGTCACCAGCCCCACCAGCAGGGCGATGGCCAGGACCCGGATCCCGAACGCCACCACGGCCAGCCAGGCCAGCGCCGTCGCCTCGGGGCGCGACACGGCCCGGTCCGGCTCGGGCTCGCGATCCGGCGGCGACACGGCGACAGGGTGCGGGGTGGTGGTCAGGCTCATGAGGGGGGGCGGTACGAGACGCGGTGCGCGCTCAGACGCGACGCACCAGCGAGGTCAGGAAGTGCAACGACCGGCCGAACAGCCAGCTCGCCGGCGCGGGGTACAGACCCAGCCGGGTCCGATACACCTCCGGCTGCCAGCCGAGCTCGGCGAAGGCCTGGTCCCAGCGCTCCCGGGACCAGTAGTTGTATGGCAGCCGTACGCCGTGCCGGGCGTTGCCCACGTGGTCCATGAACCGCAGGGTCGGGCCGGCGAGCAGGCCGTTGCGGTTGTGGTCCTTGATCACGATCGCCCGGCGGCTGACGCGGGCGGCCTCGCGGAGCAGCACCATCGGGTCGTCGGTGTGGTGCAGCACGTCCACGAACAGCACCGTGTCGAAGCTGGCGTCGGGGAACGGCAGCTCCCGGCCGTTGAACTCCTGGACCGGCATCAGCGTCTCGCCCCGGACCAGCACCTCCAGGCAGGTGAACCGGGTGTCCGGCCGGCGATCGTGGATCAGCCGGGCGACGCGGCCGTCGCCGCTCCCGACATCCAGCACGCTGGCGTCGACCGGAATCACCTCCGCGATCGCCTGGCTCAGCACCCGGATGCGACGCCCGAAGACGTGCTTCTCGTGGATTCGCTCGATGACACTCAAGGGTGACCCTTGGTCCTGAAGGACCCGCGTGCACACCATCGCCGGAGGTCGGCCCGGAGGCGACCGCCCAACCCACCCGGATGGCCGGGATGAGTGGTCGATGGGAGAACCTGAACTGTTAGACGGAAACGGCAACGAAGTCCGACAATGGCCGGAGGGATCGGGATCCCGGGGGCGAGCCGGGGCGCAGCGGCCGCACTCCGACGGCCCGGGGGACTCCGCCGGGACCCTGGCCCCGACCGGTGCGTTCGAATGATCAGCTGCGAGTTACCCACACCCGATTGGGATCTGGATTCGCGGATGACTCGTTTGCATGTATTCCTACGATAGCTCGTTTCAGTGGGACCCAGCGAGGGGTGATGTCAAATCGCCACGGGAAAACCCTGAGACAGCCCGCACGACCGGACCTCCCGGGCGGGCCCTCCCCGCGCCATGCTGCGGCGGCGTCGCCCGGGGGGGACGAGGGGTCGGGACCCGTGGGGCCCCCGCGCTCAGCGGGAGCGGGGCCGCTGGACGACCTCGAACGCGGCGCCACGCACCTTGCGCAACTCCTCGTGCAGCACGGGGATCCGCTCGTCGGGGGTGACGGACAGGGACCAATCGATGCCGTTGTCGGCCACGAGCATGCCGTAGGTCTTGAGCGCCTGGAGGATGATGCGGACCTCGGGCGTGAAGCCCGAGAGGTCGAAATCGGCCTTCAGGCGGATCCGCTCGCCCATGCGGGGGAGGTTCGGATTCGGGTCATTGCTGGCGAAGTGCCGGGCCGGGTTGACGTACGCCTGCCGGGTCTTGGTGATGGTCACCCGCAGGGCATGCTTGATCACGCCGCGGGCGAGCTCGTCGTAGCGGACCACGGCCGGGAAGATCGGCAGGCCGGCGGCGTCGGCCGAGGTCCAGCCGTCGGGCCGGAGCCGGTTGCTGTTGAGGTCGAAGGTGGAGGCCTGGGCGGCGCTCCAGCCCCGGCCTTCGAGCTTCATGGTGTAGAACTCGTAGAGCCGGCCGCGATTCGGGTCAACGACGATCGCGTGGCGGTCGCCCCCGATGCCGGCGGTGTCGCGCTGGACGTCCTCGAGAGTCAGCTTGCGGCGGGCCCCGTCGCCGTCGCGGCGGTAGTAGGCGGGCCAGCCCTCGATGGGGAGGTTCCGGGGCACGGGGAAGGGCCCCTTGTCCGACTCGCCGGGGTAGTCGCGGATCCGCACCGGGACCCGGGGCTGGTCGGTGGGCACGAGGATGAAGCTCATGTCCGGGTTGTACCGGAGCACCTTGTCGGAGCCGATGGATGCGATGATCCGCGCCGAGTTCGGATGCACGGGCCAGCGGCTGACGTCCGCATTCCAGGCGTTGTCGGCCGGGAAAACCTGCAACTGGGCGAGGATGGCGTCGGCTTCGGGGGTGTAGAAGAGCGTGGGCCGGGTGATGGCGAACTTCGAGGGCGGGGCCTCGGCGGGCCGGCCGGCCGACTTCGTCCTGGCGCTCGCGGCGTCGGGCTTCGGCTCCTGCGCACCGGCCGGGGCCGGCACTCCCGCCAGGGGGGCGAGGCCGGCCAGGGCGGCGCTGGAGATCTGTTGCAGCAGGGTCCGCCGGTTCAGCATCGGGCGATCTCCCCGGGCGCCGCACCCACCCGGAGGCGGGCGGGCGGGGTCGGCCTCGGCGTCGGTTCAGTCGGCGGCAGCGGGCTGGGGCTGGGGTGGTCCGGGGACGGTCGCAGGGGCGGGCCGGTCCCAGACGATCTCGAAGTCACGCGCCTCGGCGACCGACCCGGTCCAGCCGGCCTCGGCGGCGCGGGCCAGGTTGTACAGCTCGCGGGCGGTCACGTAGTGGTAATGAAACTGTGCATCGGATCGGGCCCGCTCGGCAAGCCCCTGGTGCAGTCGCACCATCGCGTCGCCCAGGAGCACCGCCTGGTTGGCCTCGGGTGCGCCGTGGGTGTGCAGCTTCACAAAGAACCAGTCGGGCCGCCCGGGCACCTGCACCCGGGCGCGGATCCAGGCGTCCAGGCGATCGAGGGTGGCCGGCTGGTTGCCCTGGATGCAGCCGTTCTCGATCGTCGGGATCACGCCGCGCTTGCGGCGGGTCCAGTCCAGCAGGAGCGGGCCCTGGATCAGCATCAGCGAGTCGGCCGGCCGGGGCGCGGTGCCCACGGCGACGCCACGGTCGTGGGATCGGGGCCGGTCGGGGTCGTCGACCGCGTAATAGATGCTGTTGATGGTGGGCGGCTGGGTGGCGCTCGGGAACGACGGGAACGTGAGGTCGACGTAGCAGCCGGTCTCGCGGAGGACGGTCAGCTCGTCGTTGACGCCGCACCAGCGGCCGTCGGGCCGGGCGTTGTCGAGCGCCCAGTTGCCGTGGACGAAGGCGTACGCCGGCTCGCCCGTGCGACGATCGGCCGGCAGGGCGCCGTGACGCTCGATGAACCGGGTCCGGAAGTCAAGCAGGCGCTGGCGGAGGGCGTCGGAGGTGTCGTTGTCGTGGTGGTGGTGAATCTCGACCTCTCCGAACCCGGCGCGGCAGAGGCCCATCAGCGCGTCGACGTGCTCGGGGACGTACTCGTCGATCGGGAAGAAGAACGAGTGGCGCGGGGGGCGGCCGTCGGAGTCCCGAAAGTTTCCGAAGAGGCGGGGGTACCCCTCCACCCAGTTCTGCACCCGGCGCGCGGCCGTCTCGGCGTCGGCCCCGCCCCAGAGCGGCTCATAGTGGTCCACCACGCAGAGCAGGACGTGCACCGGCTCGCCGGGCCGGGGGCGGCGGCGCCGACCGACGGTGGCCAGGTAGGTCGGCAGCCAGCGGTCGACGCCCTTGTGGCGGAGCTTGCGAAGGAGCTTCGGCCCGATCAGCGCCAGGCCGCCGAGGGCCAGGGCCAGCGCGGCGAGTGTGATCCAGACGAGCGGGCGGTCGGGCATGGCGGACAACTCGACAGGGGCAGGCGGACGGACGTCACTCGGGGCGGGGATTCGCGGCCACCCCCGGCGCGGTCCGCGAGGTCCGGCGCCAGGTGCCCCGCTGCCGGCCGGAGATCCAGCGCCAGAATCCGGCCAGCAGGGCCAGGTTCATACTGGTGAACATCGTCGTGAGCCGCAAGGGGCGGAGCGGCTTGACGCTCGCCGGCACCCGGGTCATCACCCACGACACCAGGTAGAACAGCACCTGCACCACCAGCAGCCCCAGGTACAGCGGCTGCCGGCTCAGCAGGGCACAGCTCACCAGGGCCCCGATCATGAAGAACGGGCAGAACCAGCGCAGGATCTTGTGGGACAGGAACGAGAAGGTGAGCCAGCCGAACCGGGGGTGGAACAGCGGCGCCAGCATGCCGATGGACTGGAACCCGCCGGCGCCGATGCGGGCGCGGCGGTGGAACTCGTCCATCACCTCGGGCGCCGTCTCCTCCAGGGCGGTGGCGTCGGCCTCGTAGATCAGGCGGCAGCCGGAGCGGATCTTGGCCAGCAGGGGGATCACGAAGTCGTCGACGATCGTCTGCGGCGGGATCGGCCGGTACAGGTCCTTGCGGATGGCGTAGATCGCCCCGTTGGCGCCGAGCAGGGCGCCCAGGCGGGCCTCCTGCTTCTTGAGGAACGTCTCGTACTTCCAGTAGAGGCCGTCGGCGTTCCGCCCGGTGGTCGGGTCGGTCAGGATCAGCCGGCCCACGGCGGCGCCCACCTCGGGGTCCTCGAACCAGCGGACCAGCTTGCGGGCCGCGTCGGGGGCGATCTCGGTGTTGGCGTCGGAGAGCAGGACGATCGAGCCGCGGGCCTGGCCGATCGAGTCGTTCAGGACGGTGGCCTTGCCGCGGTTGACCGGGTAGTCCAGCAGGCGGACCCGGGGGTCGTCGAGGCTGCGGACCACGTCGGCGGTGCGGTCCTTGCTGCCATCGTTGCCGATGAGGATCTCGAAGCGGTCGGCGGGGTAGTCGGTGGTGAGGGCAATGCGGATGGTGGCCGCGATCACGTCCTCCTCGTTGTGCGCGGCGATCAGCAGCGAGGCGAACGGCCAGTCGATCCGGTCCTCGGGCGGCGGCACCAGCTTGCGGCCGAAGAGCCGGGCGGCGGTCCAGATGAGGATCGGATAGGCGACGTACGAGTAGAGGATCAGGCCCACGCACGTCCAGAAGCTGACGGCGAGGGCGGTGGACCAGGCGGGCATGAGGCGCGTCCGGGAAGGGGGCTCGAGCGCGGGATCAACGGGGGCGAACGTCTGGCAAACGGCGGGCCCCCGTGGTGCCGTCCGGGGTCCGAGCCCGAGCGGTCAGGACTTGCGGGCCACGAAGTCGACCGAGGTGGCGCAGAGGTCGGACTCGGGATAGTTGCGGAACTCGGGGGCCACGCTCAGGTTCGGCAGCAGCTTCAGCAGGTCGGCCCGGGGCTCGGCCTTGCGCAGGACGACGTCGAGGCCGGCCGCCTCGGCCATGGTCACGAAGTCGGAGGGGCGCAGGCGGTTCTGGTACAGCAGGCGGTTGTTCCAGAACGCCCAGTCCTTCTCGGGGATGGTCAGGTAGTTGATCGGGGTGATGCCCGAATCGAAATACGCGTAATGGTCGCCGCAGTTGACGCTGTGCACCGAGAGGCCGCCGGGGCGCAGGGTGCGCTGACTCTCGACCATGAGCCGGGCGATGATCTCGGGCGGGACGTGCTCCAGGACGCTGTTGGAGTAGACGACGTCGACCGAGGCGTCGGGCAGGCCGGTGACGGTGGCGTCGGCCGGCGCGTGGTAGACGATGCGGGCCTGCTTCAGCAGCGCCTCGGCGTCGGTGGCGACGACCAGCCGCTCGTAATCCGACTCGACCTCGGGCAGGGGGCGGTCGGAGGCCCTGGCGATGGTCGGCAGGTGCTGGCGGAGCAGGCCGAGCATCCGGAGGGTCAGGCGGTCGTCGAGGTGGCGGTTCAGGTCGTAGGTGTGGCACTCGGCCGCGCCCGCCAGCGCGAAGCAGACGGGGAGCACGGGGTGCCAGCCGGTGCCGACCTCGACGAAGCTCAGTCCCTGGGTGCTGCGGCCCAGCTCGCGGAGGTGCGAGGCAAGGATCCGCCAGTCGTCGACCTTGATCGCGACGTGGCGATCGAACTTGCGCAGGCCGCCCGCCGAGCGCTGGAGCAGATCGTTGACCTCGACTCCACCAGGCACGGCGCTGAGGGCCTTCTGGATCACGCCCTTGACTCGCCAGTTGAGTCCCACGACCGGTTGCCTCGACTTCGGGGTAGGCCGGCCAGGCGAGGCCGGCATGAAACGTCGCGCGTCCACATCAGCGTAGGTCGGAGACGCCGCATCGGTTCCGACGCGGATCCCCCGACCGGGGGAACGCTTCATCGCATTCAGTCGGCTTCGGACCCCCACCATCCTGGGCCGGTGGCGGTGCCGATCGGCCTCGGGGCCCCGTCCGGGTCGGGTCGGCTTCGACCGGGTCCGGGCAGGGGGGCGAGGCAGCCCCGCGCGGCGGCCACCGGGTTCGGCTCAGGGCCGATCCGGAGGCGCCGGTGCGGGTTGATGGCTCAGGAGACGGCTTCGGTCTGACCCGAGCGGCCGGTCACCTTGCGGACGGCGTTGACGGCCTTGCGCATCGGGTAGAACAGGCCGTCGTTGAGTAGCAGGTTCTTGGTGAGCCAGGGGGAGCGGGCGACGTTGTTCATGAGCTTGATGGCCCAGTCCTCCACGGCCGGCTCGGCCTGGAACTTGAGCTCGTCGAACGGGCCGTCGACCTGGATCCGGGCGGCCTCGTAGGTGCCCAGGCCCACCTTCTGGGCGTGCACGACGTGCCGGCTCGTGGCCGGGTCCAGGCTCAGCAGCCGCATGCCGGTGGCGTCGAGCGCCACGGGGTCACGGCTGGCCAGCAGGACGTTCAGGTCGATCGGGTAGCCGTTGATCGGGCCGCGGCCCTGCATGCCGACCAGGCCGTCCATGAGCGCCAGGGTGACCGGCCGGATCTTGTTGACCTCGACGATCAGCTGGTGCAGGTGCTTGTGCAGCAGGATGCGGTCGTAGCGCGGGATGCAGCCCCACTGGTTCTTGAGCGAGCCGGTGAAGACGGTGGTGGCGTGGGTCTTGAGGACGGGCAGGGTGACGAAGGCGTCGGCCTCGAGCCACGTCTTGGACATGCCGAAGCCCTTCATGCGGGCGTCGGGGGCGTCGACGAGCACGTCCTTCGAGAGGTTCAGGACCTTGATGCCCAGCTCGCTGGCGAGCTTGTAGACGCCGTTGTTCTCGAAGGCGGCCTCGGCCGGGTAGCGGGCGCCGTCGGACTCGACGATGGTCAGGTTCGGGGTCCGCTCCAGGAACACCTCGCAGACGGCGCGCAGGACGGGCAGCGAGGTGTTGGCGGTGTGGATCTGCTCGACGCGCTCGGTGCAGAGGTTGGGCTTGATGACGACCGACGCGCCCTCGCCGATCACCTCCTGCCAGCGGCAGGCGTCGAGCAGCTCGCGCACGGCCGGGGCCGGCTGCTCGCGGTTGGCCTTGCGAAGATGCACCACAGACTGGGACATGGTTGGACTCAAGCTCGGGTTCGATCTCAGGGGAGGTCGCCAGCACCCCGCCAGGGTCCGACGCCCGGCCCGGTGACGCGCACCGGGCTCCCACTCCAGGGTAGTGTACGACGGGGGATCTGTGAATCAAATATCCGCACGACCACCCCGCTCCGGGTGGCTGCGATGCACCGTGTGGCCGGCACGCATCGTGCCCGCCCGCGGCGCCGGCCTGGTCCGGTTAGGATCTCAGCCGCCGTAGCGCACGAAGACTTTCACGAACACATACAGGAAGGCCAGGACCCCGAGCCCCACCGGAATGACCCTGGCCGAGAACTTCGGAACCGTCCGGATCGGCGCCACCACGGACACCCGGTGATAGGCACACACCAGTGCCGGCAGCAGGTACGTGGGGTTCACGTAGCAGCGCGACAGCGAGTAGATGCCGACCGCGTAGGCGCTGATGCCGGCGACCATGTACGCCTGGAGCCGCTGGGTCTCGGGGTCGGCGTAGCGGGTGTCGCGGAGGCCGTCGGTGCGGGCGGTCATGATCGAGTAGTAGAACAGGCCGGCGAAGAAGATGCCGCCGACGAGGCCCAGCTCGGTGAAGGCGTGCACGTAGGAGTTGTGGGCGTCCTGGCCCACGAACTCGTCGTAATTGTCGGCGCCGATGCCGAACAGCGGGTAGCTCCGCAGCAGCATCAGCCCCTCGTTCCAGAGGCGGATGCGGTCCTGGGCGGTGCCGGCGCCGGTGCTGATCTGGGTCTGCCGGCCACCGAAGAGCATCGCCATCAGCGGCACGACCACCACCGCCAGGCCGCTGGCCTTCCGCAGCCCGTACTTGGCGAGCATCAGGGCGTACACCCCCGCCACCACGGCCAGGAACCCGCCGCGCGACTTCGTCTCGTAGATCGCGTACAGGAACCCGACCAGCGTGCTCCCGAAGACGAGCTTCCCGATCACCGCGCCCGGCGCGAACATCCGGTACATCGAGAAGATGACGCCCGGCACCAGCATCAGCGACAGGTCGTTCGGGTCGTTGAAAATGCCCGTGCTGCGGAGCTGCCGGAACGAGTGGATCTCCCCGGTGTCCGGGTCGCGGTCCAGGCGGTCGAGCGCCTGCAGGGCGGGAATGTTCACGAACCCGTGGAAGTGCAGCAGGGCCAGGCCGGCCAGCAGGAAGATCCCGAACAGCAGCCAGCTCAGGAACGACTTGAGCCGCTGCGGGGTGTCGAGCACGCTGATGGCGATCAGGTAGTAGATGACGACCTTGCCGAACTCGACGGCATAGGTGCGGGCTTCCATGGTCCGGCCGTAGCCGGCGTGCGACAGGACCACGGCCAGCCAGATGCCCAGCACGCACACGGTGATCGGCTGCTGGAAGAACGGGCGATCCTGGAGGTGCTTGACGATCTTCTGCGCCGAGGCCGCCATGGCCAGGAGGATCAGGGACAGGTAGATCGGCACCGTTGCCAGCTCGGGGATCAGCTCCGAGGGCCGGATGAAGAACGTCAGGTTCACCAGCAGGAACAGGATCAGGTCCAACGGTTCACCCTGCGGCAACGGTGGAGCGCGGCGGATCCAGGCCGGATCCCTTGCGACACAAATTCTGGTGACGAATGGGCTTCGGTCCGAGGCCCCTGCCACGACGCGACGGCCACCCCGGGCCGCCCGGCGCCGGGAGTCGTCCGACGGCGGCGGCCGCCGATCCCGGGCACGGCCTGATTATGTTCCGATGCCCGACTCGCCGGCAAGAGCCGGACCGCGCCGTTCTCGCGCCGGCGCATCCACGAAATCGATCGTTCTGGATTTTTCAGACGCGGTTCTAGGCGACGCCTGTCGATCCGATAAGGCCCCGTGCTGGAACCGATGCGCGGTCGGGCCGGGCCCGGGGACGTCGCGGCCGGTGGGCTCCGCCTGCGGGCTCGCCGGCCAGGAATTCCCATCGGCTCCCGATCGGGTCGGTACCAGCCCACCGCCGTGGTCCGACGGCACCCGACACCTGGAGCGACTTCATGGGCTTTCGCCATTCCCGACCCGGTGCGCGACCGACGCGTCCCGGGACCGGTGAGCCCGCGCGCGGCCGGACCCCGCCCCGCCCGGCCCCCCACCCGCGGGCGACGCCGACCC
>CAZUZD010000169.1:0-12977 GCA_964624465.1 uncultured Isosphaeraceae bacterium
CGGCCGGCCGGGGGCGGCGCCCGCGGGGGGGGGCGGTCTGGGGGGGGGCGCCCCCTCGCCCCTCCCCCCCCCCCCCCCACGGCAGGTTCGGCCACGGCTGCTTGCCATTAGCACGGCCGACGGCGAGCCGCGTGCGGGCGAGGGAAATCCGGCCTCGAGGCCCTCAGGTCGAGGCGAGGGTGCGGCGGCGGCCGGGGGTGCGGTCGGGGGCGGGCGGGGCGACCTGCGGCGGAGTGTCGGGGTCGTAGCAGGGCCAGGTCAGGTGGGCGACGGCCTCGGCCGGATCCCGCGCGATGGCGCCATCCAGGGCGGTCAGGTAGTGCGCCACCGCGGCGGCCTCGCCGCCGGGGGGCACCAGGAACGGCGGCTCGAACCGCAGCGAGTAGCGGCCGCCGGGCTCGTGGCCGGCGAAGACCAGGACCACCGGCGCCCCGGTGGCGGCGGCCAGGTCGGCCCAGAGCGACAGGAACGGGCGGACCACGCCCATCAGGCGGCCGGGCCGGGTCGAGCACGAGGCCCAGGGGATGTCGCCGCTGACGTACAGCGCCAGGCCGTCGCGCAGCGCGGCCCGCGCCCGCAGCACGCGGTCGGCGGCCTCGCGGGGCGGGAGCCGGCGCCTCAGGAACAGACCCGGCTGGGGGTGCGGGCCGTGGTCGCTGTCGAACCGCGCCCGCAGGTAGCGCGAGACGTGCTGCGGGCGCTGCACCAGCAGCCGCAGCGGCAGGCCGCGGCGGTAGAGCCAGTGCAGGCCGGCGACGTGCGCGCCCAGGTGCGAGCCCAGCAGGATCACCCCGCGGCCCCGCGCCAGCGCCTCGTCGAGGCAATCCTCCCCCTCGACCGAGAACCGCGCCACGGCGTCGGCGTCACCCAGCCCGTCGAGCGGGTAGTCGCGGGCCAGGAACCGCGCCACGTTGCCGGCCAGCTCGGCGCGGAACGCGGCGGGGTCGGGCTCGTCGTGGGCCACGGCGTCGAGCCGCCGCACGGCGGCGGCGAGCACCCGGCGCCGGGGAGGCCAGGCGGCGTGCGTCAGCCGCCCGAGGGCGCCGACGATCGCGTCAGTCCGCTCGGGGCTCAGCCGTCGCAGGGCCGGCCAGAGCGCCTCGTAGAAGAGGGTCTTCCAGCTGAACAGGTGCCGGAGCGTCATGGCGGCGTCCGTGTGCGGCCAGGGACACGCGGCCCCCGGCGGTGACCCTCCCGTCGCGCGGGCGGATCATACCGGGGGGCCCTCGATCCGGGAAGGGCGATCGCGGCCCGCGCCCGCCTCAGGCGCCGGCCTGCTCGCTGAGGGTCTTGAGCCGCTGGTAGTCGACCTTGTCGGTCGACGTCGTCGGCAGGTCGGGCACGAACCGGATCCGGTCGGGCACCATGTAGTGCGGCAGGTACTGCGTGCAGTGCCGCTTCATGGCGATCACCGACCCCTTGCGCTCCGGCTTCACGGCCACGAAGGCGTCGATGGTGAGCCCCGCGTCGTCCGACCGGGCCACCACGGCGGCGCGGTCGACGTCGTCGTGCCGGTACAGGGCGCTCTCGATCTCGCCCAGCTCGATGCGGTACCCGCGCTTCTTGACCATGCGGTCGCGGCGGCCCCGGAACGTGAAGCAGCCCGAGCCGTCGTCGACGACCAGGTCGCCCGTGTGGTACCACGCCGTGCCGTCGTCGGCCCGCAGGAACGCCCGCTCGTTGAGGTCGGGCCGCCCGAAGTAGCCGCGCATGACGCCGGGGCCGGTGATGACGAGCTCCCCCTCGCCGCCGACCGGCACGTCGGCGCCGTGCTCGTCGACCACGCGGGCCCGCAACGGGGGGCAGACCGGCCCGATCGGCAGCGGGTCGACGCGGTCCTCGAGCGAGCCGGTCACATGGTACGCCGTGCAGACGTTCGTCTCGGTCGGCCCGTAGAGGTTCCAGAGCGACGACTGCGGCCAGAGGGCCCGCAGCCGCTTCAGGGGCCGCACCGGGAAGACCTCGCCGGCGAAGAGCACGACCCGGGGCGCCCGCGCCTCGGGGCCCTCGAGCGCGCCGTGCTCGGCCATCAGGGCGAGGATCGACGGGGCCGAGTACCAGACGTCGATGTGGCGGGCGGCCAGGAACGGCCCCAGCCGCGCGGGGTCCTTGGCCAGCGACTCGCCGATGACGACCAGGGCCCCGGCGTGGCGGCAGCAGGCGTAGAGGTCGAAGACGGACAGGTCGAAGTGGAACGGCGCGTGCGACGAGAACCGCTCGCCGTCGCGGAGGTCGAGCTCGGCGTCGCACCAGTCGAGGAAGCAGAAGGCGTTGGCGTGCGAGAGCATCACGCCCTTGGGCAGGCCGGTCGAGCCCGAGGTGTAGAGGATGTACGCCAGGTCGTCGGCGCCCCGGATCGGCGGCAGCGGCGAGGGCGTGACGTCGGCGAGCACCTCGGCCCAGTCGGCGTCGTGCGGGCCCGGCGCGACGGCGGCCTCGGGACCCGCGGGCACGACGATCCGGCGCGGGGGCCCGCCCGGGGCCGACTCGGGCCAGGCGGCGGCCAGGTCGGGGGCGAGCGTCTCGGCGACGACGACGGCGCGCACCTGCGCGTCGGCCAGGATGCCCGCGCCGCGGCGAGCCGGCGCCGTCGGGTCGATCGGCACGTACGCGGCCCCGGCGCGGAGGATGCCGTGGATGGCGGCCACCGACGCGAACCCCTTGGGCAGGAACAGCCCCACCCGATCGCCACGGCCGATGCCCCAGCGGGCCAGCCGGGTGGCGATGCGCTCGGCGGCGAGCCGCAGCTCGGCGTACGACCACGTCCGGCCGTCCTCGGCCTCGACGGCGATCGCCCCGGGGGCGCGGTCGGCGGCCTCGTCGAGCAGGCGACTCAGGTGCGTGGGGTCGGCGTCGGTCTTCATCGGGTGGGGCCTCCGTGCCCGGCGTGTCGTCCGCGGCGTTCAGCGGTGGCGAGGGAGACCGTCCGCACCGTCGCGGGTGGCGGACGGCGCGACCGGCCCCGGGGGGTCGCGAGGGGGGCGTCGATCGGGCCGCGGCGACCGGATCGACACCGGACGTTACCCCTTCGGGCCCGTTCTGTCAGCGGCAGCCGGGCCGAGCCCCGGCGCGTCGGACGGCGGCGGCTCGGCGTCGAAGAGCAGGCGGTAGAGCGGGGCGTCGGCCACGATCGAGCGGCCCAGCTCCAGGAACAGCAGCCGGTGCCCGAGCGCGTTCGGGTGGTCGTCCCAGGGGGCGATCTCGACGTGACGGCGGTCCTGGTCGTCGAAGCTGGCCGTCAGATCGGCCACCGGCACGCCCTGGCCGGCGCCGATGGCGCGGATCCGGGCGACGTCGGGGCCGCGCGACGCCGGGCCGTCGGCCTCGGTGGCGCGGGGGATGATGACCATCGCCAGGCCGATGCCCGCCGAGCGGCAGGCGCCGGCCAGGTGGCCGATCGCCGCGGCGTTGAGGTCCCAGAGCAGCGGCTCGACGGCCACCTTGAGCCGGTCCTTGCGCGCCTTGCCGTCGCCGTCGGCCGCCGCCGCGGGCGCGACGGCCTCGGCCGCGGGGTCGATGCCGGCGGCGGCGAGGACCTGCCGGGCGAAGTCGTACTTCAGGTCGATGCCGCCCTGGAGCAGCCCGACCAGGTGGATCTGGAGCAGCCGGGTGTCGAGCCGGGTGGCCGAGTACAGCACCAGGTCGGGCTGGAACGCGCGCACCCGCTGCTCGAAGACCTCGACGCGGTGCAGCGGGCCGTAGGCGGCCACGGCGAAGTTCAGCACCTCGAACCGACGGTCCAGGCCCCGCTTGGCGGCGTGGGCGTTGAGCCACTCCTCCAGGCGGTTCTCGTACGTCTCGTCGACGCCGACGCCCCAGCCCATGTCCATCGACGAGCCCAGCAGCGCGATCCGGAAGACGCCGGGCGGCTTGGACACCTCGTAGGGCCGGTCGCGCAGGCCCTGGGCATTGGTGGTGAACCGGCCGCCGAAGGCCTCGACGTCCACGTCCGGCAGCAGCTCGAATTGCAGGTAGCCGCCGGGGAGGAACCGGGTGGCGCCGATGTCGCCGAACTTGCGCTCGGGCGGCTTGCCCAGCAGCGCCAGGGCCAGCTCGTCGCGGCCCGAGCCGTCGCCGTCGATCAGGCCGACGTAGTAGCCGGTGGCGGCCTTGTCGTGGTCGGCGCGGTTGGGCTCGATGGCGTGCAGGCTCCGCAGCGCATCGCGGGCCAGGCCGCGGCCCTCGGTCGGCGCCAGGCCGCCGATGAGCAGGGCCAGCGTGACGGCCACCGCCACCACGTTCGGCCGGGCGTACGGCGCCGGCGCGGCGGCCGGGGCGGGCCGGCTGCCGGGCCCGGGGGGAGTGGGCGTGGCATCGGTTCGCGCGGTCGCGGTCATCATCGGCCTCCGATCGGGCGAGTCGGTGCGGCGGGGCG
The DNA here is from genome assembly GCA_964624465.1 of uncultured Isosphaeraceae bacterium. Classification (GTDB taxonomy): domain Bacteria; phylum Planctomycetota; class Planctomycetia; order Isosphaerales; family Isosphaeraceae; genus CAZUZD01. Next base: position 4,376 of record CAZUZD010000169.1, read on the forward strand.
GCCGGGCCGGAGCACGGTCCCGGCCAGGGCGGTCGCGAGCGGTTCCGCCAGGCGGGCGTGCCCGGCGGCGTTGGGGTGGTAGTCGCCGGGCCCGATCGCCAGGGTGCTCGGGTCGACGCCGTCGAGGCGGTCGGACAGGTCGATCACGGGGTCGAAGCCCGCCGCGCGCGCCAGCCGCACCACCGTGGCCCGCGCCTCGGGGTCGGCGTCGCTGGGCTCGCCCACGCGGGGCACCAGCACCCATGCGGCCGGCACCCCCCGGGCGCGACAGCCGGCGACGATGGTGCGATACACGTTGGCCAGGATCGCCTCGCGGATCGGCTTGAGCGCCGCGCGGTAGTGGGCGAAGTCGCCCCCGGGCGCGATGCCGCCGGCGGCCAGGGCGGCGGCGTATTGCGGGGCGTCGAAGCCGACCCCCTGCTCCAGCAGGCCGCGGAGTCGGTGCGCGTCCCAGCCCAGGTCGGCCGGGGTCGCCTCGTAAAGCACCAGCACGGGCGCGGCCGACCAGCCGTCCTGCCGCACGAAATCCTCCCAACGCTGGCCGGGGGCGTGGCCCGGCACGGCGTAGTTCAGCAGCTCGACGCCGGGGCCTCCCGCGGCGCGAGCCTGCGCATCGAGGGCTACGATGGCGCGCGGGCCGAAGCCGTCGGCGTCGGCGACGCCCCAGGCCGAGCCGATCGAGTCGCCGAGCAGGGCCACGCGGAGCTGGCCGATCGCGGGTGCGCCCGCGTCGACGGCGTCGTGGCGGCCCTGCGCGTTGGTGGTCCAGTAGCCGCCGGCGGGCAGCGGCACGACCACGCCGGGCTTGAGGGCGTACTGCCGCAGGTCGGGCACGGCGGTGGCGAGCGTCGCCGCCTCGAACGGCACCGCGCCGGCCGGCGGGGCCTGCGACCCGGCGTCGGCCTTCGGCCGGCCGCCGAGGGCGAGCAGGGTCTCGTAGTAGCCGTGCTGCTGGCGCTCGACGTCGGCGCGGTTGGCCCCGTGGCGGTGCAGCGTCGCGACCGGGCCCGGCAGGCGCGCGAGGGGCGCCAGGCCCAGGCCCAGCAGGGTCAGGGTCGCGATCAGCGAGGCCGGGTACTCTCGGGGGCCGTCCATGACCACCGCATTCCGGAAACGGGGACGTGGGGGGGAACAGACGCACCGGCGCGGCGGCGGCGGCCGCCGCCGTCGACATCGTCGCGGCTCAGGGCACCGCCCGGCGGAGCATTGCGACCCAGTCGCCGACGCTCGGGCTCGACCAGAGCGACCACAGCAGGGTGATGGTCAACAGCGTGCCGGCGGTCTTGAGCGACCGCACCGCCAGGGCCCTCGGCGTGGGCCGCGCCTCGCGGGCCTTCTTGAGCGTCCGGGTCCGGGGGGCCCGCAGGTCGAGCTGCACGTTGGCCATCACCAGCAGGCCCAGGATGCCCCAGAACAGGGCGTCGGGCACGCTGAAGCCCCAGCTCCCCCGCAGCCAGAAGAGCTGGTAGCCGTGCAGCACCCAGGTGACCACGAACACCGTCGCCGTCGCCACCGTGATCGACTGCCACTGCGGCCGCTTCTTGAGCCGGAAGACGACCGGATTGAACACCACCCGGACCATGAAGTCCTTCCAGTAGATGTTGATCCGGCGCCAGTAGTCGGTGAAGCTGTTGGCCAGCAGGTAGTGGTGATGCGTCTCGGGCAGCTGGTGCCCGAACAGGTGCATCATGCCGCAGGCCAGGTGGAACTGGCCCGAGACCCGCAGGTACAGCAGGTAGTTGCAGAACAGGTACGACGCCAGCGTGCCGACGTTGTGCACCTCGTCGGGCGTGATCAGCAGGCGGTGGTACACCAGCCGGTACAGCAGCAGGTGCACGGCCCCCTTGAGCATCATCGCCAGCCCGCGGCGCTGGGTCTGGTGGATGTCGACGGCGAAGTAGCCGCGGAGGAACGTGCGGTAGTCGACGACCGGGAAGTGGATGAAGCAGGCGTTGGGCAGGAGCACGAAGTAGCTCATGGCGTCGAGCCACGGCTCACGGGCCTTCGCGTGCTTCTGCTCGTAGCAGAGCAGGATCACCCGGAACATCAGCAGCGACGCGGCCACCGGCCAGAAGACGCCCGGCGACGGCACCGGCACGGGCATCACCCCGGCGCGTCCGAGCGCCAGCAGCAGGCCCAGGCCGGCGAGCAGGCCGGCGCGGACGGGCCAGGCCACCGGCAGCCCGGCGATCGCCACGAAGACCGCCGCCAGGCCCACGGCGGCGGCGGCCACGGCCGGCCCGAAGACCAGGCCCAGCCCGAGCGCCGAGGTCGCCAGCAGGAACGGCCGCTTGGCCTTCAGCGGCAGCAGGTAGTGGACCGGCAGGCTCGCGACGCAGAGCCAGGCGAGCGTCTGGAAGGCGGGGCCTTCGAGGTTGTACGCCTGGAAGACGCCGGCCAGCAGCGCCAGGTGGCCGAAGATCGGCAGGAACTGGCGGAGGCTCCGTCGGCAGGTCTCGGGCTCACCGGCGTAGAGGCCGTCCCAGTCCGAGCCCCGCAGGCGGGGCCGGGGGATCGGTCGGTAGCGGCGATGCGGCAACTCCGTCGGCGCGGTGCCGCTGACGTTGGCGTCGCCGTCCAGTCGCGTGCGGTGCAGCTCTGCCGACATCAGTCGCGATCCTCCGTGCCCGACCATCCCTGGCCTGGTCCCGACCGGACGCCGGCGACGGGCCGCGGGGCGGATGACGTGCGGCTGGGCTCGTCGGCCGTCGCGATCGGCGTGGCGCCGGCCGGTCCCGCCCGTCCCGAGCAATTCGGAATGCGAGGGGCCGGGCCATCCATGGCCCGGTGGTCCCCCGCGGTCCGCCGCATCCTCCCTGGTCCCGCTCCGAGGAGCGGGCGCGGCAAGTCTCCTGACCGAGTCGGGGGGGGCCCGCCTCGGGTGTTCCGGTCCGCGTGATCCTAACGAGCGGATTTCGAGCGTTTCGGGTGCTGCGGGACGCCACCAGCGGCGGGCCGGACCCGGTGGTCCGATCGCTCTGGCGGGTCGCCCTCGAGGGCATCGGCACCGGCCCGGACTCCGTCCCGGCGCGGCCCGAGGGTCCCCACCGTCCGACCGCCTCAAGACGCGGCCTGCACCGATGGGACGGTCGGGGGTATACCGGAATCTTCCGGGGGCTGTCAACACGGACTCCGGCCCGCGACAGCCCGGCGTCACGCCCCAAGTCGGGACCGCGGGCCGCGCTGGAGCCCCCGGCCCGGTTTCCGGAAAAACTCCGGATCCGACCCACCCGACCGGCCGACTCCCGCGCCCGCGAGCGGCCCCGGAACCGCCCCGCGCGGCGGCGATTGCGGGCGGGCGCCGGCGCGGTTAGCCTGGGACCCGCCACCCTCGACGATCTTCTTCGGATTGGCCCCCACGGCCGCGCGGAGCCCGCACCCGATGCCACGCCCGTTCGCCACATCGGGGCCCCGGCCCCGCGCCCGCCTCGGCCTGCTGCTGGGACTGAGCCTGACCATGGCCACCGTCGCCTCCCCGTCGTCCGCACCGGCACAGCCGGACGGCTACCGGCTGCCGCCGGCCGAGATCGTCCGGATCCTCGACGCCCCGCCGCCGCCCCGCGCCGTGCCCAGCCCGCGCGGCGACGCCCTGGCGCTGGTCGACTACGAGCCGTACCCGCCGATCGCCCAGCTCGCCCGCCCGATCCTCCGCCTGGCCGGCCTGCGGCTCGACCCGAAGGGCGGCCATCGCCAGCGACTGGTGCGGTACACCGGCCTGAGCGTGCAGCCGCTCGACGGCGGCCCGGCGCGACGGATCGCCCTGCCCGAGGGGGCCCGCATCGGCATGCCGAGCTGGTCGCACGACGGCCGGAAGCTCGCCTTCGCCCGCGATCTCGACGACGGCGTCGAGCTCTGGGTCGCCGACGTCGCCACCGGCGCCGCCAGGGCGATCCCCGGCGCGCGGCTCAACGACATCCTGGGAGACCCCTTCGACTGGGAGTCGGACAACCGCCACCTGCTCGTCCGGCTCGTGCCCGGCGACCGGGGCCCCGCGCCGGCCACGCCGCTGGCGCCCGCCGGCCCGAGCGTCCGCGAGTCGATCGGCAAGACCAGCCAGGCCCCCACCTACCAGGACCTGCTCAAGAGCCCGCACGACGAGGCGCTGTTCGCCCACTTCGCCCTGGGCCAGCTCGCCCGCGTGGACCCGGAGGCGACCACCCCCGCCGCCGCCGTCGCGACCATCGGCGCCCCCGGCCTGATCGCGGCATCGAGCCCGTCGCCCGACGGCCGGTTCCTGCTCGTGACGACCCTGCGGCGGCCGTTCTCGTACCGCGTGCCCTCGGGCCTGTTCAGCCGCACCACGGCGGTCTGGGACGCGACCACCGGCCAGCCGCTGGCGACGATCGCCGACCTGCCCGTCTCCGACGACATCCCGCGCCAGGGCGTGGTCAAGGGGCCCCGCGGCGCCGAGTGGCAGCCGCTCCGGCCCGCCCGCGTGCTCTGGGCCGAGGCGCTCGACGACGGCGACCCGACCCGCAAGGTGCCGCACCGCGACCGCCTGATGGCCCTCGACGCCCCCTTCACCGCGCCGCCCCGCGAGCTGCTCCAGGTCCAGCACCGCTTCCGGGGCCTGGCGTACCTGCCCGAGGCCGACGACGTCCTGCTCACCGAGTTCGACCGCGACCGCCGCTGGACGACCACGTACCGGCTGAACCTGGCCGAGCCGGCGGCGTCGAAGTCGGTGCTGTTCGACCGCAGCGTCAACGACGCCTACGGCGACCCCGGCAGCCCGGTCGACGAGCGCCGGCCCGACGGCACCGTCGTCGTGCTCCGCGACGGCACGAACATCTACCTGGCCGGCGCGGGCGCCGCGGCCGGCGGGGCGCGGCCGTTCCTGGACCGCCGCGACCTGGCCAGCGGCCAGACCACCCGGCTGTTCCAGGCGGAGCCCGAGCGCTACGAGACGTTCCTCGACTTCGTCGGCGACGGCCGCGAGCGGATCCTGATCAGCAGCCAGAGCCGCACCGAGCCGCCGAACTACGTGGTCGTCGACCTGGAGTCGGGCGCCCGCACGCCGATCACGCACTTCACCGACCCGGCGCCCGAGCTGACGCGGGTCCAGAAGGAGCTGATCACCTACGACCGGGGCGACGGCGTGCCGCTCTCGGGCACCCTGTACCTGCCGGCCGACTACCAGCCCGGCACGCGGCTGCCGCTGCTGGTCTGGGCGTACCCGCTGGAGTACTCCGACCCGGCGACGGCCGGCCAGGTGCGGACCTCGCCGCACACGTTCCTGCGGCCGACGGGGGCCTCGCACCTGTTCTTCGTCACGCAGGGCTACGCCGTGCTCGACGACGCCACCATGCCGGTGGTGGGCGACCCCGACACGATGAACGACACGTTCATCCCGCAGATCACCGCCGCCGCGAAGGCCGCCATCGACGTGCTCGACCGCCGCGGCGTGATCGACCCGAAGCGGGTCGCCGTCGCCGGCCACAGCTACGGCGGGTTCATGACCGCCAACCTGCTGGCCCACACGGACCTGTTCGCCGCCGGCATCGCCCGCAGCGGCGCGTACAACCGCACGCTCACCCCGTTCGGGTTCCAGAGCGAGCGCCGGAGCTTCTGGGAGGCGCCCGACGTGTACCTGCGGCTCTCGCCGTTCGCGCACGCCGACAAGATCCAGGAGCCCCTGCTCCTGATCCACGGCGAGGTCGACGACAACACGGGGACGTACCCGATCCAGTCGGAGCGGCTCTTCGAGGCGATCCAGGGCCACGGCGGCACGACCCGGCTGGTCATGCTGCCGCACGAGAGCCACGGCTACCGCGGCCGCGAGTCGATCCTGCACGTGCTGGCCGAGATGCTCGACTGGGCCGATCGGTATGTCAAGAATCGGCCGGCGACCGACGGCCGCTGAGTCCCGGCGGGTTCCGAAGCGTAAGGTCCCCATGGACGCAGCCCGACCCGGATTGCCGCCGACCTGCGGACCGACCCCGGAGGTCACGGTCGTCATCCCCACCCACGCGCGGCCGGCGCGGCTGGCCGAGTGCCTGGGCGCGCTGGCCGCGCAGGAGTTCCCGGCCGACCGGTTCGAGGTGGTGATCGTCGACGACGGCAGCCCGATGTCGCTGGCGCCGGCCGTCGCGGCGTTCGCCGACCGCCTGCATGTGACGCTGGTGCGGCAGGCCAACGCCGGCCCGGCTCGCGCCCGGAACGCCGGCGTGGCCCAGGCGCGGGGCCGGTTCCTGGCCTTCACCGACGACGACTGCGTCCCCGAGCCGGGCTGGCTGGGTGCCCTGGCCGCCGCCCTGCGCCAGACTCCCGAGGTGGTCGTGGGCGGACCGGTGGGCAACCGGCTCGCGCACAACCTCTACTCCGAGGCCAGTCAGACCCTGGTCACGGCCCTGTACCGCTACTACAACCGCGACCCCGAGCAGTGCCGGTTCTTCACCAGCAACAACCTGGCCGTGGGCCGCGAGGCGTTCGGGCGCGTCGGCGGCTTCGACTCGCGCTACTGCCTGGCCGCGGCCGAGGACCGCGAGCTCTGCGACCGCTGGCTCCAGCGCGGCGGGCGGATGCGGTTCGTCCCCGGGGCCGTCGTCTGGCACGCGCACGAGCTGTCGCCGGGGGCGTTCCTGCGGCAGCACTACCACTACGGCCAGGGGGCCTACCAGTACCGCCAGGCGCGGGCGGCCCGCGACGCCGGCCGGGTGCGGCTGGAGCCCGTCGCGTTCTACGCCGGCCTGCTGGCCGCCCCCTGGGCCACCGGCGCGGCACGGCCGGCGTCCCTCGCCGCCCTTCAGGTCGTGGCGCAGGTGGCCAACGCCGCCGGCTACTTCCGGCGGAAGCTCCGAGGTCCGGCCGACGCCCCGCCGCCGGTCGAGCTTCCGGCCCCGATCGCCGCCGGCCCACCCCGCGTCTGAGCCGACCGCCCGGACCGGATCGGACCGGACCGGACCGGACCGCTCGCTTGCCCCGGGGGCCACGGGCCGCGAAGATCGTCGTCGGCCCCCGAGCGGGACCGACCGCCGCGCCCGTCCGCCCCGGAGACGTCCCGGATGGCCCCTCGCCCCGACGCCCTGACGCCACCGGATCCCGCGCCCGGGGCAGGCCCGCCAGCCCTTGCCGTGGTCCTGGTCACGTTCGACTCGTGGCGGGTCCAGGAGCGGACCCTGGAGAGCCTGCGGGCCCAGACGATCGCCGACCGGCTGGAGGTGATCCTGGTCGGCATCACGGCCGGGCGCGTGGCCCTGGACGCGCGGGCGCTGGCCGGATTCCACTCGCACCGGGTCGTTGCGACCGGGCCGATCCGCTCGATCACCCAGGGGCACTTCCGGGGGGCGCGTCAGGCCGCAGCCCCGCTGGTCGCCTTCGGCGAGGACCACTGCTTCCCCGACCCCGACTGGGCCGAGTCCCTGGTGCGGGCGCATGCGGCCGGGCCCTGGGCGGCCGTCGGCCCCGTGATGCGCAACGCCAACCCCGGCAACCGCATCAGCCGGGCCGACATGCTCGTCGCCTACGGCCGGTTCACCGACCCGGCCAGCGCCGGCGAGCGGGACGACCTCCCCGGCCACAACAGCTGCTACAAGGCGGCGGCGCTGCGTGCCCTGGGGGAGTCGCTCGAGGGCTACGACCACGAGACCCTGCTATGCGCGGCCATGCGGGCCCGGGGGCAGCGACTGTTCCAGTCGGCCGAGGTCCGCTCGGCGCACGCGAACTTCGCGCGGCCAGGGCCCTGGACGGTGTCGCTGTACGCCACCGGTCGGGCCTTCGCCGCGCAGCGGGCCGGGGGCTGGGGCTGGCCGCGACGGCTGGCCTACGCCGCCGCCTGGCCGCTGATCCCGCCGCTGCGGCTGGCCCGCCTGCTCCGGTCCGCGCGCACGCCGGAGGCCCGCCGCGCCGTGATCGGCCTGCTGCCCGAGCTGGCCTACGCGTTCACCGTCGACGCCGCCGCGCAGGCGATCGGCAACCTGCTCGGGGCCGGGCACGCCGTCCCCCTGCTCTGCGAGATCGAAAGCCGGCGGTACCGGTACGTTCGGCCGGTGGACGTGCCCCGGTTCGCTCCGCGCGTCGGGACGCCGGACCCGGCCGCGGCGCCCTGAGCCGCGGCCCTTCAGGCCCCGGCCCGCGGCTCCACCGCGTGGGCGCAGGCCCGCGCGGTGAGGGCGAGGATCGTCAGGGTCGGGTTCGGGCTCCCCTGCGAGGGGAACGCGGCGGCGTCGGTGACGTAGAGGCCGCGGGCGTCCCAGCACTGGCAGTCGGGGTCGAGCACCGAGGCGGCCGGGTCGCGACCCATCCGCGCGGTGCCGCACTCGTGGACGGCCAGGCCCAGGGGTGGCGGCCGGTCGTCGACGGACCGGACCCGGAGTGCCAGGGCCCCGGCCAGCTCGTGGACGGCGGTCCGCATGGCGGCGAACCGGGTCGCCTCGTGGGGCCCCGGCGCGGCCGCGATCCGGAGCCGGGGAATGCCCCAGCGGTCGACAGCGCCGGGGACGAGGCGAACCCGGTTCTCGGCTCGCGGCAGCATCTCGCCGAAGCCGGTCAGGACCACATGCCGCCGCCCCGAACGCCCGGCCGCCTGGTACACCTGCACGCCGAAGCCGGGGGCCGCCGGCGGCGCCGACGCAGCCCTGGCGTCGAACCGGGGCAGGTACAGGCA
>CAZUZD010000170.1:0-12804 GCA_964624465.1 uncultured Isosphaeraceae bacterium
AGCCGCGCGGCCGAGTCGAGCACCAGCCGCGCCGGCGTGCGGGGGCCGGGGGGCCGGGCGGTCAGCGCGGGGTCGTCGGCCAGGACCGTGCCCAGGCCGACGGCGATGGCGTCCATCCGCCCGCGCAGCTCGTGCACGAAGGCCCGAGAGCGGGGGCCCGAGATCCACTGGCTGTGGCCGCCGGCGACGGCCGTCTTGCCGTCGAGCGTCATGGCCCACTTGGCGGTCACGTACGGCCGGCCGCAGGCGAGCCGCTTGAGGTACGGGGCGTTGAGCCGTCGGGCCGCGTCGGCCTCGACCCCGTCGGCCACGGCGATGCCGGCGGCGCGGAGCGCGGCGAAGCCGCCGCCGGCGACCCTCGGGAACGGGTCGCGCAGCGCGGCCACCACCCGCGTGATCCCGGCGGCGAGCACAGCGTCGGTGCAGGGGGGCGTCTTGCCGTGGTGGCAGCAGGGTTCGAGGGACACATACAGGGTGGCGCCCCGGGCGGCCTCGCCGGCGGCCCGCAGCGCCACGACCTCGGCGTGGGGGCCGCCGAAGTGGCCGTGGTGCCCGACGGCGATCCGCCGGCCGTCGCGGACGACGACGGCACCGACCATCGGGTTGGGCTCGACGGCGCCCCGGCCGCGGGCGGCCTCGGCCAGAGCCTGCTGCATCCAGAAGGCGTCGGACTCGGAGGACGGTGCGTCGTCGGCGGGATCGGTCGTCACGGGCTGGGGCCTCGGGCGCGGCCAGGGCAGGGCAGGCGGCGATCAGAACACGGTGCCGGGGCCCGCCGGGGCGCGGGGCGCCCCGCCCTTACCGGCAGGCCCGCGCTTCGGCGGGGGCGCGGGCTCGGGCAGCTCGGTCGGGGCGGGGAAGGTGAGCCGGTACAGGACCTTCAGGCGCCACTCGGCGACGTCGGGCGGCAGCAGGTCGAGCGACTGGCGGACCCAGGGGGGCATGGCCGCCTCGAACCGACCGAGGTTTCGGAGCGTGACGGCCTCGGGCTCGAAGCCGCGGAGCTGCCGCAGCTCCAGGCCCTTGCGGAGCGCCTCCCCCTTCGGCTGCGCGACCTTGGGCAGATCGAGCCGCCGGCGCCTGGTCAGGTCGTGCTTGAGTTCCTCCAGCGCCTGGGCCGACCGCTGCTCCTGCTCGGCTTTCAGGGCCTGGTAGGCCTCGGAGGCGTCGGCGAGCTTGCGGAACTGCTGCTCCTGCCGCGACGGGTTCGGGTTCTGGAGGATCTGGGTGCGGACCTCGGCGCCCAGGCTGAACCAGAGCTTCAGGTCGAGCACGCTGGCGTCGAGCGTGCGGGGGCTGAGCGCCGAGACCTGGAGCAGGTCGCGGTTCAGGAGCCGGGGCGGGATCCGTGGCGGCCGGGCGTGACCGCGGAGGTCGCTGACCAGGCCAACCCGCTCGTCGGGGCCCGCCTGCTCGATCTTCTGCCGCTGGGGGGCCGGCAGGCCCTGGAGCCAGAGGGTGTACCGGCGCATGAGCCGCAGCAGGCGGTCGCGCTCGGCGACGGGCAGTGCGGCGAGCTGGGTGTCGAGGTCGCGCACGGCCTGACGCTCGTCGATGGGCAGCCGCTGCCAGGCGGCGAGCTGGGCCGCCAGCCACTGCCGCCGCTCGGGGGGCATGGCGCGGAGCCGTTCGAGGTTCTCGCTCACACCGGCGGCGAGCAGCAGCAGGCCCGTGGTGGCGAGCAGCGCGAGGACCCGGCGGTGGCGCGGCGTGGGGGGCATCGGCGGGGGCGGATCCAGTTCCGGTGGCGGGACGGGGCGACGATCCCGGCGGGCCACCCGACCGGGGGCCGGGGCCGGGGGAGGTTACTGGCCTTCGGTGAAGATGGCGTCGAGGCGGCGGAGATAGTCCAGCGTCCCGATGGCGCGGTACTCGTCGAGGTGCTCGGCGATCGAGAGGTCGCGGGCCAGCCGGGCGGTCGGATCGGGCACCGCGAACCGGCTGAGGGCGTAGCCGGCCGCACCCAGCAGGGCGGCCACGCCGAGCACGGCCGCCACCTGCACCGCGCGGCGGGCCAGATTCCCGGCCGTGTCGTAGGCCAGGTCGCCCCGCTCGTCGAGCGAGCGGGCCATCGAGAGGGTGCGCTCGGTCAGGGCGCCCGAGGCCTGGGGCCGGGGCAGGTAATCGAGCAGTTCCCAGGTGCGCTCCAGGGCGTCGACCTCGCGGCGGGCCGAGGTGCTCTGGGTGAGCTTGGTGGCCAGCGCGCGGGTTTCCGGATCGGGCAGCTCGCCGTCCAGATAGGCGACGAGGTTGCCCCGTTCCTGCGCCGTCAACCGCTGCTGGTCGGGCAACATCGTCGGTGCGTCCGCAGGTGCTCCAGGAGCCCGGGCCGGGCCGCCCCCCGCTGGGTGCGGCCCCGAGGCGTCCGCCTCAGCGCATGCCGCCCATGCCACCCATTCCGCCCATGCTCGGCATACCCATGCCTCCCATCCCACCGCCACGGCCGCCGCGGATCGGCTGGATGGAGCGGTTGGCGCCGCGGCCGAGCCGGAGGTTGGGGTGGTACGGGTCGCGGTTGTAGTAGCCCATGGGGCCGGACCCGTTGATGTGGGTGTTGACCGGTCCGGTGCGGTTGGTGCGGGGCAGGTTGCCCACGCGGGGGCGGCCGCCGGCGCCGCCGCGGCCGGCGGTGTCGCCGAACATGTCGAAGGGATCGGTGCCGGTCGACCCGATCGGGTCGAACAGGCCGGCCCGCTCGGTCAGGGCGTTGACCTGGCGCTGGGCCGAGTACATCCGCACGGTGTCCTCGGCCTTGGGGATCGAGGACTGGTAGATCTGCGAGGGGATGAAGTAACCGTAGTAGAAGGAGAACGGGTCGGCGAAGTTGTTGCCAAACTGGGCCTGAGCCGAGGACGGGGCCCCGACCAGGGCGATTCCGCAGAAGATGGCCAGAGTCAGCAGCGACCGACGCATGTTCGCCTCCTTTCGGACGGATCGAGGCCGCCGGGCGTGGGCAGCGGGGAACCACGGGCGGTCCCGGCCCGGCCCCGGGGTGCGATCCGGCCGCACCATCGGCACTCCTTCACTATACAATCGTCAGGGCGGCGGACAAGCCTGGGCCCCAACCGCGCGGGTGCGGGACCGGTCTGCCGGCCGCACCGTCTGGGCGGGATCTCGGGCCCGCCGGATCGATCAGGAGGGGTGCCCTCGGGGTGCCCGAATCAGAGGGGTCGTCGCGCATGGCACGCAACCTGGACACGTACCGGACCCTGGCCACGATCGTCGCGCTGGCGACCGCCATCGTGCTGGGGGTGCTGGCCATCTACCGCTCCCGCCGCGATGCGCATGGGGCGCTCGACGACGGGCCGGAGGACCTGTATTCGGACCTGAAGGCGGCCTACGAGGCCGGCCACATGGACACGGCCGAGTTCCGCCGGGTGCAGGCGAGCCTCGGCATCGAGGACCCGCCGCCGCGTTCCCGGCTCGCGCGAGCCGCTCGCCCGGAACGCTCCGGCCCGAGCCCACGCCCGACCGCCGCACGACGGCCGGCGCCCGGGACCGAGGAGGCCCCACCGGCGCCGCCAGAGGGCTGAGGGCCGGTCAGAATTCCCAGTTCATCCGCTTCTCGTCGCGCGAGGGGTTGATCCCCAGCTTCGAGCCGCGGATGAACCCGGTGAACTCGGCGACCTCGGCCAGGTGCCCGAAATCGGCCTCGATCCGCTCCAGCGACTCGGCCAGGCTCCGCCCCTCCTTGTAGAGGATGCGGAACGCCTGCTTCAGGCCGTTGATCGCGGCGTGGGTCAGCCCGGCGCGTCGCAGGCCGACGACGTTCAGGCCGGTCACGCAGTTGTACCCCTGCTGGAGCACGAATGGCGGGATGTCCTTCGAGGTGCCGCCCATGCCGCCGAGCATCGCCAGCCGGCCGATCCGCACCCGCTGCTGCACGGCCGAGTGGCCCGAGAGGATGCAGCCGTCGCCCAGGGTCGCGTGCCCGGCGATCAGCGCGTTGTTCACGATCGTGCAGCCGTCGCCGACGATGGCGTCGTGGCCCACGTGCGAGTTGACCATCAGCAGGTTGCGGTGGCCGATGCGGGTCTCGCCCCCGCCCTCGACGGTGCCGCGGTGCACGGTCACGTACTCGCGGAACGTGTTGCCGTCGCCGATGATCAGGCGGGTGGGTTCACCCTGGTAGACCCGCGACTGCGGGCTCTTGCCCAGCACGGCGCCATGGCCCACCACGTTGTCGCGACCCATCGAGATCGGGCCACACAGGCAGGCGTGCGCCTCGAGGACGCAGCCGGGACCCACGGTCACCGGGCCATCGATGATGACGTATGGGCCCACCACCACGTCGGGTGCCAGGTCCGCATCGGGCCCGATCACTGCCGTCGGATGGATCTGTTCCGACACGGCTAGCGTCATCGCTCGTCCTCCTTTGAGCGGCAGTATCGGAGGACGTCCTGTCCTCCTAGACACTATCGGGTCGTTCGGCCGGGGCCTTGAGCGGAAACCAGGCCCCCGGGCGCGCCGTGAGGCCTGGCCGCCTCACCTCAGCAGAGCACCACCGGCTGCCGCGTCTGGACGCTCTGGACCTCGGCCCAGCAGGTCGCCAGCGCCTGGCGGGCCAGGGTGCCCGAGAGCCGCGCCGGCTCGACCCCGGTGGCGACGGCCTCGACGGCCACGGCCAGCTCGCGGGCGAAGGCGTCCACGGGGTCGCCGGCGCCCAGCTCGGGGTGCGCGGTCGGGCCCTCGGGCAGGATCACCGTCAGCGGGTTGACCGGCCCGGTGCCCGGCACGTCGGCGATGCCGAGGCTCAGCGTCGCCCGCTCCAGGTACAGCTCGAAGCCGTGCGCGAACGGCCGGCCGGCGGCGCAGAGGGCGCCGGCGACGCACGAAACGGCCGGGGCGTCAGCCCCCTCGTAGAGGTACTGCGTGTTCAGGTGCACCACGGCGCCCCCGTCGACGACGCCGCGGGCGTGCACGGCGTTGGGCACGCCGGCCAGCAGGCCGATGAAGTGGGTGTCGTGGATGTGCAGGTCGATCGCCGGCCCGCCGCTGCGCTCGACCTCGGTGATCCCCGCCGACCAGTCGGGCCGGGCGATCACCCGCGTCAGGTGCGCCGCCAGCAGCTTGCCGTACCGGCCCGACTCGACCGCCTCCAGGGCATAGGCGAACTCGGGGAAGAACGGCAGGACGTGCGCCACCAGGAGCTGCTTGCCGGTGCGGCGGGCGGCGGCCAGCATGGCGTCGGCGTCGGCGATCGTCAGCGCGATCGGCTTCTCGACGAGCACGTGCTTGCCCGCCTCCAGGGCCCGGATCGCCAGCTCGGCGTGCTGGTCGTTGGGCACGCAGAGGTCGACGAGCTGCACGGCCGGGTCGGCCAGCAGGTCGTCGAAGGCGGCGTGGGCGGTGATGCCGGTCAGGTCCATCTGGGCCCCCGGGGGCCCGAAGTTGCCGCGGATGTCGGTCCAGTCGCCGGCGCGCTTGCGGGGGTCGCGGCTGCAGAGGGCCACCACCCGCCCCCCGCCGATCCGCTGCGCGGCCAGGTGGTGGATCATCCCCATGAACCCGATGCCGACGACGCCAATACCGATCATGATCCGTGTGCCCCGCAGGCCTGCGTGGAAGTGCGTCCGGGAAATAGCAGCCGACGGCCGGGCGGGCAAGGCGAATGGTCGTGCCAATCGCGCTTGCTCGGGCCGGCCGGTCCCCTATGATGAACGCACGCCCGGCCGCCAGCCAGCCACCAGGCCCCGACGGATCGGGGACCCCGGCCCCGGCGCCCCGTCCAGGAGGTCGGCCATGCCCCCGACGGCAGACCCCGCACCGGTCCCGGACCCGGCCCCGACCGGGCCCGATCCCCGGCCGCGACGGCTCGCGCGCCCGGCCCGGCTGGGGCTGATTTCGCTGGCCGTGCTCGTCGGCGTGCTGATGCCCGGCTCGTACCTGGGCATCGTGCTCTACACGGCGCACGTCCTGACCAGCCCACGGCCCCGGCCGCCGCAGGTCGACCCCCGGGTCATGGGCGCCCAGGTCGTCCCCTGGTCCACCCGCACCGAGGACGGCGTGACCCTGCGCGGCTGGTACGTGCCGACCACCGGCCGCCGCCTGATCGTCCTGGTTCACGGGCTCTGGGAGAGCTGGGAGAGCGTGGCCGGACCGGCGCGCGACCTGAGGCGGCGGGGCTATGATGTGCTGGTCTTCGACCTGCGGGGGCACGGCCGCAGCGACCCGGCCCGGTTGAGCATGGGCCGCCGCGAGCGCCGGGACGTGCGGGCCGTGCTGGCCTGGGCCCGCGAGGCCGGCTATGCGCCCGACCGGATCGGCTGGGTGGGCTACTCGCTGGGGGGCTCGACGCTGCTGATGGAGGCCGAGCGGAACCCGGCGCTGACGGCGGTGGCCGTCGACAGCCCGTTCGGCGACCTGCCGGCGGTGCTCGACCACCAGCTCGCGATCCACAGCGGCCTGCCCCGGCCGTTCAACCCGGGCATCCTGCTGGCGGCCGACTGGGCCTTCGGCGCCCGCTCCTCGGACCTGATCCCGATCCGGTCGGCCCGCCGCTGGGGCCGCCGGCCGTTGCTGGTGATCCACGGCACCGCGGACGACCTGGTGCCGGTGGCCCAGGCCCGCGCCCTGGCCGCCGCCGCCGGGCCCGACTGCCAGGCGGTGATCCTGCCGGGGCTGGGCCACACCGACGCCTACCGCGCCGACCCCCGCGGCTACGTCGACCGGCTCGATCGGTTCTTCGCCGCGCACCTGGCCCCCTGAGCGACCCGGATGCGAACCAACCTGACCGGCACCTGATCGGGTCGACCTTGCCGGCGCCGTCGGCAGGCGTTATGATCCGACTCTTTCCCCATCGCGGGATCGGCGCGTGTGGCCATCGGCCACGGCACCGACCGGTGGGGCCGTCGGCCCGCCGGGTCGTTTGTTCACCATCCCGATCAGGTCTCGGTTTTCGCAGACCAGCACAGGACAGGAGCGGAGCGTTTATGGCCAGCCGCCGTCGAGGGAAGGGCCGCCGGAAGGTGGGCCGGAAGAAGCGTCGGATGCGGAGCAAGATCCGTCACCGCAAGAAATAAGTCGGCCTGGCCGGGCGCCCTGTCGCCTCGCGCCGCCCGCACTGCCGCGAATCACACCGTGACCCCGGGCCCGTCGCCACGACGGCCCGGGGTCACGGCGCGCGCCGGGCTAGCCCGGCCGGTCGCTTTACCCGGGCGATCGATCCGGCTACGCTCATTCCGCCGGCGCCGGCCGCTCCGCGTCCCCTCCCGCGCGAGCAACCGCTCCGCCCGGCCCGCGTCCGACCCGGTCCCGCCCGCCGCGCGGGTCCGCACTCACCTCGCGTCCGAGGCGCACCGCAACGATGAGCCTGCCCACGCCCGCCCGCCTGCCCGTCGTCGCCCGGCTGTCCCTTCCCCTGCTGCTGCTGGCCGGCGTGCTGGCCCTGGCCCGACCCGCCGCGGCGCAGACCGGCGCCGACGCGGCCGCGAAGCCGCCCGCCGGCCGGGTCCTGCCCGGCAGCCGGTTCGACATCGACGCGATCCTGGAGCGGCCGTACACCCCCGAGGTCCCCTTCGGCGGCGTCGGCGCCCGGCTCTGGGCCACCAGCCCCCAGGGCTGGGCCTTCCCCGAGGGCGTCCACTGGCTCGCCCTGACCGACATCCCCGCCCTCGAACTCGAAGTGGCCGACGCCCACAGCCGGCTCCGCCCGACCCTGGCCACCAGCACCCCCAGCCACGTGCACCTGGAGGGCGCCGAGCGCACGCTCACCGCCACCGCCTCGTCCGGCCACCGCGCCGAGGACCTCCAGGCCCCGCTCACGCCCCCGTTCCAGCCCGAGAAGCGGTGGACGAGCGGGGCGAGCGGCCGGCGCAAGGACTGGTACGCCGTGAGCTTCGGCGCCCCCCGCACGCTTCGCGGCCTGAAGCTGCACTTCGTCGACGACACCGGCACCGGCTCGATCCGCCCGCCCGCCACCGTCACCGTCGAGGCCGCGCAGCCCGACGGCACCTGGGCCCCGGTCGAGGTCGCCGCCACCAGGCCCGCGAAGCCGGCCGTCGGCGCCAACGAGCTCACCTTCGCCGCGCCGGTCACCGCCGAGCAGATCCGCGTCGTCTTCGCCCGCGCCGGCGCGAAGGACGTCACCGGCCTCGCCGGCTTCGAGCCGCTGGTCGAGGGCGACGCCCCGCCGGCGCCGGCCGTGAAGCTCGTCGCCGACAAGTTCCTCACCCCCGACGACATGCTCGTGACCGTGCTGCGGGCCACCAACCCGACCGACCAGCCGACGACGCTGCGGGTCATGCCCGTGCCGGGCTGGGAGGGTCAGCAGGACTACCGGATCCTCTCGAACCGCGAGGCCGGCAAGGACGGACCCGCCGGCACCTGGGTGCTGGAGGGGGACTGGCGCACCCGCTACCACGGCTTCGACGTCCGCCAGGGCCTGCGGTTCGCCGTCACCAGCGAGCCGGCCGTCGACCAGGAGATCCACGAGAGCCTCCGCGTCACCCTGGCCGACAGCGCCGGCCGCGACGACAACGCCGGCTTCCTCCGCGCCCGGCTGCCGTTCACCTACACGCTCGCCCCCGGCGAGACGAAGATCTTCCGCGCGGCCCTGGAGTTCAAGCGGCCCGAGGAGCCCTCGACGCTCGACCGCGTGCTGGCCGCCAGCGCCACCTTCGCCCGCACCCGCCGCGAGGCGGGCCGCCTCGGCACCCTCGCCGTCGCCAAGCAGGACCAGCGCGACATCCTGGCCGACCAGGTGCAGGCGACCGCCGCCTGGTTCGACGCCAGCGTCCCCTACTTCGACTGCTCCGATGAGTTCGTCCGCAAGCTCTACTACCACCGCGCCTTCCTGCTCCGGAAGAACCTGCTCGACCCGAAGCTCGGGGCCCTCAAGCACCCGACCTTCAGCGCCGGCCGCTGGCGGAGCGCCTGGGACTCGAACGTCCTGAGCGCCGCCGCCGGCCACCAGATCCGCGAGGCCCGCTGGCTCCGCGACCCGAAGTTCTGGCGCGGGCACCTGCAGACCTGGGCCGAGAACGCCAGGCCCGACGGCGTCTACCCGGGCCAGATCACCCCCGCCGGCCCCGGCGACGGCCAGGCCGCCGACTGGATCACCGCCACCGCCTGGGACGGCCACCTGGTCCACCCCAGCCGCGAGGCGCTCGCCCCCCTGATCTCGACGCTCGCGGCCAGCGTCCGGGGCGCCCAGAAGGCGTTCGACCCCGACGACGACGGCCTGCTGCGGGCCGACTCGCACCGTTCGGTCGGCCTGCCGTACCAGCCGGCGTTCTTCGCCGCCGGCAACTTCAAGCTCTCGGCCGACCTCCAGGAGCCGGCCGTGCCCGCGAGCCTGGAGCGGGTGGACCGGACCGCCTACCAGTACAGCAACGCCGTCGCCGTGGCGAAGCTGTACCGCCTGCTGGGCCAGGCCGAGCCGGCGAAGGAGTTCGAGGCGCTGGCCGCGAAGATCCAGAAGGCCATGACGACGACGATGTGGCGGCCCGAGGGCAAGTTCTTCTTCGCGCTGAACGCCGAGGACCGGGCGGTCGTCGACGTCAAGGAGATCGCCGGGGTGGCGCCGTTCTACGTCGGCCTGGCGCCGGTCGGTCAGGGGTTCGAGGCCGCCTGGGCGTCGATCCTCGACCCCGAGCAGTTCTGGACCCCCTGGCCGGTCGCCTCGGCCTCGCGGCAGAACCCGGCCTACTCGCAGGACGGCTGGCCCCAGGCCGAGACGCCGGTGACGCCCGGCCTGGCCAACGGCCCGACCTGGCCGCACGCCAACGCGATCGTCCTGTCGGCCATGGCCCGCACCCTGCGCTCGGATCGGACCCTGACCGGCCGCGCGAAGGAATCCGCCTCGCCCCTGACCCGCGAGCGGCTCTGGGAGCTGTTCAGCTCGTTCACGAAGGCCCAGTTCCGCGACCAGGACCTGGTGCAGCCCTGGACGGGCGTCGTCTACAACGGCGTCGGCGGCCAGTGGCAGACCGCCGAGCGCGACGACCTCCAGTCGACCTGGCTCGACGTGCTGATCCCCGACCTGATCGGCCTGGTGCCGCGCGAGGACGAGATCCTGGAGCTCGACCCGCTGCTGCCCCCCGAGGCGCTCGGGCACTTCGTGCTCGACGGCGTGCGGTACCACGGCCACGACGTCACCGTCGTCTGGGACCGCCCCGACGAGGCCGACCAGTTCGACGACGGCCGCGAGGGGCTCGACCTCTACCTCGACGGCAAGCGGGTCGCCTCGGCCCAGGCGCTCGGGCCCCTGCGGGTCGACCTCAAGACGGGCAAGCCGGTCGCAGCCCCGGCCCCGGCCCCTGCGGCTGCGCCGGGGCGCTGAGGCGGGGGCGTACGCGGAGGTAGGACGGGCCGGGGCGACGTGATAAGATGGGACCCCGCTTCGGGTTCGCGAGTCGAGGCCCCTGGGCCGTCGTCGCCGGGCCGCGGGGCATCCCCCCATGAGGGAGTTTGCCGGACGATGAGCTCCAAGGGCCCCGTCGACTACGTCTACCGTTTTGATCCCCGGCGCGCCAGCACCGAGGTGGTCCCGGATTCGCCCCAGGCGGCTCGCGACGAGCTGGAGCGCGGCAACCGCCTGTTCGCCCAGTGGGTGGATAGCTGCCGCTCGGGGCAGGTGAAGGCCGGCGGCCGCGAGTTCGTGCTCAACTGCAACCACCTCGGCGCGGTCATGGGCTGGGACGCCAACGTCATCGGCGCCCACCATCCGTTCGCGATCATCATCGGCTGCTCCGACGCCCGCGCCCCGCTGGAGATGATCCTGGGCCAGACGCTCAACGAGCTGTTCGTGGTGCGCGTCGCCGGCAACATCGTCGATACCGCCGGCCAGGGCTCGATCGACTACGCCCTGGAGCACCTGGGCGCCAGCGTCAAGCTCGTGGTCGTGATGGGCCACGCCGGCTGCGGCGCCGTCACCGGCGCCGTCGACGCGTACCTCAACCCCAGCCTCTACTGGGACCACGAGGTCTCCCCCTCGCTGCGGGCGATCCTCCGCCGGATCATGATCGTCGTCCACGAGGGCGCCGCCGTCCTGGAACGGGTCCACGGCGAGTCGGTGAGCAGCAAGCCCGGCTACCGTCAGGCCTTGATCGACATGAGCGTGGCCTTGAACGCCGCGCAGACGGCCTTCGACCTGCAGCACGCCGTGCACAGCCAGAAGCGCGACGTCGAGGTGAACTTCGGCGTCTACGACCTCCGCTCGGGCAAGATCGACCTGCCCGGCGAGATCGACGACGTGCCCAAGGGCCTGCGCCAGGGCCTCCAGCCCGCGCCGACCCGGCTCTTCGAATTCCAGCAGCTCGGCGAGTGGGTCGCCTACGGCCTGAAGGCGACCCTGGAGATCGCCCCCGCCGTGCCCGCCGCCGGCGCGGCTCCCGCGCCCCCGGCCTGCGGTCACGACCACGGCCCCACCGCCTGAGCGGCCACCCGTCCACCCGGCCCGAGCACCCCGGACCCGGTCGCCGGCCGGCCCGGATCCGTGATTTCGACCGGTCCTGATCCATCGCCTTTTTCGATGGCCCGACGGCGGAGTTTCGATGCGCCGCTCGGGTGAGGTTTCCGTATAACTCTTTGCACGACGCAGACGACGCTGTCCCTGCGGGCCACTGGATGCCCGCGTCGGTCGGGACCGTCGCACCTGCGGAGGGGGAACGAGATGGCTGCGAGCTCGAATGCGCCCACGCCGATCACCGTCGCTCACGGCGACGGCATCGGGCCGGAGATCATGGACGCCACCCTGACGATCCTCAAGGAGGCCGGCGCCCGGCTGGCCATCGAGACGATCGAGATCGGCGAGGCCGTCTACAAGCGCGGGATCTCGGCCGGCATCGCCCCCGAGTCGTGGGAGTCGCTGCGGCGCACGAGGGTCTTCCTCAAGGCCCCGATCACGACCCCGCAGGGCGGCGGCTTCAAGAGCCTGAACGTCACCGTCCGCAAGTCGATGGGCCTGTTCGCCAATGTCCGGCCCTGCGTCTCGTACGCCCCGTTCGTCGACACCAAGCACCCGGTCATGGACGTCGTCATCGTCCGTGAGAACGAGGAAGACCTCTACGCCGGCATCGAGCACCGCCAGACCGACGAGGTCTACCAGTGCCTGAAGCTCATCACCCGGCCCGGCTGCCAGAAGATCGTCCGGTACGCGTTCGAGTACGCCAAGCAGAACGGCCGCAAGAAGGTCACCTGCTTCACCAAAGACAACATCATGAAGCTCACCGACGGCCTGTTCCACAAGGTCTTCGATGAGATCGCCGCCGAGTACCCCGAGATCGTCAACGAGCACTGGATCGTCGACATCGGCGCCGCCAAGATGGCCGACACGCCCGAGGCGTTCGACGTCATCGTCATGCCCAACCTCTACGGCGACATCCTCTCCGACGTCGCCGCGCAGATCGCCGGCTCGGTCGGCCTGGCCGGCTCGTCGAACATCGGCGAGGGCGGCGCGATGTTCGAGGCCATCCACGGCTCGGCCCCCCGCCGCGCCGGCCAGAACCTGGCCAACCCCTCGGGCCTGCTCCTGGGCGGCGTGATGATGCTCCAGCACATCGGCCAGTCCGACGCCGCCGAGCGGGTCCACAACGCCTGGCTCCGCACCATCGAGGACGGCGTCCACACCTACGACATCTTCGAGGAGGGCGTCAGCAAGCAGAAGGTCGGCACCAAGGAGTTCGCCCGCGCCGTCTGCGACCGCCTGGGCCAGAAGCCCCAGACGCTCAAGACCGTGACCTACGGCGAGGCGAAGCCGATCCAGGTGCCCACCGGCGCCCAGCTCCGCCGCCCGCCCCTGGACCGCAAGACCATCGGCATCGACATCTTCGTCGCCGACCGTCGCACGCCCGACGAGGTGGC
>CAZUZD010000171.1:0-12797 GCA_964624465.1 uncultured Isosphaeraceae bacterium
TCGATGGCCTCGGCGCACGCTCGCTCGAACTCGGGCCCGCGCATCCCCGCCTCCCGGTCGTTGCCGCCAAAGCAGACGGTCACCAGATCGGGCTCGGGCGCCTCGGCCAGCCATCGCGGCATCAGCACCAGGTTCTGCCGCAGCTGCGTGCCGCCGATCGCGGGGTTCACGATCGTGGCCCTGGCGCCGTAGGTCGTCTGCAACCGGTCGCGGAGCTCATCCACCCAGGCCCGCTCGCGGTTGGCCCAGTGCCGCTTGTCGGTCAGCGAGTCGCCCAGGGTCACGATCGTCACCGGCTGGCCCGCCCTGAGCTTCGCGAGCACGCGGCCCAGGGGCGGGCCGTCGGGTCGGTGGGCGGGCTCGTCGCGCTCGATCGTCGGTTCCAGCCGGATGTCGTCGAGGTCGAAGGCCAGCGCCGGGTAGCTGCCCCAGTACCACCAGCGGCCGATCCACAGGGCGGACAGCTTGCCGGGCCGGTTGCCGTCGGGCGTGCCCAGCGGCAGGGCCCTCGGACCGGGCAGCACCGGGATCAGGTCGCCCCAGCGCACGACGACGCGGGTCCACTGGCCGTCGATGACCGGGAAGCACAGGTCGTAGCGGACGGCGTAATCGTCATCGTAGAGGAACTGGAGCCCGCCGTACCCGCTGCCGCCGGCGCCTCGGACCCAGAACGAGAACCCGGCGGCGCGGTCCCACTCGGGCGTACCGCGCAGGGTGCTGGTGCAGAACGTGCTGGGGGCATCGGCCTCGAACCGGAACCGGACCGCCCCGCCGACCTTGCCGTCGATCGGCTCCAGCGTCCCCTTCTGGGCCGGCGGCCGGAACCGGACCTCGTCCATCGTCGCGATCACGCCCGGCCCGTCGTCGGCCCCGACGCTCGCCTCCAGGGCTGCCCCACCCGCCGTGAGCCCGGCCACGACCAGCCGCGCGATCGCCTGGTTCCACAACATGCGAGACCTCCTGGCCGGTCGCGGGCCCCCACGGTCCGCGATCGGCTGGGACCGCCGGATCGCTGGGTCATCCCGCGATCGGTCCTGATGATACGCCAACCCCGCCGCCAATCCATCGCGCGTCCCGCTCGCCGGGGACGGCGCCGGGCCGCTCCGGCTGCACCCGCTGGCGCGGCCTGACGGACCATCGCCGGGCCCCCGGTTCGAACTCACGATCCCGGGCCCTGGTCCCGGTTCCAGGTCCGCGTGTCCCTGCGCGAGGGCGGGCGCCGGAACCGCGGATCCTTCCGGGGCAGCGGGGCGACGGTGGCTGGCAGACTCGGAGGGTTGTGGCGGCTCTCCAGGCCGGCCGGGCCCAGCGGGGGGGAATCGGGGCGAAGGCGATTCGTGGGCCGAACGGCGGCCGGTTATCCTGAGATCGAGCGGCTGGCCCAACGTGGGGACGTGCCGGAGTTCCGTCCGACGATCGGGTCTGCTGGGCGCCGTGGGCCAGCCACCGGCGCGGGGGTCGCTGAGGACCGGTCATGACTCTGCTCGACGCGCAGGCACTGGTCGTCGGGATCGCCGACTATCGGTCGATCCGTCCGCTGCCCCGGGTGCGCGACGCGACGGAGATCGCGCGGGTGCTCGCCGATCCGGGGCTCGGTGGCTACGACCCGGCCGGGATCGAGCTCCTGACCGATGCCCAGGCCACCGGGACCGCTCTGCGATCGGCCCTGGCCCGGCTGGCCGGGCGCTGCCACTCCGAGTCCACCGCCCTGATCTACTTCTCCGGCCACGGTGGGCGGATCGCCGACGGGCCGCACGCCGGCTCGTACCTGCTGCCGGTCGACGTGGCCTATCCCGGAGCGGCCGAACTCGCGGCCACGGCGATCTCGGGCGCCGAGTTCACCGCGGCCCTGGCCGCGATCCCCGCGCGCCGCAGGCTGGTCATCCTCGACTGCTGCCACGCCGGCGGGATCGGCGCCGTGGGGCGGGACCTGAGCGGCCTCGACCCGGAGCCCGCGCTGCGGCCGGGACTGGCCGAGAGCGACCTGGACCGGCTCCGGGCGGGGCGCGGCCAGGTGATCCTGGCGGCGGCGCGGCCCGAGGAGTCGTCGTACGTCCTGGACGGGGCCAGCTTCGGCCTGTTCACCGAGCACCTGCTCGGCGGCCTGCAGGGGGGCGTGGCCAGCGAGGACGGGCTGGTCCGGATCTTCGACCTGTTCGAGTACCTGCAGCCGCGCGTCACCCGGGTCCGCCCGGACCAGCACCCGGTCTTCAAGGCCGAGCTGGAGGACAACTTTCCGGTCGCCCGGTACCGGGGAGGGGCGCGGGGGGCGGTCGCGCGGGTCGACGAGCGATTTCGCTTCGACGCCTACATCAGCTACGTCGACGTCGAGCCGGACGCCTCGTATGTCTGGGACACCCTGGTGCCGCGGCTCGAGGCCGCCGGCCTGCGCGTGGCCGTCTCGAACGACTCCGAGGACCCCGGGGTCGCCCGGGTGGTGGGGGTCGAGCGAGCGATCCGCGAGTCGAAGCGGACGGTGCTCGTGCTCTCGGAGGCCTACCGCACCGACCACCTGGCGGACTTCCAGAACGTGCTGGGCCAGACCCTGGGGATCGAGGAGGGGACCGCCCGCTTGCTCCCCGTGCGGATTGGCCCCATCGCCGGCGCGCTGCCGACCCGGCTGAGCATGCTGACGACCCTCGACCTGTCCCAGCCCGCCCGAGCCGACCGCGAATTCCGACGGCTCGTCGCCGCCCTCCAGGGGCCGCTGCCCCGGCCCGGCTGAGCCGCGGCCCGCCCGACCGACCGATCTGGCGAACTCGACCATCCGAGCGAATCCGTCACCTCCCCCCCGGAGTCCTCTCCCTTGGCTCGAACCCTACGTGCGCTGCTGGTGGGAATCGACCAGTACGCGCCTCCCGTGCCGCCGCTGGCCGGGTGCGTCAACGACATCAACGCGTTCGAGGAGTCGCTCCGCGGCCGGGTGGGCACGGATCCGGAGACCACCCTGGAGCTGCGGGTGCTCCGCAACGAGCAGGCGACCCACGCGGCCGTGGTCGAGGCCTTCCGCTCCCACCTGGGTGTGGCCGGCCCCGACGACGTGGCGCTGTTCTACTTCGCCGGCCACGGCTCGCAGGAGCGCGCCCCCGAGGCGTTCTGGCCCCTGGAGCCCGACCGGCTCGACGAGACGCTGGTGTGTCATGACAGCCGCTCGCCCGGCCAGTTCGACCTGGCGGACAAGGAACTTTCCGCCCTGATCGAGGAGGCCTCGGCGCGGGGGGCGCACGTGGTCGTGATCCTCGACTGCTGCCACTCCGGGTCGGGCACCCGTGGCCCCGAGGATCTGGGGGTGCGGGTCCGTCGCGCCCCGACCGACGACCGGGTCCGCACCCTGGCCGACTTCCAGCTCACCGAGGCGCAGCGGGCCCGCCTGCTCGCCCCGCGATCGGGCGCGGCGGCCGGCACCACGGCCACGGCCTGGCCGGCCGGCCGGCACGTCCTGCTGGCGGCCTGCCGCGACGAGCAGGAGGCCGCGGAGTATTTCGGCAATGGCCAGCTCCGGGGCGCCTTCTCCTACTTCCTCAACGAGACCCTGCGCCAGGCGACCGGACCGCTCAGCTACCGCGACCTGCATGCCCAGGTCGACGCCCGGCTCCGCACGAGCGTGCGCAACCAGGCCCCGCAGCTCGAGGCCGGCAACCCGGCCGACCTCAACGCCGACTTCCTGGGCGGCATCCTCCGGCCCGCCGAGCCCTACTACCGGGTGGCCCGCACCGTGGCGGGCTGGCGACTCGGCGGCGGCTCGGTGCACGGGGTCCCGGCGGTGGACCGCGAGCACCCGATGGAACTGGCCCTGTTCCCCTTCGACGCCCCCCCCGAGCAGCTTCGCGACCGCAGCCTGGCGCTCGGCGTGGCCCGCGTGACCCAGGTCGGGCCCGTCGACAGCGGAGTCGAGCTGGACGGGTTCGAGCCCGAGCCCGCGGCGGCGTACAAGGCCGTGCCGCTGACCCTGCCCCTGCCGAGGCTGCCCGTGGCCTTCGAGGGGGAGGCGGCCGCCGTCGCGCTGGCCCGCGCGGCCAGGGAGCACGCCGGTCCCAACGGCCAGCCGTCGCTGTACGTCTGCGAGGCTCACCAGCCGGCCGACGCCGAGTTCCGGCTCCTGGCCCGCGACGGCCGGTTCGCGATCACCCGGCCGACCGACGCCCGTCCGATCGTCCGCGAGGTCGATGGCCTCGACGCCGAGGCCGCCCGGCAGGCGATCGAGCAGCTCGAGCACATCGCCCGCTGGTCGGTGGCCGCCCGCCTGGCCAACCCCGCCAGCTCGATCGCCCCCGGCGAGGTCGAGGTGGCCATCCTGGTCGAGGGCCAGGAGCAGCGAGGCACCGAGGTGCGGCTCGAGTACCGCGAGCACGACGGTGCCTGGCAGGCCCCCCGGTTCCGGGTCCGGGTCCGCAACCGGGGCCCGCGGCGGCTGCATGTGGGCCTGCTCGACCTGCCCGAGTCGTTCGCCATCTCGGCCGGGCTGATGGATTCCGGTTGCCTGACCCTGGACCCCGGCCAGGAGGCCTGGGCGTTCCGCGGCCGCGACCTGTTCGCGAGCATCCCCGATGCCCTCTGGGACCAGGGGGTCGAGGAGTTCCGCGACCTCCTGAAGGTGATCGTCAGCACCGCGGAGTTCGACGTCCGCCTGATGGAGCAGCCCGCCCTGGGCCGGCCGGCCGCCACGCGATCCGTGGCCGTCGCGACGGCGGCGCCGCGGGGGACGCTGGACCTCCTCCTGAGCCGGGTCGTGACCCGCGACCTCGGGGCCGCCGACCCGCACGCCACGATCGACGACTGGATGGCGCAGACCGTCGCGTTCACCACGGTCCGGCCGCTACCCTCGGCGCTGATCGCCGGCGCCGGCGGCGAGCCGTCGCGGCTGGCCGGCGGGGTGACCCTCGCGCCGCACGAAGGCCTGCGAGGCGCCCGGGTTCGCCTCGCCGCGGCGGCGACCGCGGCGCGCGGGCTGGGCAACCTGGCCCTGCCGGCCTGGCTGCGCGACGATCCCTCGGTGTGCCGCCCGTTCGCGCTGGCGACGACCCGTGGCGAGCTGGCCCCGCTCAGCGTCCTGGAGCTGACCGGCGTGACCCCGGCCGCCGCCGCCGCCGTCACGCCCGAGGCGCCGCTGCGGATCGAGGTCGACACCCCCCTGGAGCCCGGCGAGGGAATCCTTCCGATCGCCTTCGATGGCGAGCACTTCCTGCCCCTGGGATTCGCCCGGACCGTCGGCGGCCGGACCCGGATCCAGCTGGATCGGCTCCCGACGGCCGCGGCCAGCGCCCCGGGCACGCTGCCGAC
The DNA here is from genome assembly GCA_964624465.1 of uncultured Isosphaeraceae bacterium. GTDB lineage: Bacteria > Planctomycetota > Planctomycetia > Isosphaerales > Isosphaeraceae > CAZUZD01. The sequence goes on from CAZUZD010000171.1 coordinate 5,281, forward strand.
CGAGCTCCGCCGGAGTCTGACCGGCTCGATCAAGATCTTCTTCCAGAAGGTGGCCTGTGGCCTCACGGGCCGCGAGTTCGCCTACCCGATCCTCGCCGCCGCCGACGTGGCCGACGCCGAGCAGGTCGTCTCGGAGCGCGACCCCGGCCGGATCGCCGGGCGGGTCCGCGACGCGAAGCGGATCGTGCTCCTGATCCACGGCTTCACCGACGACACCCTCGAGATGCGCCGGGGCCTGCGCCGCGCCCAGGCCGTGCCGGGCACCCCGATCGACTCGCGGTATGACCTGGTGCTGACCTTCGACTACGAGAGCCTGAATACCCCGATCGAGCAGATCGCTCGCCAGTTGCAGGGGCGGCTGGCCGAGGTCGGACTGGGCGCCGGCCACGGCCGGGAGCTGACCGTGGTGGCGCACTCGATGGGCGGCCTGGTCGCGCGCTGGTGGATCGAGCGGGAGGGGGGCCGCGAGCAGGTCCGCCGGCTGATCCTGCTGGGGACGCCCAACGCCGGCTCCCCCTGGCCGGGGGTGCACGACTGGGCGATTACGAGCCTGGCCGTGGGCCTCAACGGCCTGGCGACCATCGCCTGGCCGGCGGCGATCCTGGGGAGCCTGGTCGGCCTGCTGGAGCGGGTCGACGTCGACCTCGACCAGATGCAGCCCGGCTCGACGTTCCTCAAGGAGCTGGCGCAGGCCCCCGACCCCGGCGTGCCGTACGTGCTGATCGCCGGCAACACCGCCCTGGCCCCGCCCGGCCTGATCGTCGACACCACCGGGATGCCCCCCGTGCAGCGGCTGCTGGCCAAGGCGCTCAGCAAGCCGCTGCCGCACAGCGTGGCCGACCTGCTGTTCCGCGACGAGCCCAACGACATCGCCGTCTCGACGGCGAGCATGGCCAGCGTGCCGGCCCCCCGCACCCCGGCGCTCGAGATCCACCCGGTCGCCTGCGACCACCTGAGCTACTTCCGCCACCGCGAGGGCCTGCGGGCGCTGGCCCAGGCCCTCGACCCTGGTTGAGACCCGGTCCCGGCGGCGGTCGGGTGGACCCCCGGCCGCCGCCGGCTCAGGGCGTGGGGGACAGCGGCGCCAGCCAGCCGGTCTCGGGGGCGGCGGCCCCCGACCGTTCGAGCCGGTGCCGTGCCTCCCGCCATTCGGCCTGGGTCAGCCCCCGCACGGCGAAGCCGTCGGTGCGGGTGCCGGTGAGGACCTCGGCCCAGGCGACGACCGAGGCCGCGTCGCCGCGGAGCGGCTCGGGCAGCTGCCAGATCCGGGCCGTGCCGTCGATCGACGCGGTGGCCACCGAGGCGGCGTCGGGCCCGAACCGGGCGTCCGCCACCGGCGCCGTGTGGCCGCTGAGCTCATGGATCAGCCGGCCGGTCCCGGTCTCCCAGACCCGGGCCGTGTGGTCGCGCGACGCCGTCAGGACCCGGCGGCCGTTGGGGCTGAAGTGGGCCTGATAGACCGCGTCGCGGTGGCCACGGAGCTCCGAGTGGACCCGGCCGCTGTGGACGTCCCAGACCCGCGCCGTGCCGTCGGCCGAGGCCGTCACCAGCCAGGCCCCGTCGGCGCTGAAGCGGGCCGAATGCACCCGGCCGGCGTGGCCGAGCAGGGCCTGGATCAGGCTCCCCGCCTCGGCGTCCCAGACCCGGGCCGTGCCATCGGCCGAGGCGGTCGCGATCCGGCGACCGTCGGGGCTGTAGACGACGACGTTGATCGCGTCGGTGTGGCCGGCGAGCACCGCGAGCTGCCGGCCGGTCCCGGGGTCCCAGATCCGGGCCGTGCCGTCGCCCGAGCCGGTGAGCACCTGCTGGCCGTCGGGCCGGAACCCGACCGAGTTGATCTGCGCCGTGTGGCCGTCGAGCCGGGCCAGGAGCCGGCCGGTCTCGAGGTCCCAGACCCGGCCGACGCCGTCGCCACAGCCGGTGACGACGCGCCGGCCCTGCGGGTCGAGGTCGCCCCCGAAGACCGAGTCGCCGTGGGCGTCGAGCCGGACCAGGCAGTGGCCGGTGCGGAGGTCCCAGACCCGGGCGGTGTTGTCGCTGGAGGTGGTCAGGGCCCGGGTGCCGTCGGGCAGCACCGCCAGGTCGATCACGGCGGCCGTGTGCCCCTCGAGCGTGGTCAGCGGCTGGCCGGTGTCCACGTCCCAGACCCGCGCGGTCCGGTCCCGCGAGGCAGTCACGAGCCGGGTGCCGGCGGCGTCGGATCCCAGCCGGCGGACGCCCAGGCTGTGGCCGGCGAGGGTCAGGACCGGCGGGTCGGCCGGCCGCTCCCAGACCCGCGCCGAGCCCCCGCGGGCGGCCGCCACGAACCGGCGGCCATCGCGGCTCAGCGCCAGCGACTGCACCGCGGCGTGGAATCCCTTGAGCTCGGCCAGCTTCCGCGCCGTCGGGCGGTCCCAGACCTGGACGGTGGCGTCGGCCGAGGTGGTCAGGGCCTGGTGGCCCTCGGGGGTGAAGTCGGCCGCCAGCACCGGGCCGCGGTGGCCGGCCAGGACCGACTCGAGCCGACCGGTCTCGCCATCCCAGATGCGGGCGGTGGCGTCGGCCGAGCCGGTGATCAGCCAGCGGCCGTCGGCCGAGAACGCCACGCAGTGGACGCGGTCGGTGTGCCCCTTCAGCTCCGCGATCGGCGCCCCGGTGCGCGCCTGCCAGAGACGCGCCGTCCCGTCGCTGGCGGCGGTCGCCACCCGCTGGCCGTCGGGGCTGAAGGCGGCGTCGTGCAGGGCCGGGCCGGCCTCGAGGAGCGTCGCCAGCGGGCGGCCGGTGTCGGCGTCCCAGAGCGCGGCCCGGCCGTCCTCGCCGGCGGTGAGCACGAGCCGGCCGTCGGGACTGAACGACGCGGCAACGATCGCCCCGGTGTGACCGGTCAGCTCGGCCAGCGACCGCCCCGACTGGACCTCCCAGACCCGCGCGGTCCGGTCGCGGGACCCGGTCACCACCCGGTCGCCGCCGGGGCTGAGGCCGGCCGTCGTCAGGGCCGCGGCGTGGCCCCGGAGCACCGCCAGGGGCCGGCCGCTGGCCGTCTCCCAGACCCGCGCGGTCCGGTCCTCCGATGCCGTGACGGCCCGGTGACCGTTGGCGCTGAAGGCCGCCGACACCACGGTCGCCGAGTGGCCCTCCAGGACCCCGACGGGCTGCGCCGTGCCGGGCTCCCAGAGCCGGCAGACCCCGTTGCCGTGTGCGGTGAGCACGGCGGTGCCGTCGGGGCTGATCGCGGCGGTCTGGACGGTCGGATCGTCGTGGCCGATCGTCGAGAGGACCGTGGCGGTGGCCAGGTCCCAGACCTGGACGCTGCCGTCGCTGGCCGCCACCGCCAGCCGGCGGCCGGCGGCGTCGAAGCTGGCCCCGAGCGGGACCGCGTCGTGGCCCTTGAGCTCGGCGATCCGCCGACCGGTCCCGACGTCCCAGACCCGGCAGGTCCGGTCTTCCGAGGTCGTCACCAGCTGGCGACCGTCGTGGCTGAAGGCCAGCGAGAGCACGCGGGCGTCGTGGCCGGGCAGGGACCCGGCGACCGTCATGGTGGCGGTGTCGAGCAGCCGGACCGAGCCGTCCGGTTCGGGCCGCACCAGCCGGGACAGGTCGGGCGTGAACGCGGCCGAGTGAACCTCCAGGTCGGGCATGATGACCTCGGAGATCGGTCGGCCCTCGGGCAGCTGCCAGAGCCGCACGGCCCCATCCCGCGCCGTGGTCGCCACCCGGTGGCCGTCGGCGCTGAAGAAGACCTGCAGGGCCGAGTCGCGGTGGCCGACGAGCTCGACGACCAGCGAGCCGGTGTCGGCGTCCCAGAGCCGGACGATGCCGTCGCCGGAGGCGGTCGCGATCCGGTGGCCGTCGGGGCTGAAGTTGCTCTGATAGACCGAGTCGCCGTGCCCGGTCAGGGCGTGCACCAGCCGGCCGGTGGCGACGTCCCAGACCCGGCAGGTGTTGTCGCTCGAGGCCGTCAGCAGCCGCGAGCCGTCGGGGCTGAAGCCCATCGAGAAGACGACCGCCTCGTGCCCCTTGAGCTCGACCAGCAGCGCGCCGGTGGCGGTATCCCAGAGGTGAACCGACCGGTCGAGCTGCGCCGTGGCCAGCAGGCGGCCGTCGCGGCGGAACCGCGCCGCGATGATCAGCGAGCCGCCGGTGGGGAGTGTCGCCAGGGGTCGGCCGTCGGTGGCCGACCAGAGCGTCGCGGGCTCCGAGCCGAAGACGGTCAGGACCTGCTCCCCATCGGGGCTGAGCACGCTGGCGAGCGAGGCGTCGTTGCCGCGGCGGATCAGCTGGCTGATCGGCTGGCCGCCGAGCAGGTCCAGCCCCCGGACGTCGGTGCGGCTGGTGCCGCCGGGCCAGCGGAGCGGCCGGGACGCCAGGCGGCTGCCGGCGTCCGGGCCGACGGGGCCCAGCTCGGCGAGGAACCGCGGCTGCACCCCGAGGATCGCCGCCAGGCGGGAGCGGTAGCGCTCCTGCTCGGCCGGGAAGTGCGCCACGGCGGCGGTGGCGCGGGCGAAGCGGTGCAGCGCGTCGGTGGTGCGGCCCGCTCCGAGATCCTCGATGCCTGGCAGCGCGATGATGTCGGCGAGCTGCCGATCGGCCTCGGCCGCCTTCCGCTGCGCGCGGCCCGCGTTGGCCAGGGCCCAGAGCGACAGGCCGGCGAAGCCGATCAGGGCCGCCGTGAGCGCCCCGAGGACCGCGCGGCGGCGGTGCTGGATCTGGCGGCGGCTCCGCTCGACGAAGGCGCGGACGTGGCCGTCGATGCCCAGCTCGACGGCGTCGCGGCTGCGGATCCAGTGCATGGCCTCGGCCAGCTCGGTCTCGTCGAGCAGGCCGCCGGAGCGGTGCCCGAGCCGGACCCACTCGTCGGCCTGCGCCATCAGCCGGCGCCGCATCTGCTCGGCCCCGCGCCGCGCTTGCACCCAGTCCCGCGATGACGGCCAGCCGATCAGGAGCTTCTCGTGCGCGATGTCGACCCGCCGCTGGCCATCGCGGTCCGAGCTCAGGGTCAGGAGCCGGTGCTCGACGAGCGTCGCCAGCACGGCGTCGAAGGCCGCGCGCGGCTCGCCGTCGACCCGGAGGCTCTCGAGCGCCACCTGGCGGCGGGTGTCGGGCCGGCCCTCACCGAACTGGACCAGCCGCAGGAAGATCCGGCGGGCGATCTGCTGCCGCTCGGGCGAGAGGTCGGCCAGGGTCGCGTCGGCGCGCGACGCCATGGCCACGGCCAGGCCGCTCGAGCCGTCGCGGCCGATCCCCTCGTAGGCTTGGAGCGTCAGGAGCCGCCGGTCCCGCCGGGCCCAGAGCACCTGGAGCGCTTCCTGGAGCATCGGGAGCATCCCCGGCTCCTCGGCCGCGTCGGCGACCAGCCGCTCGATCAGCGCCTCCTCCAGGTGCACGCCCACGGCGCGGGCCGGCTCGGTGATCGCCGCCCGCAGGGCCCCGTTCCGGAGCGGCGCGATGTCGAAGATCTGGCCCCGGTCGATCGGCCAGAGCGGGCTGTCCATCAGGTCCGGGTAGAAGTCCGCCCGCATCGTCAGGATCACGCAGCAGCGCGGGTCCGCGGCGAAGGTCCGGATTGCGGTGAGGAACCGGAGCCGCGCGTCGCGGTCGGCCGCCAGCGTGAAGACCTCCTCGAACTGGTCGATCACCAGCAGCAGCCGGCCGGCGCGGGGCTCGCGCGCCAGCAACGCGTCCAGGACGGCCGCGGGCCGCGACGGGTCGCCACCCAGCTCCTCGGCCAGCCGCGCCAGCGGCGTGGCCCCCGGCCGCAGCGCGGCCACCCGCCAGGTGCCCGCCGGGAACGCCCGCCGGTCCTCGAGCCTCGGCAGCAGGCCGGCGAAGATCAACGACGACTTGCCCGAGCCCGAGGAGCCCGGGATCAGCAGCAGCGAGTGCCGCCGCAGCGCCTGCAGCAGGTCGCGGATCTCGGACTCGCGACCGTGGAAGTGCGCCGCATCCTCGCGGCGAAACGGCACCATGCCCGGGTACGGGCAGGCGATCCGGTCCGGGCCGGGGTCCGGGGCGGTCAGCTCGGCCCGCAGCCGGGCGACCTCCGACTCCCAGTGCGCGGCGTCGGAGCAGTCCAGCGTCACCCGGCACCGCAGCGACGGCGGCAGGGTGCAGGGCTTCAGCGTCAGCGCCACGAACCGCGCCGACTCCTCCACGACGGCGAAGGTCGCCAGGTCCTGCCCGAACGCCAGCCACTGGTCCGCAACGAACGCCGGGCTCAGCACCAGGATCGTGTACCGGCTGCACCGCACCGCCCGGTCGAATTCCGCGACCACCGAGGCCCCCGGCCGGAAGTCCTCCGGCCGGATCAGCCGGTCCTCGGCCAGCCCCAGCGCCGGGATCAGGAACCCCTCGACCCACGCCCGATCCTCGGGACTCGCCAGCAGGAAGGCGTCGAACTCCAGGGTCCCGGACCGGCTCTCGAGCTGCGACATGGCCATGGTGGATCGGTCGCGTTCCGCAGTGCCAGCCGGACCCCGAAGCTCCACCCCGGAACCCCCACCCGAAGTCCTTCGCATCCACAATGGTTGAGCGTCTGAGAAGCCTTGTAAACAAAAAACCAATAAATGTAAATTGGATAAGGCCGGAGGGGTTTTTGGGCTGGGTCGCCGGGCGGATTTGCGGCGCCTGCCGGCTCTGCGTGGAATTTGACGCCCGGCCTGCGCCGGTCCCCGGTCACCCGATGCGGTCGCCGGATCGGCGGCCGGCGGTCCCGGGCGCCCTGGCCGCGGCGGCAAACGCCCAGGAGCCGGCCGGGGATCATTCCCCGGCCGGCTCCTGAATGGTGCCCCTGGATTCGATTCCGCCCACGAGCGGGGTCGGCGGACGCTGCGGTCGGATCAGTAGGCGCCGCGGCCGGTGAGCACGGCGGGTACGGTGAGGGCCATGAGCCGGAGGTCGAAGCCGATCGAACGCTGCTCGATGTACTGGATGTCCAGCTCGACCTGGGTCTCGAAGGGCAGGTCGGCCCGGCCGCTGACCTGCCAGAGGCAGGTGAGGCCGGGGGCGACTTCGAGGCGGCGGCGCTGGCGGCGGTCGTAGAGGGCGACCTCGGAGAGGATGGCGGGTCGGGGGCCGACCAGGCTCATCTCGCCGCGGAGGACGTTCCAGAGCTGCGGGGCCTCGTCGAGGCTCAGGCGGCGGAGCAGGCGACCGATGCGGGTGACGCGGGGGTCGTGCTTCATCTTGAAGGTGATGCCGGCCTCGCCGTGCTGGTTGCTGGCCAGGAGGGCCTGGCGGAGCTGCTCGGCGTCGGTCCGCATGGAGCGGAACTTGAAGAGGTCGAAGGTGACGCCGTCCTTGCCGGCCCGCTTCTGTCGGAAGAAGACCGGTCCGCCGTCGAGCTTGATGAGGCAGGCCAGGACCAGGAACAGGGGCGAGAGGGCGATCAGGGCCGCACCGGCGACCACCACGTCCACCAGCCGCTTCAGGCGGGTGGACCGGGCCAGGGTGCCGAGGTCGAAGAGCGAGTCGATCGCCGGGGCGTGGGGGGCGTGGGTGAAGCTCTGGTCGAACGGCTTGAGGTTGAGAACCGACATCGT
>CAZUZD010000172.1:0-12758 GCA_964624465.1 uncultured Isosphaeraceae bacterium
GTTGCCCAGCTCGACGAACCCGTGCAGCACCGAGAGCAGCTTGTGCACGTCTTCGAAGTGCAGCCCGGTCGTCGGCTCGTCGAGCACGTAGAGCGTGCGCCCGGTGGGCTTCTTGACCAGCTCGCGGGCGAGTTTGATCCGCTGCGCCTCGCCGCCGGAGAGGGTCGGCGACGCCTGGCCGAGCTTGAGGTAGTCGAGCCCCACGTCGTGCAGGGTCTTGAGCATGAGGTGGATCTTGGGCACGTTCTCGAAGTGGTCGAGCGCGTCCTGCACGTCCATCTCCAGGACGTCGGCGATGCTCTTGCCCTTGAACCGCACGTGCAGGGTCTCGCGGTTGAACCGCTTGCCCTCGCAGACCGGGCAGGTGACCCAGACGTCGGTCAGGAAGTCCATCTCCAGGCGGTTCGAGCCGTTGCCCTGGCAGGCCTCGCAGCGGCCGCCCGAGACGTTGAAGCTGAACCGGCCCGGCTTGTAACCGCGGGTCTTGGCGTCGGGCAGCTTGCAGTAGAGGTCGCGGATCTCGTCGAAGAGCTTGATGTACGTCGCCGCGTTCGAGCGCGGGGTGCGGCCGATCGGCGACTGGTCGATGTCGATGATCTTGTCGAGGTGCTCGATGCCCTCGATCCGGTCGTGCGCCCCCGGCTCGGTCTGGGCGCCGTTGAGGTCGCGGGCCAGGGTGTCGCGGAGGATGTCGCTGACCAGCGAGCTCTTGCCCGAGCCGCTCACGCCGGTGACGCCCACGAACAGCCCCAGCGGGACCGTCACGTCGACCCCGCGCAGGTTGTGGTGCCGGGCGTTGACGACCCGCAGGACCTTCTCGCCGGGGGAGCGCCGGACGGCGGGCACGGCGATCGTGCGCTTGCCCGAGAGATACTGGCCGGTGAGGCTCTGCTCGCAGGCGGCCAGGGTCGCCAGGTCGCCGGCGGCGACCACGTCGCCCCCCTTGACGCCGGGGCCGGGGCCGAAGTCGACCAGGTGGTCGGCAGCGCGCATCGTGTCCTCGTCGTGCTCGACGACGATGACCGTGTTGCCCTGGTCGCGGAGCCGCTGCAAGGTGCCGATCAGGCGGTCGTTGTCGCGCGGGTGCAGGCCGATCGAGGGCTCGTCGAGGATGTAGAGCACCCCCACCAGGCCGGCGCCGACCTGGCTGGCCAGCCGGATGCGCTGGGCCTCGCCGCCGGAGAGCGTGGGCGCGCCGCGGTCGAGGGCCAGGTAGTGCAGGCCGACGTCGACCAGGAACCCGAGCCGGGCGCGGATCTCCTTGAGCAGTTCCTCGGCGATGGTGGCCGAGAGGCCGTCGAGGGGCTTGAGACGGGCCTGGAGCTCGGCCGGGGGCGCACCGTCGCCCGCCAGGGCGGCGAAGAAGCCGGCCGCGGTGCCGATCGGCAGGCCGCCGATCTCGCTGAGCGACAGGCCGCCGACCCGCACGGCGCGGGCGCGGTCGTTGAGCCGGGCGCCCCGGCAGTCGGGGCAGGGCTGGCTCCGCATGTACTTCTCGAGCATGGCGGCGTACGGCCCGCCGCCCCCCTCCTTGACCTTGGCGAGCATCTCGCTGGCCAGCCCCGGCCAGGTCTCCGGGTGCGACCAGAGCCGGCCCTTGGTCTTCCAGGAGCAGACGATCACGCGGTCGCCGGTGCCGTTGAGCCAGGCGTCGCGCCACTTCGGGTCGAGGTCGGCCCAGGCGCCCTTGAGCATCGCCCCCTTGGGCGGGCCGTCCGGGTCGCCTTCGAGGGTCTTGGCCACGCCCTCGAAGATGTGCCGCCGCCACTTGCCGATCTTCTTGACCGCCCCCAGCGGCTCGATGGCGCCGTCCCACACCGAGAGCTCGGGGTGCGGCACCAGCAGGTCGGGATCGAAGTCGTGCCGCACGCCCAGGCCGTCGCAGCTCGGGCACATCCCCTGCGGGCTGTTGAAGCTGAAGAGCTGCGGGCTCGGCGGGTCGAACCCGATGCCGCACGCCGCGCAGGCGAACTTCGACGACAGCAAGAGGTCGGGCTGGTCCTCGACGGCCACGATCACCGTGCCGCCGCCGCGCTTCAGCCCCGACTCGACCGCCTCGGCCAGCCGGCCCCGGATCGACGGCCCGGCCTTGAGCCGGTCGATGACGACCTCGATGTCGTGCTTGATCTGCCGCTGCAGGGACAGATTGTCCTGGATCGGCATGACCTGGCCGTCGACGCGGACCCGCACGAACCCGGCGCGGCCGAGCTCGCCAAACAGGTCCCGGTGTTCCCCCTTCTGGCCGCGGACGATCGGGGCCAGGACCGAGAAGGCGGTGCCCTCGGGCAGCTCCATGATCCGGGCGACGCTCTGCTCGCGGGTCTGCGCGGCGCCCGGCCGGTCGCACTTCGGGCAGTGCGCCTGGCCGACCCTGGCGAACAGGACGCGGAGGTAGTCGGCGATCTCGGTGATGGTGCCGACGGTGGAGCGGGGGTTGCGGCCGCCGGTCTTTTGCTGGATCGAGATCGAGGGGCTCAGGCCGTCGATCCGATCCACCTGGGGCTTGGGCATCTGGCCCAGGAATTGCCGGGCGTAGGAGCTGAGGCTCTCGACATAGCGGCGCTGGCCCTCGGCGTAGAGCGTGTCGAAGGCCAGGCTGCTCTTGCCCGAGCCGCTGACGCCGGTGAAGCAGATGAGCTGGCCGCGGGGCAGGTCCAGCGACACGTCGCGGAGGTTGTGCTCGCGGGCGCCGCGGATGACGATGTCCGTACTGGCCATCCCTGGGAATCCCCTTCCGGTGGGTGCGCTCGGGCGCTGGGTGGGCGGCGGCCGCCGGCCGTCGACCGGGCGGGCCAGACGGGCGGACGGGCGGTTGCGAAGCGGCGAATGAGGTACTATACGCTTGTCCGTTCGGCCTTGTCCACGCCGGGCGAGCCGGGGGCAGGTCGGGCGGCTCGGGCCGCGGGAGCCGGTCGATGGGGGTGCACACCGCCGGCCTCTGGCCGCGGAATTTCTGGGACGGCTACCCCTGGGCCTGGACGGCCGTCGCCGTCGTCCTGAGCCTGGCGGCCTCGGTCCACGTCGTGCTCACCAAGCGGCAGACCCGCGCGGCGATCGCCTGGGTGGGCGTGGTCTGGATGGTGCCGATCCTGGGCGTGGCGCTCTACGTGCTGCTGGGGATCAACCGGATCCGCCGCAAGGCCCGCCAGCTCCGCCGCCGGATGCGCCGGTCGGGCCCCTCGGTCGACGAGGTCTGCACCCCGGCCGAGCTCGGACACACGCTCGGCCCCGAACACGAGCACCTGCTCGGCCTGGACCGGCTGGTCGCCGCGGTGACCCGCCAGCCCCTGATGGAGGCCAACGCGATCTCCCCCCTGCGCGACGGCGGGGAGACGTACCCGGCCATGCTGGCGGCCATCGACGCCGCGACCCGCTCGATCAGCCTGGCCACGTACATCTTCTACGACGACCCGACCGGCCGGCTCTTCGTCGAGGCCCTGGGCCGCGCCGTGGGCCGTGGGGTGCAGGTGCGGGTGCTGATCGACGACGTGGGGGCCCGCTACGGCTGGCCGCGGCTGCGGCCGGTGCGGCGGGCGCTGCGGGCCGCCGGCGTGCCGGTGGCCACCTTCCTGCCGACGCTGACGCCCAACCGGGTCGTCCACTTCAACATGCGGAACCACCGCAAGGTCCTGGTCGTCGACGGCGCCCTGGCGTTCACCGGCGGCATGAACATCGACCACGCCTTCGCCACCGGCACCGCCGAGGCGCCCCGGCACCGCGACCTGCACTTCCGGGTGCGCGGCCCGGTGGTCGCCGACCTCCAGCGTGTCTTCGTCGACGACTGGGACTTCACCACCGGCGAGCGGCTCGGCGGCCCGACCTGGTTCGCCCCCCTGGAGCGCTCCGGCCCCACGCCCGCCCGCTGCGTCGCCGACGGCCCCGACGAGTACCACGACCGCCTGCTGCTGACGATCCTGGGCGCCATCACCTGCGCCCGGTCGTCGATCACGATCGTGACCCCGTACTTCCTGCCCGACGAGCCGCTCCTGACGGCCCTGGAGGTGGCGGCGCTGCGGGGGGTGTCGGTCGAGATCCTGATCCCCTCCCGCTCGAACATCCGGCTGGTGCAGTGGGCCGCCATGCCCGGCCTGGAGCAGCTGCTGGAGGCCGGCTGCCGCGTCTGGCGCACGCCGCCGCCGTTCGACCACGCCAAGCTGCTCGTCGTCGACGACGCCTGGACCTTCGTCGGCTCGGCCAACCTCGACCCCCGCAGCCTCCGGCTGAACTTCGAGCTGAACCTCGAGTGCTACGGCCCCGAGCTCGCCGCCGCCGTCCGCCCCCACATCGAGCGCCGCCAGCACGCCGCCCGCTCCCTGACCCGCGACGACCTCCACGCCCGCAGCTGGCCCATCCGCGTCCGCGACGGCGTCGCCCGGCTGTTTTCCCCTTATCTGTGAGGTCTACTGCACTTTCCGTAACTCTCTGCATTCGCACTGCCGTTCGATCAGCGCGTCCGTCTGGGCCTCCGCTAACGAGGTTCAGGCGTCGCTGACCCACGCGGCGATCCTGTACCGTAGGTCCTCTGAAAGCCATGCCCCATAGTTGGCCGCTATCTGGCGAGGTCGCGGACGAGACGGCCACTGGTACACAACCGCACATTCACCGTCCTGCGTGCGACGACTGAAACCCAAACACTTGAACCCGTCCTCGTCTGGCATCACGACGAGCAGGTGCGGAGCGAGGCGACATTCCTCTCGGGCGGTGAGCGTGTCTGACCATGCCCAACCACGCCCCTCTTCGATCTTGCCGTCGATGATGCCGGAGTACGATGAATCGAGGATGCTGACCCCACCGAACCGCGACAGGAACGCTCGGTAGCTGGGCGGCATTGGCTCTCCGAACGCCGCCTCCAGTCCGCGAATTGCGTCCTCCGGGGCGGGTCCGTAGACTTGGACTTCGGACTCCAACTCACGCATCCGATCGAGGAGGACCGCGATCTCGTCCAACACTCACACCCTCCACATGCGTGGTCCATAGTAGACTGCACTTTCCGGGATTTTCTCAACGATCTGCCAGCCTGCCGTCACCGTCCCAAGCCTGGCGTATGACCTCCCAGATGGCACGCATCGGACCGGACACGGAGAAGCAGTCCTCAAGGTCGCGATTGCCCAGGCAGGACCAGTATCGCACCGAGCTGGCATGGAGCCCGGGGTTGGCCATCAGGAGAGCGGCGACGGAACGCCACTGAGGCGTCGCCTCGACCGAAGATAGCTCCATGTCCTCGACGCATTGGATGAGCATTTCCACGAGCGAAAACCGCTCGCCCTCGTCGAGTGACCCGGACGCGTAGGCGTCGAGGAACTCACCGAACCGCGAGGCGTCGGCCACTTCCCATTCCCAATCCTGCATCGAATGGTCGTAGGGGAGGCCAAAGCGGCGGGCGAGCGACACTCGTGCGGCGTTGGTCGCCCAGCGTTGAGGGAGGTCGGATGCCACCGGGAGGTCTCCTTGCGATCGGCTTATGCGCGGGGCCCGCCCGAGCGGGACGATGGCGGTTACCAAGCCAGCCAGCCACCCCGAGCGGAGCCGGCCGCCATGCCATCCTCGCTCCCGACACCGGCCCCGTGCCAGGGGTTCTCCTGGCTCGCCGCTGGGCTCGCCTGCGGGGTTACTTGGGCGGCTGGGTGCTGCGGAGGTAGGCGAACAGGTCGCGGAGCTCGTCGGGCTTCAGGACGTCGAGCAGGCCCTCGGGCATGAGGGACGCGGGGGAGGCGGCGAGCTCGTCGACGTCGTCGCGGCCGAGGGTCAGGTCGCGGCCCTCGGCGGTGCGGAGCACGAGCGAGCGGGCGTCCTGCTCGACGAGGATGCCGGCCAGCGAGCGGCCGTCGCGGGTGGCGACGACGACCGGGGCGTACCCCTCGCGGATCTCGGCCGAGGGGTTGACCAGGCTCAGCAGCAGGCCGTCGACGTCGGTGCGCTGGTAGGCCGTCAGGTCGGGCCCGACCTTGCCCCCCTTCGCGAACAGGGTGTGGCAGGCGCCGCACTGGCGGCCGAAGACGGCCTCGCCCCGGCGCGGGTCGCCCTGGCCGGCGCGGAGGACCGTGCCGAGGTCGGCGATCCTCGCCTGCAACGCGGCGGGGGTGGCGGGGTTCAGGTCGCCGTACAGGGCCTTGAGGCGGGCGGTGAGCGCCTCGTCGCGGAGCCCGGCGAGCCGGCGGGCCACGGCCGGGGGCACGATCGTGCGGTCGACCGTGCCGGCCTCGATCGCAGCGACGAGGGAGCGGCCCCAGGCGGGGCGGCTGGCGAGGACGGCGAGGGCCTCGGCCCGCACGTCCTCGGTCAGGCCGGGCAGGGCGGCGACGATGGCGGTGCCGATCTCGGGGGCACTGTAGCCGGCCAGGGCGGCCAGGCTGGCGGAGCGCAGGGCGTTGTCGCTGGAGCGCCTGGCCAGGTCGAGCAAGGGGCCCCGCGCCTCGGCCGGGGCCGTCTCGCCCAGGGCCTGGATGGTGCGGAGCTGGCGGTTGCGGTCGGCGTCCGGATCGGCCAGCAGGGCCACGGCCTCGGCGATCGCGCCGGGCTGGCCGCGACGGACGCCGAGGAGCATCGACCCGCCCTCGGCCTTCGCCAGCGCCACGGCGAGCGCCTCGGGCAGGGGGGGCAGCGACCCGCCGGCGGTGGCGGCCTCCAGGCCGGCGAGCAGGACCTTCGCGTCGTCGGGCCCCGGGGCCAGCTCCAGCAGGGTGGCGCACGTCTCCAGGTCGGCCCGACGGCCGGTGGCGGCGTACCGTCGCATCACGCGCTCGGCGATGGTCCGCCGCACGATCGGGTGGGCCCAGAGCGAGCGGTCGCGGAACAGGTCGACCACGGCGGATCGGTCCGACTCGGCCTTCGCCTCGATGGCCCACCAGAGCAGGAGCGGCAGGTGCGGGTCGGTCGCGTCGGCGTCGCGGACGAGCAGGGCCCGCACCATCGGCAGCCCCTGGTCGGCCGGCAGGCGCCGCGCGGTGCTGGCGAGCTGGCTGCGGACCTCGACGTCGGGCTCCGTGGCCGCCAGGCCCGCCAGTCGCGTGGCCTGGTCGGGGGTCACGGCGTTGCGATCCCCCAGTAGCCGGATCGTCCAGCGCCTCACGTGCGGGTTGGCATGTTCCAGCGTCTCGGCGGCCACCGCGTCATCGAGCCCACCGACGAGGTTCAGGGCCCAGAGCGCCTCGAGCGCCCGCCGGTCGGTCTGGCCCCGCAAGAGCCGCAGCAGCGGCGGGATCGCCGCCGGGTCGTGGCGCTCGCCCAGGAGCCGCCGCGCGGTGGCGCGGGTCCAGCGGTTCGGGTCGCCCAGCCGCTCGATCAGGCCCTCGGTGGTCAGGCCGTTCAGGTCGGTCGGTTTCGAGGGCTGGGCGTCCCTGGCCCGCAGGCGGTAGACGCGGCCACGCTCCTTGTCGATCTGGCCCTCGTGGTTGCGGTAGTGGTTGACCTGGCCGTCGTACCAGTCGGCGATGTAGAGCGCCCCGTCGGGGCCCGCCTTGATGTCGACCGGCCGGAACCAGCGGTCGGCGGTCGTCAGCGCGAAGCCAGCATCACGGGTCTGCACCGTCGAGCCGTCCGGCATCACCTCGCTGATGACGACGTGGTTCAGCAGCGGCGCGACCCCGAAGAGCTGACCCCGGTAGCGCTCGGGCAGAGCGCCCCCCTCGATGACGAACGTGTGGGTGAACCGCTCCACCTCGGG
This sequence comes from uncultured Isosphaeraceae bacterium, assembly GCA_964624465.1. Taxonomy (GTDB): domain Bacteria; phylum Planctomycetota; class Planctomycetia; order Isosphaerales; family Isosphaeraceae; genus CAZUZD01. Next base: position 7,664 of record CAZUZD010000172.1, read on the forward strand.
GTGCTTCATCGCCGGGAAGTAGCCGAACGCATACGGGTTGGAGAGCGGGCCGTGCTTGTCGAACCCCTTCTGGAAATATCCCCCCTGGACGTAGGCGAAGCCGCGGGTGTTGCCGCCGTTGTGGCCCGAGTACAGCCGACCGGCGTCGTCGAACTCCAGGCCAAACGCGTTGCCGCCCCCCTCGGCGAAGACCTCGAACCGCTTCGATTCCGGGTGATACCGCCACACGAGCTGGCCGAGCGTGTGCGGCGGCTTCTCCTTCGAGCCGGGGACCATCACGTCGCCGCTGACCGTGCTCCCCTGCGCGCCGTAGAGCCAGCCGTCGGGGCCCCAGGTCAGGCTGTTGGCGATCGAGTGCGTGTCCTCCAGGTGGAACCCTTCCAGGTGCACGACTGGGTCGCCGTCGGGCACGAGGTCGGCGTCGGCATCGGGGTAAAACAGCAGGTACGGGGGGTTGAGCACCCAGACTCCCCCCTTTCCGGGAGTCACGGCCGTGGCCAGGTTCAGGCCGTCGACGAACGTGGTCATCGTCTCGAAGGAGCCGTCGCCGTCGGTGTCCTCATGGACGGTGATCTTGTCGGCGCCCCGGACGTGCCCCGGCGGCGGGGCGGGGACGCCGTCGTAGACGATCCGCCAGACGCCGTCGCGGCTGAGCATCTTGAGGCCGGCGGGCTCGGGGTACTGGAGGTACTGCACCACCCAGAGCCGGCCGCGGGCGTCGAAGCTCAGGTGCAGCGGCTGCCGCACCGCCGGCTCGGCGGCGATCAGGTCGACGGCCAGATCCGCGGGCGTCCGGAACGCCGCCAGGGCCCCGGCCGGCGTCAGCGGCTGAGGGGCCGCGGGAGCATGGCCCCTCGCGGACGAACCGCCGAGCCACCCGGCGAGCAGACCGATCCAGACCCCGGCGCGGAGACGGTGGCGGAGCATCCTCGTCGGCGGCATGGGCAGGTCTTCCCGGGGCTGGGGTCCAGGGGACCGGGCCGAGTGAGCGGGCTCGGGAGCCGGGCCGATGGCGGGCGGGCGGGCAGGGCGAGGCGGGGCAGGCGCCGGGGGCGGGTCGCGGCCCCCGGGCCAGACTACGACCCCTCCGGCCGGCTCGCAATGCCCGGTCGGGGCCGGCGGTCAGTCGGCGCCGGGGCGCCCGGCGGCCACATCCGGGACCGCGCCCGGCCGGGGCACGACCGTCAGGCCGGCGGCGCCCAGGCGGCTGAGGATGATCGGCCAGTGCCGGCGGTGGCTGTGATCGTTCATCGTGTGCCGGCACTCGATCGTCGCCCGATCGAACCGCCCCAGCACCCGCACCCCGCCCGGGGCGCGTCCCAGCGCCCGCCGCACGGCGTTGATGCTGGGGGCCCGCACGTAGAAGCGTTCGGCCGATCCGTCGCGTTCCATGACCTCGACCCTCCCCCTTCGCGGCCGCTCGCACCCGGGCCGCCCGGATGGAGGACCCGGACCGGGTGTGGTAGGTTCGTGGGATTGCAAGCTGCGGTCCAGGCCCGATCGTACCGTTCCCCGGTGGCGCCCTCGACGATGACGATGACCGACCCGCCGACGAACATTCGCGCCCTCCAGGCCGATCAGGTGCTGGAGCTGACCTGGGACACCGGCCAGGTCAACCGCCTGCCGTACCACCACCTGCGGGCCAACTGCCCGTGCGCCAGCTGCCGCGACGAGTGGACCGGCGAGCGGATCCTCGACCCGGCGAGCATCCGGCCCGACCTGAAGCTCGAAGGCCTGGAGCAGGTCGGCAGCTACGCCGTGCGACCCTCCTGGAACGACGGCCACAGCTCGGGCCTCTACACCTGGGACACCCTCCAGCAGCTCGCCTTCAGCGCCCCGAAGGACTGAACCGCGGGCACCCTCCCCCAGGCCAGCACCGCCGTGAGCCCACCGCCCGAGCTGACCGTCGCCATCCCCACCTACCAGGGCGCCCGCCACCTGGCCGAGGCGCTGCGGAGCGTCGTCGCCCAGGCCGACGCGGCCCCCTTCGACCTGCTCGTCTGCGACGACCGCTCCGACGACGACACGCTCGCCATCGTGCGAGCCGAGGCCGGCGACCGCGCCCGGGTGGTCGTGAACCCCGAGCGCCTGGGCCTGGCCCGCAACTGGAACGCCTGCCTGGAACGGGCCACGACGCCCCTGGTCGCCGTCTTCCACCAGGACGACGTCCTGCGCCCCGGCCACCTCGCCGCGCACCTGGCCGCGTTCCTGGCCCACCCCGAGCTCGGCATGGTCTGCGGCGCCGTCGAGATCGTCGACGAGCACAGCCAGCCCGTGCCGCCGACCGTGATCGAGCGCCCCGACCTGGGGACCGCCGACCGGATCTATCCTCCGGGCGGCTTCCGGGCCGAGCTGGCGGCCTCGAACCCGGTGCGATGCTCGGCAGTGACCCTGCGGAAGGCGGCCATCCTGGGCGTCGGCGGCTTCGACCCGGCGTACCGCTATGCCGTCGACTGGGAGGCCTGGGCCCGGCTCTCGGCGGCCTGGGCCGTCGCCTGGCTGGCCCGGCCCACGGTGGCAGTGCGGTGGCACACCGGCAGCGAGACCCACCGCTTCAAGCGTGGGACGGCCGACCTGGAGGAGGTCGAGCGGGTCCAGGCCGCCCTGTTCGCCGCCTCCGGCCCCGCCTGGCCCGACCGCCCCCGCCGGCACCGCGAGGCCCGCCACCGCCTGGCCCGCGCCTACCTCAACCGCGCCCACGACGCCCGCCAGGCCGGCGACGCCTCCCTCGCCCGCCGCTGCCTGGCCACCGCCCTCCGCCGGCATCCCGCCCTCGCCCTGACGGCGCTGGCCCACGCCCTGGGACTCCCGTAGGGCGGATCAGCGCAGCGTCATCCGCCGGCCGGCTCGGCCGCCGATCGGGGCCCTCGATTCGGGCTCCAGGGGACGGGAACCCGGGTGGGCTGAGGCCCCCGATCGTGACGGGTGGCCGCGGCGACCCCTCGTCCGAAACCGGCGGCCCTCGCCGCGTGTCGGCGAACCGTGGTTGCCGGCGGTCGTAGGATTACCGGATAATCCGACGATCCGAACGACGACCGCCGACCCCGCCCGCCGGGACGAGACCGCCATGCCCCCCGACGCGATCGCCCCACCGCCGTGCTCGACCCGGAAGGTCGAGGCGAACGTGGCGCCGACCATGATGCCCGAGCTCACGCTGGTGCCGATCGCCCTGCCGCCCCTGCCGGCGACCCGGGCCGAGATGGACCAGCGCGGCTGGGATGCCGTCGATATCGTCTTCGTCACCGGCGACGCCTACGTCGACCACCCCTCGTTCGCCAACGGCATCCTGGCCCGGGTGCTCGAGGCCGCCGGGTTCCGCGTCGCCGTGCTCGCCCAGCCCGACTGGCGAAGCGCCGAGCCCTGGCGCACGTTCGGCCGCCCGCGGCTGTTCTTCGCCGTGAGCGCGGGGAACATGGACAGCATGATCAACCACTACACGGCCAACAAGAAGGTCCGCAACGACGACGCCTACAGCCCCGGCGGCCGCATCGGCCTGCGGCCCGACCGCGCCACCATGCCGTACTGCCAGCGGGCCCGCGAGGCGTTCCCCGGCGTGCCCGTGATCGCCGGGGGCGTCGAGGCCAGCCTCCGCCGCCTGGCCCACTACGACTACTGGTCCGACACCGTCAAGCGCTCGATCCTGCTCGACAGCAAGGCGGACCTCGTCGTCTTCGGCATGGGCGAGCAGCCGATCGTCGAGATCGCCCGCCGCCTGGCCGCTGGCGAGACGGTCAAGGACCTCCGCGACATGCGCGGCGTGGCCTACGCCCTGGGCGCCAGCACCCCGCCGCCCGAGGATGCCCTGGTTCTGCCGTCATTCGAGGACGTCAAAACCGACAAGGTCGCCTTCGCCCGCGCCACCAAGATCATCCACAACGAGACCAACCCGCTCAACGCGAAGCGGCTGGTGCAGTTCCACGACCGCCAGGCGATCGTCGTGAACCCTCCCGGGCTGCCGATCAGCCAGGAGGACATGGACCGCATCTACGGCCTGCCGTACACCCGCCGGCCGCACCCCATGTACCGGGGGGACAAGGTCCCGGCGTTCGAGGCAATCAAGGACTCGGTGACGATCATGCGCGGCTGCTTCGGCGGCTGCACCTTCTGCTCGATCACCGCGCACCACGGCCGGATCATCCAGTCCCGCTCGCAGGAGTCGATCCTCACCGAGCTCAAGCAGCTCGGCCAGGACCCCGACTTCAAGGGGGTCGTCTCCGACATCGGCGGCCCCACCGCCAACATGTACCAGATGCGCTGCACGCGCCCCGAGGTGGAGGCGAAGTGCAAGCGGCTCTCGTGCGTGCACCCCAAGATCTGCAAGCTGCTGGGCACCGACCACGGCCCGCTCGTGCAGCTCATGCGCGACGCCCGCGAGGTCGACGGCATCCGCAAGGTGCTGGTCGCCTCCGGCGTGCGCATGGACCTGGCGCAGCTCGACCCGGAGTACATGCAGGAGCTCGCCGCGCACCACGTCGGCGGCCACCTGAAGGTCGCGCCCGAGCACACCTCGCCCGAGGTGCTGGCCTTGATGAAGAAGCCGGTCATCAACGACTACAAGGGCTTCGACACCGCCTTCCGCGAGGCCAGCCAGGCCGCCGGCAAGCCGAAGCAGTACACGGTGCCGTACTTCATCGCCTCGCACCCCGGCAGCGACCTCGACGCGATGATCGAGCTGGCCCTGTTCCTCAAGCGCAACGGCTACCGGCCCGACCAGGTGCAGGACTTCATCCCCGCGCCCTTCGACATCGCCACCTGCATGTACTACACCGGCATCGACCCGCACACGGGCGAGGAGGTGTACACGGCCCGGAAGCTCCAGGACCGCAAGCTCCAGCGAGCCCTGTTGCAGTTCTTCAAGCCCGAGAACTACTTCGAGGTCCGCGAGGCCCTGATGCAGGCCGGCCGCCAGGACCTGATCGGCTCGGGCTGCGACGCCCTGATCCCCGCCCAGCCCCCCAGGGCCGCCCTCCAGGCCCGCATGCAGCGCAGCCAGAAGGCCCTGAGCGAGGGCCGCTACGTCCACACCATCGACAACCCGCCCACCCCCGCCGATCGCCCCGCCGGCCCCCCCTCCAGCTCCAATCCCCCCCGCGCC
>CAZUZD010000173.1:0-1393 GCA_964624465.1 uncultured Isosphaeraceae bacterium
GGGGTCGCGACCGGCGGGCGAGCGCTGGCCGTCGGGGCCGGTTCCACCTCGAAGGGGGGCGGCGGGGGGACGCGGACCGGGGCGGCCGGGGCCGCCACGAGCGCCTGGATGGCCGGGGCCGGGGTGGGTTCGGCGGGCGGCTCGATCCGGGGGGTGACGGGCGCCGGTTCAGGCGCTAGAGGCTTTTTTTTTAAGGGCGCCCCCGAGGGGGCGCCCGCCGTGGGCTGGCCGTCGAGCCTGGCGATCAGCTCGCCGAGCTCGACCAGGTCCTCCAGGCGGGCGACGCGGCAGAGGGCCATCTCGACGAGCAGCCGGCCGTGCGGGCTGCCGCGGAGCCGGCCGCGCGCCTCGGCCAGGATCTGGAGGGCAGCCAGGATCGTGTCCAGGGGCCAGCGGCCGGCGACGGCCCGGAGCCGCTCGCGCTGGCCGGGGGCCGAGCGGAGGATGTTCGGGTCGGCGCCGGTGGCGAGCACCATGACATCGCGGAGGAAGTCCAGCAGCTCGGCCAGCACGTCGGCCGGCTGCACGCCGGCGCCGATGGCCGCATCCAGCAGGGTCAGGGCCCGCGCGGGGTCGCGCTCGGCCAGGGCGTCGAGCAGCTCCAGGACGCGGTCGTCGGGGGCCAGGCCCAGGGCGCGGTGGACGAGCTCGGAGGTGAGCCGCTGGCCGCCGAAGGAGAGGAGCTGTTCGAGCAGCGACTGGGCGTCGCGCATCGAGCCGCCGGCGCGGCGGGCGACGACCTGGAGCGCCTCGGCGTCGGCCTCGATCCCCTCGCGGGTGCAGATCTCGGCCAGGGTGGCGGTGATCTGGTCGGGCAGGATGCCGGCGAAGTCGAACCGCTGGCAGCGGGAGAGCACGGTGATCGGGATCTTCGTCGGCTCGGTGGTCGCGAAGAAGAACTTCACGTGCTCGGGCGGCTCCTCCAGGGTCTTCAACAGGGCGTTGAAGGCGCCGGTGGAGAGCATGTGGACTTCGTCGATGTAATAGATCTTGTAGCGGGCGCGGCTGGGTCGCAGGCCGGCGTTCTGGCGGAGCTCGCGGACCTGCTCGACGCCGTTGTTGCTGGCCCCGTCGATCTCGATGACGTCGACGTCCTGCCCCACGCTGATGGCGCGACAGATGTCGCACTCGTTGCAGGGGGTCACAGTCGGGCCGTGCACGCAGTTCAGGCACTTGGCGAAGATGCGGGCGATCGACGTCTTGCCGACGCCGCGGGTGCCGCTGAACAAGTACGCGTGGGTGACGCGGTGCAGCGTGATCGCGTTGCGAAGCGCCTGGACGACGTGGTCCTGGCCGACGACGTCCTCGAACCGCTGGGGCCGGTAGCGGCGGGCGACGACGGTGTAGCCGTAGACCTCGCCGGGGGGCACGTCGATGCCCTCCATGATGAGCT
>CAZUZD010000173.1:1403-2840 GCA_964624465.1 uncultured Isosphaeraceae bacterium
CGTCGGCGTCGCGGCCGCGCGGGGCGGTGCCGGGCGGTTCGTCGGGCGCATCGGACTTGCTGGCACTGGCGCGGGCCATGGCGACGCCCTCCCTAGCGGCCGTGGCAGGGCCGTGGCGTCCGGGCCGTGTAGCCCGGGCCGGGCGGCCGGCGGTCGATCGGGCCGCCGCCGGCCCCGATGAGGGGCCGGGTGAGCCGGGGAGGCGCTCCCGAGCGCATGAAGGCGATGCTTATGGCTGCTGCGTTCCCGCCCTGACCAGGTTCGCAAGCCCCCATCGCCCGGGTCCCCCCCGGCTCACCTGGACCCCCACCGGCGTGGGCCGGCCTGGCGGCCAAGCGGACCACCCCTCGTCCGGGTGGTCACTGAAGGGTCCAATTCTCCGGTCCCGGCCCCCCGGCTGCAAGGGCAAGTTCCCCGGACCCCGGCCGCCGGGGCCGACGGGGACGGGATCCCGGAACCAGACGCCCAGGTACTGGGTAGCCCGGACGACTTGTTCGTCCGGGTCGCGGAGCGACAGGCGGCTCGGGGCGGCCGTCGCCTGTTGCGAGGCCGTCGACGGGTCCACGACCTGCCGCCGTCGGTCACGCCTCGGGAAGACGGCGGTCTGGATGGCGGGTGGATGGTCGACCGGCGGCACCGACGCCGCCTGTCGCTGCGCGACCCGGATGACCAAGTTGTCCGGGCGAACCGACCACCACGAACCAGTTGTACCGCGAGGGGCCAGACAGCTGCATCGACCAGCGTCCCAAGATCGCGTAGAGATGCAGGTACCAACTGCGTCCGAGCCCCACGGCCACTCCTTCGAAATCATCGAGTCCGGAGGGAGCCAGGGATGGATGAATCGTTGATTGAGAGCATCAGAGGGCACGCCAGTTCCCGGGGAACGTCACTGCCATACGCAACCGCGTCGGCGGAAGTGGTTGAGGAGGCCGAACGGAGGCTTGGGTTCCGGATCCCGGCTCTGCTCAAAGCCTGTTACGTGAGGGTGGGTAACGGAGGCTTCGGTCCAGGATACGGGATCATCGGGGTCGAAGGGGGCTCCGTCTCGGACCATGGCAACCTCGTGGAAACACATGGGGTGCTGAAGCAGGACCAGGAATCGGAGGGTCGCGCATGGCCGGGCGGCTTGCTGCCGTTCTGCGAGTGGGGATGCAACATCTTCTCGTGCGTCGACTGCAGCGACTTACGGCATCCCGTTTACACATTCCAAGATTTCGCTGTTGGGCCTCAGGCCTACGCCCTCGACAAGTTCTTCGAGCTGTGGATGGTCGGCGCGGACATCCTGGCCTACGAGCCGTCGGATGAAGAACGGGTTGCGATCACCAACCCCTTCACCGGAAGGCAGGAGTCCGTCACGAAGCGCCGACGAAGCTGATCCGCTGCGGTGCGAGTCCGGCCGCTGCTCGGCGAGGAAGCACACCGGGTAGCCCGGACGAC
>CAZUZD010000173.1:2940-12670 GCA_964624465.1 uncultured Isosphaeraceae bacterium
CGGTGCGAGTCCGGCCGCTGCTCGGCGAGGAAGCACACCGGGTAGCCCGGACGACTTGTCGTCCGGGTCGCGGAGCGACAGGCGGCGTCGGGGGCGCCCCCGATTGTCCTCGGGCAGACGATCCTCCCGCCCCCACAACGGCAATCGTGATGGGGCAACCGGTTCAGGATGGTTGGACGATCTGGGTCGGACGGTCGCTGGCCCGGTCGGACTGCTGGACCGACGCCGCCTGTCGCTGCGCGACCCGGACGACAAGTCGTCCGGGCTACCCCGCTTCATTGCAGTCGTCCATTGGGGGAGTTTCGCTCCCTGGGTCGGTCCAAACTGTGACCGCGGGCGTCCCCGGGCTGGCCCCGCGCCGTAAGATGACGACGGAAGGCCTGCCCTGCCCGGGTCACGACCCGGGATGGTAGACTTTCCCGACCGACCCGGGGAGCACAGCCGCTGTGCTTCCACCTGGGGCCTCGATCGCGTCCCGCGGGATGCGCCCCGTCGAACCGAGCCGCAGGAACGCCACGCCATGGCCCGACGCCTGACCGCCGCGACCCTGCCGGCCTGGGCGGGCGACCTGCCGGTCGTCGAGCGGACCCTGGCCAACGGCCTGAAGGCCCTGGTCCTGCCGCGCCGCCAGGCGCCGGTGGTGCTCTGCGACCTGTTCTACCCGGTCGGCTCCGTCGACGAGCCGCCGGGGCGCTCGGGGCTGGCGCACTTCGTCGAGCACATGCTGTTCAAGGGGACCGAGCGGTTCCCCAAGGGGCAGATCGACCGGCTCACGTTCCTGGCCGCCGGCCAGGCCAATGCCGAGACGGCCGAGGACCACACCCACTACTGGTTCGCCTTCCCGGCCGACCGCTGGGAGCTGGCGCTGGCCGTCGAGGCCGACCGGATGCAGGGGGCGAGCTTCTGCCCGACGGAGGTCGAGGCCGAGCGCCGGGTGATCGCCGAGGAGCGGGGCCGCGACCTGGACACCCCGGCCGGCCGGCTCGAGCAGGCGCACCTGGCCGTGAGCTACCTGGTGCACCCGTACCGCAACCCGATCCTGGGCTGGCCCGAGGACCTGCGGCGGACCACGGCCGACGACCTCCGCGACTTCTACCACACCCACTACCGCCCCGACGGCGCCGTGGTCGTGCTGGTCGGCGACGTGGACCCGGCGCGGGCCCTGGACCGGATCGAGGCCCACTTCGGCGGCCTGCCGCGGGGCCGATCCCCCCGCCCGGCGCCGCCGGCGCCCGAGCCGCCGCAGAATGGCCGCCGCGAGTTCACGCTGCTGGAGCCCGACGGCGTGATCCGCGCCGTCTTCGGCTGGCGGACCGTGCCCCGCGACCACCCCGACGTGCCGGCGCTGGACGTCCTGTCCGACCTGCTGAGCTGCGGCCGCCGCAGTCGGCTCTGGGACCGGCTCGTCGAGCGCGACCGCCAGGCGCTCTGGGTCGACGCGGCGCAGGAGTCTTCCCGGCGCGCCGGCCAGTTCCTGGTGCAGCTCGAGGCCTCGGCCGACACCGATTCCGACCGGCTGGAGGCGGCCCTCCTGGAGGAGCTGAACCGCCTGGCGCACGAGGGCCCCACCCCGACCGAGCTGGCCCGCAGCCGGCATCGTCTCGAGGCCGCCTGGCGCTGGGAGCAGGAGGATCTGGCCGGCCTGGCCAGCGGCCTCGGCGAGGTCGCGCTCTGGGGCGACTGGCGGGCCTGGCCGATCGAGCACCAGGCGGCGCTGGGAGTCACCTCCGAGGCCGTCCGGCGCGTGGCCGCGCGCTACCTGGTCGACGCCGGCCTGACCGTCGGCTGGGCGCGGCCGGGCCGCGGCGACGGCGACCCCGGCGCGCTGATCCTGCCACTGGAGCCGGCCACCCCCGCCGCGCGACCCCGGCCCAGCCCCCCGACCGCGCCGGCGGGCCCGCTGGCGCTGGCGATCCCCCGCACGGTGTCGCGGCTGGTCGACTACCGCCCGAAGCGATCCACGCTGCCCAATGGCCTGCGGCTGCTCAGCGAGCGCCGGCCGGGCACGGGTGTGGTGGCGCTGGACCTGTACTGCGACGCCGGCGTGGTCCGCGAGCTCCGCCCCGGCCTGGCGCACCTGACGGCCAGGCTCCGCGAGGAGGGGACCCGCTCCCGCTCCGCCGAGGCGCTGGCCGAGGCCGTCGAGGACATCGGCGGCACCCTGGAGGTGCACCCCACGGGCGCCTCGCTGCGGGTGCGGGCCGAGGACCTGCCGCTGGCCGTCGAGGTGCTGGCCGACCTGACCCTGCGGCCCGCGTTCCCGGCCGACATGGTGCCGGTCGTCCGCAAGCGGATCGCCTCGGAGATCCGGGCCGACCGCGACGACCCCGCCTACCGCGCCGGCCTGCTGTTCCTGAACCTGATCTACGGCGAGCACCCCTTCGGCCGCGACAGCCGGGGCTCGGCCCGGCACCTGGCGAGCCTGACCGTCGACGACGTGCGGGCCCACCACGCGCGCTGGTTCGTCCCCGAGCAGAGCTTCGTCGTCGCCGTCGGCGACTTCGAGCCGGCCCGGCTCAAGGCGCTGGTCAAGACGCACCTGGGCCCCTGGCAGCCCGGCGGCGTCGAACCCGGCCCGCTGCCCGCCGTGACCCGGCCGCGACGGCCCCGCATCCGTCGGGTCGAGCACGACGGCGAGCAGGTGCAACTGCTGCTGGGACACCTGGGTATCCGCCGCGACGACCCGGACTACGACGCCCTGCTCGTGCTCGACTACATCCTGGGCGCCGGCCCCGGCTTCACCGACCGCCTGAGCCGGGTGCTCCGCGACGAGCTGGGCCTGGCGTACTCCGTCAGCGGCGGGATCACCGACACGGCCGACCTGGTGCCGGGGACATTCCGGATCGCGCTGGGGACCGGGCCGGCGGAGGTGGAGCGGGCCCTGGCGGCCGCGCTGGCCGAGCTGCACGCGGTGCACCGGGGCGCGTTCTCCGACACCGAGGTCGAGGAGGCCCGCCGCTACCTGGCCGGGTCGTGGGTCTTCGACTTCCAGACCGTCGGCCAGCGCGCCGAGCGGCTGCTGGAGCTGGAGCGCTGGGGCCTGCCGCTGGACGAGCCGGTGGGCTGGCCCGAGCGGATCGACGCCGTGCGGCCCGAGGCCGTCCGTCGCGCCGCGGCGCGGCACCTCGACCCGGCCCGCCTGGTCCGCGTCGAGTACGGCCCGCTGAACCGCGTGCCCCGCCCACGCCGCAAGTCCCGCTGAGCCCGCCGCCCGCCGGGGCGCCGGAATCTTGCCTGGATTGCCGGGCAGGCCACGGGTCAGGTCGGTGATCGCGCGAATGATCTTGCCCGATCGGGCGGATCTGGCAAGATTGCGTCCGACCGGATGGTCCACCCAGATTCTCACCCCGCTGAGACGGAAAGGGAGTTCCTCTCGATGTTCAAGTCCGCGCTGACGCTGGCCCTGGCGGCCCTGGCCGCGACCCAGGCCACCGACGACAAGCTCAAGGTCTCGGAGCCCCAGACCCCGGCCGGCAGCACGGCCATCGACCCGCCCAGGTCGCCGCCGGCGGCCACCGCAGGGTCCCTCTTCGGTGACACCAGCCGCCCGCCCGACCCGGCGCGGGTGCAGCGGGACCTGGCGCTGCTGGAGGGCGCCTGGGAGGTGGTCCAGTACATCGAGGACGGCGAGGAGATCGCCCCCGACATCGTCCGCGACCGCCTGATCAAGGACGGCCGGTTCACCATCACCCGCTGGACGATCCGCAAGCTCAACCCCCGCACCGGCGAGGAGAAGACCTGGGGCTACCGGATCGACCCGTCGACGACCCCCAGCTCGATCGTCCTGACCAACGACGACAACGAGCAGGTCCGGGGCATCTACAAGTTCGAAGGCGACCGACTCGTCGTCTGCCTGGGCGAGACGCCCCTGGGCTCGGTGCGCCGGGAGTTCTCGTCGACCCCCGGATCCGGCGAGATGCTCCTGACCCTGCGGGCGATCGCCACCAGCACGCTCACCAAGGAGCAGCAGGCCGAGCGCGACCTGGCCCGCGCCAAGCAGATGGCCGACGACGCCAGGCGCCGCGACGACGACGCCCGGCTCCGCGAGGCCGAGTTGAAGTTCCGCGAGACCCAGATCACCCCGACGCAGTCGACCACGACCGTCGCCGCCGCCGCCCCGGTCGCCGCCCCCAGCGCCGCTGACCTGCAGCGGGCCCGCGACGCCGACTACCGCACCAAGCTCGTCGGCACCTGGCGGCACCAGGACGGCCAGGGCTACAGCCTGACGATCTTCCGCAAGGACGGCACGTTCATCTCGACCCGCTACTACCAGAAGCCGCTCAAGCGGATGTTCCGCGACGAGAGCACCCGCAACGGCACCTGGAGCGTCCGCGACGGCATGATGGTCATGCGGATCCTTGGCTCCGAGAACCGCGGCGAGCTGGGCCGCGAGATGATCGGCAAGGTCCAGTCGATCGACGACCGCTCCGCCATCTACACCGACCTGCTCGGCCGCATCGACCGCGCCACCCGCGTCCAGTAAGCCCGGGACCAGGGCCGCGAAACACGCCCCGATCCGCCCCGAACGGGCGGCGGCGCCGGAACCGTCCGGCCCCGCCGCCCGTCGGCGCGCGTGGAGGCCGGGTTCGCACCCGATCGGTCAGGCCGACGGGGCGTCGATGGCCCGGCCCACGAGGGCCCAGGCGGAGCCGGAGGCCAGGGCGGCGGCGGTGGGGGCGTCGAAGGTCGCCGCGAGCCAGGCCAGCAGCGCATCGGCGGTCGCCAGCTCGGGCAGGGTCGCCGCCAGGGCGAGCCAGTCGGTGCCCAGGCCCAGGCCCTCGGGCCCGCCGCTGGCCTCGAGCGCCGCGCCGATGGCGGCCTGGAGCGCCCCGGCCTCGGTGAACCAGGGGGCGCCCACCGCGAATCCCGCCACCCCGCCCAGGGCTCGCAGCCGCCCCAGGCCCGAGGCACCCAGCACGGCCATCGGGTCGCCCCGGCTGAACAGCGGCAGCACCCGGCCGGCGGTCGATTCCAGGACGTCCAGCGCCTCGAGCGCCGCCAGGGCCGGCAGGTCGGCCAGGTCGACGATCGCCCGCGCCGGGCCGTCGCCCGTGGCGGCGGCCAGGGTGCGGATCAGCTCGGCGCCCAGCGGGCTCAGGGCCGCGTCGGCCGTGACGAGCGCGCCGGCCTGGGCGGTCGCCGTCGCGAGCCGGAAGCCGCGCACGCCACGGTCGAACAGGCGCGGCAGCCGGGCGAGGTCGTCGCCGCTGGTGACCAGGCCTCCCAGCCCGCCGACGGCCGCCACGGCCCAGGTCAGGCCGTCGGCGGGCTCGGCCTGGTGCCGGGCGCGGTCGGCCGGATCGGCGAGCCAGCGGCCGGCGAACTCGGCCTCGGCGCGGGCGAGCTCGGCCTCCAGGCCGTCCCAGCCGCCGCCTGGGCCAGGGCCCTCGGGCGGCTCGCAGACGACGAGGGCCGCGGCCGTCGCGCCGAGGTAGCCGGCCAGCCGATCGCGCCGGGAGGCCACGGCCGCCGCCGTCTCGGGGTCGCGCGGGGTCGCCAGCTCCACCCAGTACTGCCGTGGCCAGCCGATGTGCAGGTCGAACAGTCGCATCTGCGGACTCGTCGCTCCGGGGACCCCCCGGCGGCCCCGGACCGGCCCCCGGCACGCGCCGCAGCCCCCCGCTCCACCCCGGCCATCCCCATCCTCACCGACCCGGTCAGCGTACGCGATCCCCCCCGCCCCCGACCAGCCGCCGGCGGGAGCCGGGCACCCGGTCCCGACCACCCGGCGACTCAGGGGCGGCGGGGGGTGCCGGGGTCGGGGATGGCCTGGGGGAGCGCGTCGAGCAGGCGGGCGATCGTGCCGCGGAGGCCGGGCCATTCGAGGCGGTCGATCGAGCCGCCGGCGGCGGTCTGGCCGGACCAGACCCAGGGCGGCGCCCCGGCCAGGGCGGCGGCCAGCGGGGTGCCGGGCGGGGGCCGCAGGCCGGGCAGGCGGTCGGGCCAGACGGCGATCAGCCGACGGATTGGCCCGGCCGCCAGGAATTCCGCCAGGGGTGCGGGCCCCGGCGCGACGCGCCCGGGGTCCGGCGTCCGGCCCCAGCGGAGGATCACGTCGCGGTCGCGCCGGGTGATCGACAGCGAGCGCTCCGGGGGGCCCTCGGGCCGATCGAGCCGGGCGGCGCGGGCTAGCCGGGGGAGCGTCTGATCGGCCAGGGCCTCGGCGTCGGCCGGCTCGCGGCCATGCAGCACGAGCCAGACCCCGGCCAGGGCGCCGTCGGCGTCGGTCTGGACCGAGCCCGAGAGGCCGACCAGCCGGGGCCAGAGGTCGACCTCGGGCCGGACGCCAGCCAGGGCGGCCAGCAGGTTCAGCCGCACCCGGGGCGTGGGGGCGTTGGTGCGGACGGCCTCGCGACGCACCAGGGCATCGGCCGCGGCGAACAGGCGATCGAGCGTCGCGCCGCCGGGCTCCAGGGCCAGGGACCCCTGCAGGGCCGTGCGGTCGTCGGCCGGTGGCAGGGTGTCGAGCCAGGCCGGGGCGATTCGGGCACCGGGGGGCTCCGGCGCGGCCGCATCGGCTCCGGTCCGGGCCCGTGTCTCGCTCGTGCCGCGGGCGACCAGAGCCACCCGGTCCCCTTCGAGGCCGAGTCGAGCATCCAGCGCAGCGAGCCCGAGGGCCCGGAGCAGCCGGCCGGCCGTGCGGAGCGACTCGCTGGTGGCGGGCTCCAGGGCGGCCGGATCCAGGTGCAGGTCCCAGCCCGTGGCGGGCGGGTCGGCCGCGGCCCCGGGCGGGTCGGGATGGGCGAGGTGGGCCAGGCCGCGGGTCAGCTCGGCGCGGGAACGGGCCAGGACCGCGGAGTCGCCGCGGCGGGCCAGCCGGAGGCTGTCGGGTCCGGCGGCCAGGCGGTCGACGGCCGCCCCATCCAGGACGGCCTCGGCGCCGCCGTCGGTCAGGGCCAGCGCGGTGGCCAGGGCGTCGAGAATGCCGTCGTCGTGGGGCACGGTCAGGCACCAGCGGATCGAGCCGTCGGGTTCGAGCCAGAGCAGGTACCGGGCCCCGTCGGCGACGGCCAGCTCGCGGACCATCTCGGGATTGAGCGCTGCCAGGGCCGCCTGCCAGGGCTTGCTCAGCACGTCGTCGCGCCCCGTCGCCTGCCGCCAGCGGGCCACCGCCGCGGCGGGGTGCGGGGCGCGGGCGCCCTCGAAGAGCGCCAGAAACGCCCGGAGCTGAAGGTCGGGTCGCTCGGCGCGGATCGTCAGCGCCGGGAGCGGCCCCGGATCGGGCGCGGGCGCCCCGGCGCCCGGCCGCCTCGGGGCGGGATCGGGCCCGGCCTCCTGGACCGGGGGCACGGCGGGGCCGGTGCCCGGTGTCGGCAGCGGGCGCGCGGCGGCGATGGCGGCGAGGCCCAGGCCGAGGCCGAGCACCAGGGCGGTCCGGGACGGGGTCGGGTGGCTCATGGAACGCGCCGGGCCGGAGTGGGGACGGTGAGGGCGGGAGCCGTCGAGGGCCGGGGCGAGCCTAAAGGGGCGCATCGGAGTCGGTCAAGCGGCAGCGGCTTGGCACCGGGGTTGCGGTGGGGGGACCTGTCGTGCCCGGCCACGGCCCACGGCGGGCCGAGGGTCCCGGCGGCACGGACGCTTGCCACGCAAGCCATTCAGGAGCATTTCACCATGAAGCGTCTGACCGCGCTGGCCATCGCGCTCGGCCTGGCCCTGTCGGCCTCCACCGGCCTCGTCGGCTGCAGCGACGAGAGTTCCAAGACCACCGAGGTCAAGCAGACCGGCCCCGGCGGCACCACCACCGAGAAGGTCACCACCGAGACCAAGCAGTCGGGCGACAACCCGCCGCCCGCCACCGGCACCAGCGGCCAGCCCAGCCCCAAGACCACCCCCTGATTCCGGTCTTGCCCCCCGGCTCTCCCGAGCGGCCCCCGCGTCTGACGCGGGTGTGCCACTCGGGCTGGGGCCGGAACCTCATGCTGGTGGGCATGGCCCGCGCGACGCTGGGCAGAAGCCTGCGCAGGGCGGGTCAGGCCCCGGTCGTGGCCAGGGCGCGGAGATACTGGCCGTAGGCGTTGCGGAGGCCGTCGGCCAGGGTGAGGAGCTGGTCGGTGGTGATGAACCCGCGGCGGAAGGCGATCTCCTCCAGGCAGGCGACCTTCAGCCCTTGCCGCGACTCCAGGACCTCGACGAAGTTTGCCGCCTGCAGCAGCGACTCGGGCGTTCCGGTGTCCAGCCAGGCAAAGCCGCGGGTGAACTGCTCGACCCGGAGCTGACCACGCTCCAGGTACCGGCGGTTCACGTCGGTGATCTCCAGCTCGCCGCGGGGCGACGGCTTGAGGTTGGCCGCGATGTCCAGCACCTGGTTGTCGTAGAAGTACAGCCCGGTGACGGCGAACCGCGACTTCGGCTGCGACGGCTTCTCCTCGATCGAGACGGCGCGGCCCTCGGCATCGAAGGCGACCACCCCGTAGCGCTCGGGGTCGCGCACCTCGTAGGCGAAGACGGTGGCGCCGTCGGGCTGGGCGGCGGCGCGGGCGAGCATGCGCTGGAAGCCCTGGCCGTAGAAGATGTTGTCGCCCAGGATCAGCGCCACCCCCTCGTCGCCGACGAAGTCGCGGCCGATCAGGAACGCCTGCGCCAGACCCTCAGGCTTCGGCTGCACGGCGTAGCGGATCCGGATGCCGAGCCACGAGCCGTCGCCGAGCAGGCGTTCGAACTGGCCGACGTCCTCGGGCGTGGTGATCAGCAGCACGTCCCGGATGCCGGCGAGCATGAGCGCCGACAGGGGGTAATAGATCA
The DNA here is from genome assembly GCA_964624465.1 of uncultured Isosphaeraceae bacterium. Lineage (GTDB taxonomy): Bacteria > Planctomycetota > Planctomycetia > Isosphaerales > Isosphaeraceae > CAZUZD01. Next base: position 11,683 of record CAZUZD010000173.1, read on the forward strand.
TCGGCTTGTCGAAGACCGGCAGCAGCTGCTTGCTGACGCTGCGGGTGATCGGGTGCAGCCGGGTGCCGGAGCCGCCGGCGAGGATGATCCCCTTGCGGATCGGGCCGTCGTAGGTCATCGCGGGGTCTCCGTCGTGGCGGCGTCGTCGCCGAGTCCGAGGCGCTCGCGGTAGGCGCCCGAGTGGACGCGGGCGATCCACTCGGGGTGCTCCAGGTACCAGCGCACGGTGCGCTCCAGGCCCTCCTCGAACTCCTGCCGGGGCCGCCAGCCCAGCTCGCCGGCGATCTTGCCCGCGTCGATCGCGTACCGGCGGTCGTGGCCGGGGCGATCCTTGACGTAGGTGATCAGCGAGCGGCAGGGCGCGTGCGGCAGGCCGGGGCGCAGGCGGTCGACGAGGTCGCAGATGGCGTGGACGACGTGCAGGTTCGTGCGCTCGCAGTCGCCGCCGATGTTGTACGACTCGCCCACGCGGCCGTCGTCGAGCACCCGCCAGATGGCGTCGCAGTGGTCCTCCACGTACAGCCAGTCGCGCACGTTCTGGCCGTCGCCGTAGACCGGCAGCGGCCGGCCCTCGAGCGCATTGAGGATCATCAGCGGGATCAGCTTCTCGGGGAACTGGTACGGCCCGTAGTTGTTCGAGCAGCGCGTGATCACGCAGTCCATGTGGTGCGTGTGGATCGCCGCGCGCACCATCAGGTCGCTGCCGGCCTTGCTGGCCGAGTACGGCGAGTTCGGCTGGATCGGCGTCTCCTCGGTGAAGTAGCCCCAGGCGCCGAGCGAACCGTAGACCTCGTCGGTGCTGACGTGCACGAAGCGCTGCGTCTTGTAGATGCGCGCCTTGTCGAGCAGCACCTGCGTGCCGATCACGTTGGTGCGCACGAACGCGGTCGCGTCGAGCACCGAACGGTCGACGTGGCTCTCGGCCGCGAAGTGGACGACCACCTCGGGCCGGTGCTCGGCGAACACCTTGTCCATCGCCGCGGCGTCG
>CAZUZD010000174.1:0-12611 GCA_964624465.1 uncultured Isosphaeraceae bacterium
CCCGCTGCCGCAGCGGCGGGCTGTCGCGGAGCTCGCGCGCGGTCACGCCCCGCACCAGCCGGCCGGCCCGGTCCACCAGCGCCTCCAGCTCCGGGTCCGACCGCACGCTCAGCGCCCGGAACCGGGTCAGGAACTCCTGGATGTGCCCCACCGCCGAGTCGCGGAACACGAGCACCTGGCCCTCGGGACCGGTGCCCGTGAGCCGACCGGCCAGGTGCTCGACCAGGCCGGCCAGCTCCTCGGTGAAGGCCTGCTCGGCCAGCGTCACCGCCTGCTCGAACCGGTCCCGCACGCGGGCCTGCTCGCGCTCGTAGAGGCCCGGGCTCAGGGCGAGCAGGTACGCCGGCGGCTCGACCGAGGGGAAGTCCCAGGTCAGGCCGAACAGCGCCGCCAGGCTGGGCGGGTAGTCGGCCTCGCTGTACAGCGACCCCAGCCGGGCCCGGGCGTCGTCCCGCAAGGCGGCGTACTGGCGGTCGAGCGCCGCGGCGGCCAGCTCGAGCTCGGCCCGGAGGCCGGTCATGCGGGCGGCGAACTCCTCCAGGCGGTCGCGGGGCAAGAGCCGCACGCCGGGCTCGGGGTACGGCAGCGAGCCGGCGCGCCAGTAGTCCTGGACGCGGCTGCGGACGGCGGTGACGGCCCTGTACGCGTCGTGGCCGGTGTCGAGCAGCTTCTTGGCCGCCGAGAGCCGCTGGGCGTCGGCGTCGAAGGCCTCGGCGGCGAGGGCCCGCTGGCCGGCGGAGAGGGCCCTACTGGTGCCCGGCCAGCGGAAGCGGACCCGGCAGGCGGCCATGGTGGTGCGGAGCCGCTCGGCGGGCTCGGAGGCCGTCTGGCGGTCGCGGTCGGTGTCGGCGCCACGGGGGCGGTCGGCGATCGAGGTCGGTGCGTTCATGAGCGTGGTCATCCGGGGTGCGGCTCCAGGGGTGGGGAAACGACACGGCGGGGCGGCCGGCCCAGGGTGGGTCGATCGCCCCGCCGCGATGGGGGGTGCGTCAGTGGTGACCGGGCGCTGCCGGTCCGCTCAGTTCTCGGAGGGCCGGGCCCGCAGGCCGCGGCCGGGTCGGGACGACTTCGGCTCGGGGCCGCGGGTGTAGAGCCCGGGCCGATCGGCGTCGAGGCAGCGCCCCGCCGCCCAGGCCCGCAGCCGCTCGATCGACTCGGCGGCCGTGTGGGCCACCGGCACGACCTGGCGGGCGGCCACCCGCAGCGGCTCGTCCAGCAGCGCCGCCAGCCGGCAGCACGCCTGGATCTCGGCGCCGGTCCAGCCCGCGCAGTCGGGCCGGGCCTGCATCGGGTCGAGGCCGTAGCGGGCCAGGTACTGCCGCCAGATCGCCTCGCGGCCCTCGGGCCCGGGTAGGTCGAGGAAGAAGATGCCGTCGAAGCGTTGCGCCCGCGCAAACTCCGGCGGCAGCCGGCTGACGTCGTTGGCCGTGCAGACGACGAAGGCGTCGGCCGTGCGGTCGTTGAGCCAGGAGAGCAGTGCGCCAAACAGGCGGGCCCCGACGCCCGAGTCGCCCCGGCCGCCATCGGCGCCGCCGGCCAGCGCCTTCTCGACCTCATCGATCAGCACGACACAGGGCGCCATGGCGTCGATCTGCTGCAGGGCCGAGCGGACCCGGCTCTCGGTCTCGCCCACCAGCGAGCCCATGAGCGCGCCGACATCGAGACCGATCGTGGGCCGGCCGGTCTCGGTGCCGATCGCCTTCGCCAGCGCGCTCTTGCCCGTGCCGGGCACGCCCAGGAGCAGCAGGCCCCGGGCCTGGACATCGGGCCGCCGAGACGGCCGCAGGGCGCGCGAGCAGAAGGCCTTGAGCGCCTGCAGGCCGCCCAGGTCGGCGAAGCTCTCGCCGCCCCGGTGCAGGCTCAGCAGGCCCGAGCGCTTGAGCGCCTGGGCCTTCAGCTCCCAGAGCGCCGGCGGCTCCAGCCGGCCATACCGCACCAGGGACAGCGCGAACGCCCCCTCGGCCTCCAGCCGGGTCAAGCCTGCGGCGGCCTCCAGAACGGCATCGAGCTCTGCGCCAGCGGGTAGCTCGCCCGGCTCGGTGGCGACGCCACGGGCGATCCCGAGCAGGGCGTCCCGGCCCGGCAGCTCGTGCTCAACCAGGACGAACTGCCGCTCCAGCTCCGGCGGTAGCGAGCACACCGGGGCCAGGATGACGACGCAGAGGCGGGCCGGCTTGGCGGCCGCCAGGGCGGTGTCCAGCGCCTGGATCAGCTCCGGGGAGCCGAGCAGGCGGTGCGGGTTGCGGAGCACGAGCAGGGCCGCACCGTCCGGTGTGGCCAGCCCCGGCAGCGCCCGCAGGGCGGCCACCGGGTCGGCCGGTCCCGGGCCGAGGTCGGGGGCGGGGATGTCGGTGCCAGCCGGCGAACTGGGCCGGACCAGGCCGTGGTCGAGGTCCCAGGCGGCCAGGGGCCAGCTCTTGCGGCGGCAGAGGGCGGCGATGTCGGCCAGGGCGTCGTCGTGCTCGTGCGAGGTGACGTACACGCCGGGGAAGCCGGCGCGCACGAGCTCCTCCAGGCGCTCGGTGAGCGTCATGGGGCGTCTCCATCGGTGGTGATCTTCGGGTGGTTGGGGAGCGAAGGATGGAGGCTGGGGCGGGAGGCTGGCGATCGGCTCAGGAGTCGGTCCGCAGCCGCGTCGGATCGGCGGCCCTGCGGGGCAGATGCAGCTCGGGCGTGGGCTGGTCGACCAGGACCCGACCCAGGGCCCGCTCCAGCGCGCGGGTGGCGACCAGGCAGGCTGTGCCGGCATAGCCGCGGGTCGCGACGGTGACGCCGCCCTTCGGGTCGACGGTGATCGTGATGGTGGGCCGGCTCATCGGGCACCTCCCGCGCCGGCGTGCAGGGTGAGGCGGATCGAGCCGTCGGGGAGCCGCTGCTCGACGACGCGGTGGCCGGTGCGTCGGGCCTCGCGGGTCGCCTTCGCGACGGCGTAGGCCTGCTGGAGCCGTTCGAGCCAGGCCGGGTCGCCCCAGCGGCCCTCGTAGGTGTCGAAGAGCACGCGGCCCTGCTCGGGCTGGACGACGGCCGGGTAGTGCCAGCCGGGGAAGCGGATCAGCAGGCCCGTCCCCTGGGCGCTGAAGAGCCGGGCGGTGCCGGCCTGGGGCGCGGGCAGGCCGAGCCGGGTGCAGGCATCGGCCAGCGCGGTCGGGTCGCGCAGCTCGGCGCGGATGGTGACGACGTGGGACACGGATTTGGTCTCCGAAAAGCCGGGTTCACGATGGCGACCGATCGGATCGCTCGGTATCGGAATTCCTGGAGTCCGGGGGCAAAGCCTCCGGATCACTTCTTACTGCCAGAATTTCGCACCCGATTTAGCCCAAGCCAGTGCCAGCCAACGGTCCAGGAAAGACTCGAGGTTGGGCCGACCGTTCACCAAGGACGGCAGATCCCGGCCAGCTTCCGTTGAGGCTCGGCATCGGTAAGGAGTCCGTGTCGACCGCGACCGTAGACTTTGCGGAGCGGGTTCCCAGGGCGGGCCTTCAGGTACGGCAAATCCATGAGGTCGCCCCTGAGCCATCGCCCTTCGCCGAAGCGGAATCGGAGCCGACGCTCGGAGGACGTCCACTTCCGAAGCCCCGATCCGGACTTGGGATAAAGCCGAAATCGCTGTACCGGAGCTTGTTGAACCCGATTGACCGGAACGTCCGTGACCGGTAGAAAACGACTGCCAAGGACCAGTTGCACAAAAGCATGAGCGGTCCCATGGGGTATCGATGGCCAACCGGCGGATCCCCTGAGGCAAAGGCAATCGATCGCGGTGAAGTGCCCTGGATTCGCTCGGGCGCATCGGACGGTCGCTCCAATTCAAGCGGGGGGCGAGCACTTGAGTCACGCCTCAGGGGACATCGCTCGACCGGCTGGCCGGACCGTGATCTCCCGGTCCGAGCTCGACGAGATCCTGACCCTTCAGCTCGCGGTCGCCTGGGCCGGGGAGGCGGGCGAGGAGCCACGCCTGGCGTGGTGGCGGTCCGACCTCACCAGCGAGTTTGGGGGCCAGGACCTCTTCCAGAGGCTCCTGCCTCGCACCTGGCGCTGGGCAACGTTCCAGGCCGCGCGGGAGGCGGCGCGGCGGAAAGATGCCGAGGTACGCGGCAAGGATCACGACCCGGACCGGATCATCTCCCTCTTCCGGTTCGGTTTCGAGGTCGACGAGCGGCTCGACGAACGGTTCCTGGAGCTCAAGGGTTCCGGGAACGCCCCCCTGGATGCCCTGCCGGGGCTCAAGGACGTGGTCTCCGACGAGTGGCGGCAGGAACGCTTCTCGGCCTGGGCAGGCGCCCAGGGGGCCGCCGAGGTGGCGAAGGCCCCGGTTGGACGGCGCCTCAAGGACGAGCCGCTGGACTCGTTCAAACTCAAGGCCCACAAGCTGGTCGCCGCGCTGGTACCACTGGGGAGCGAGTACCCCCTGCCCCACTTCCGGAGGAACCCGTGACGGAACGACCCGCCGAGGTCACGGCCCTCCATACCCGGATCCTCAAATGCACCCTCGAGGACGAGGCGGCCCGCGCCTACTGGCCCCACGCCGTCGGCGCTGAGATCACGCCTCGCCGAGCCTTCGAGGAGTACTGGTTCGGGGCGAGGAGCCTCGGGCGGGTGGAGATCCTGCTCGCGAACTTCCGGGCCCGCTTTGACGCCTACGCCTCGGCGCTCCGGGCCCTGGCCGCCTGGGAGGAGATGGAACCGGACACCCGGCGGCTCATCTGCCACTGGCACCTGCAGCTCGCCGACCCGCTCTATCGCCGTTTCACCGGGTCGTTCCTCGTCGATCGCGTCGCCGGCGGCCGGGGCACCATCACGCACCCGCTGGCCATCGCCTGGGTCGGCGACCAGGCCCCGGAACGCTGGAACATGGCGACCCGGATCCAGTTCGCGAGCAAGTTGCTGTCGGCGGCCCGTACCGCGGGGCTCATCGGATCGACCCGGGACCCTCGGCCGCTGAAGTATCCGAGGGTCAATGATGCCGCCCTCACCTACCTCATGTACCTGCTGAGGGGGGTGAGCTTCGAGGGGACGTTGCTCGACAACCCGTACGCCGCATCCGTGGGGCTCCAGAACGGCACGCTGGAAGACCGCCTGCGGGGCCTGGCGGCACTCAAGTTCCGCCGCCAGGGCGACCTGGTCGAATTCGGCTGGAAGTATGCCGACCTCGAGGGCTGGGCCGGCCAATCCCATGCGACGCGAGCGCGGGCGGAGGGTGCCTGATGTCGAACACCCCGCTCTTCGACCGCACCCCGCTCCAGGAAGCGTTCTCGGCGCTCCGGCGTGACCTCATCCACGAGGATGGGCCCCGGATCAGCACCATGCGGAATTACCGCTTCGCCATCGTCCAGTACGAGCCCGAGAAGGAGTTCGAGCTCCGAGGCGAGGTCCGTCGGCTCAGCTCCGAGCTGATCGCCAACGGCTGGATCGTCTTCTCGGTGAACCTGCAGAAGCTGCTGCTGGACCGGGTCCGCGACCTCGGCGATGACTGGGTGCGCCGCGTGATCGAGATGGAGCGCAGCACCTCCAAACTCGACGCGGGCCGGGGCCTCAACTACCTCAAGAGCAAGCTGACCCCGCTGATCGAAGGGCCCGACGGGATCGCGGCCGATTGCAGCCGGGTCATCTGCGAGTACGCGGACCAGAACCCCGAGCTCGTGGACCGGACGCTCGCGCTGATCGGGCGGGCCGGTGCGATCTACCCGTTCTTCCGGACGTCGGCGCTGCTCCGGCATCTCGACGGCCGGACCCGGAACGTGCCTGTCGTGCTGCTCTACCCGGGCAAGCGTCAGGGACCGACGGGGCTCTCGTTCATGGGGATGCTGAACCCCGATAATGACTATCGGCCCCGTATTTATCCCTGAGGCTGGCCGTGATTATCCGCGAATTATTTATTTCCGACGTCACGCGCGATATCCCGCCGGTCGTCTACTTCCACGAGAAGGCCCCCGAGAAGCTCGCCAGCGAGGTCTCGGAGTACATCATCACCGGCGGCTGGCCTGAGGATCACCCCAACCACCGCCGCGTGCCCGAGGGCATTCACGAGCAGTACGTCCGGCTGCTGCGGGCCATCGTGGCCGAGCTGGACAAGCCGGGCGGGCCGGAATTGCCCAACGCCTGGATCTCGGGTTTCTACGGTTCCGGTAAGTCGAGCTTCGCGAAGCTCTTCGGGCTGGCACTCGACGGAGTCGCACTGCCCGACGGCAACTCGCTGGCCGAGGCGCTGCTGCGCCGCGACGTCACGCCCCGATCCGAGGAGCTGCGGACGGCCTGGAACAAGCTCCGCAGCAAGGTCGACCCCCTCTCGGTGGTCTTCGACATCGGCGGGATTGCCCGCGACAACGAGCACATCCACTCGGCCGCGGTGCGTCAGGTGCAGCAGCGGCTCGGCTACTGCTCGTCCGAGCCGCTGGTCGCCGACTTCGAGCTGAAGCTCGAACGCGACAACGAGTGGGGCAAGTTCCAGGAGACCGCCGCCTGGGTGCTGGAACGCCCCTGGTCCGAGCTCAAGGACAGGCAACTCGCCGAGGAAGACTTCTCGCTCGTCCTCTCGAAGCTGTATCCGGACAAGTACACCGACCCGATGAGCTGGTACATGAGCCGGGCCGGCACGAATCCGAGGGCGGACTCGCCCGAGGAGGCCGTCGCCGCGATCCGCGACATGCTCAAGTTCCGCAAGCCGGGAGCGACCCTGTTCCTCGTCGTCGACGAGGTCTCGCAGTACGTCCTCTCGAACAAAGATCGGGTTGACCGGCTCCGCGCCTTCGCGACCGCCCTCGGATCGAGCCTCAAGGGGAAGGTCTGGCTGCTGGCGCTCGGGCAGCAGAAGCTCGACGAGCAGGCCGACGACTCGTTCCTGATCTGGGCCAAGGACCGGTTCCCGCCCAAGCTCCGCGTGCACCTGGCGGCCACGAACATCCGCGACGTCGTGCACAAGCGGCTCCTCCAGAAGCGGACCGAGGCCGTGGGGCCGCTGCGGGCCCTGTTCGAGAAGCACCGGGCCGACCTGAAGCTCTTCGCCTACGGCTGCGACGACATCACGGCGGACGAGTTCGTCGACGTCTATCCCATGCTGCCGGGCCACGTCGAGCTGCTGCTCCAGATCACGACGGCGCTCCGGACCCGATCCGCCCGGGCGCAGGGCGACGACCAGGCGATCCGCGGGCTCCTGCAGCTCCTGGGCGAGCTGTTCCGCGACCGGAAGCTGGCCGACATGGCGGTCGGCTCGCTCGTGACCCTCGACCAGGTCTACGAGGTCCAGCACACCGCGCTCGACTCCGACGTGCAGTCGAGCATGGCACGCATCCTGAACCAGTGCGCCAACGACCCGACCGACGTCACCCGGAAGGTGGCGAAGGTGGTGGCGCTGCTGGAGCTGATCCAGGACGTCCTGCCCACCGACGCCAGGTTCGTCGCCCAGTGCCTCTACGACCGGATCGATCGAGGGAACCGGGTCGCCGAGGTCACGGAGGCCCTGGAAGACCTCCGACGTCGCAACCTGCTCGGCTACTCGGAGAAGACCGGCTACAAGATCCAGTCCACGGCCGGCGAGGAGTGGGATCGCGAGCGCAAGGATATCGGCGTCGCACGCGAGGAGATCGGCTCCCTGGTCCAGGAGTCACTCAAGCTCCTGCTGGCGGGCCCCGAGCGACCGCGGCTCGAAGGCCGCCCCTTCCCGTGGACGGGCCGCTTCTCGGACGGTCGGCGCGTGGACGACATCACGATCGCCGACGCCCGCGACGATGCGACCGTCGTGGTCGACTTCCGGTTCCTGGCCCGGGACGAGCGGACCGAGAGTACCTGGGTGAAGCGGAGCGCCGAGGAGGCGCTCAAGGACCGGCTGGTCTGGGTCTGCGGCAGCTCTGACCTGATGGAGGAGAAGGCCCGCGAGCTCCAGCGGTCGCAGGGCATGGTGGCCAAGTACCGGCCTCGGCGCGAGTCGCTGGTGCCCGCCCGGAAACTCCTCCTCCAACAGGAAGAGAACCGGGCCGAGGACCTCCATAAAGAGCTGCAATTGGCGGTGGCTTCGGCCTGGATGGCGGGTCGGTTCTACTTCCGGGGTCGGACCTTCTCGCCCGAGGAACAGGGCGATTCGTTCGGCAAGGCGGTGCTGGCCGCCGGCAAGCGGGTGCTGCCGGAGCTCTACCCGCACTTCGTGGCGACGGCGATCACTCCGCAGGAGGTCCTGCAACTCGTCGACCATGACCTCTCGGGGCCCTCGTCCAAGTTCCTGGCCGGGGAGCTGGGCATCCTGGAACTCGACTCGGGGCGCTACGTCGCGGCGTGCAGTGGTGTGGTGCCGCGTCGGGTCCTGGAGTACATCGAGTCCGAGGGTGGGCTCGGCGGCACCGCACTGCTGACGAATTTCGGCGGGCCGCCGTACGGGTACACGCCCAACGTGGTGAAGGCCTGCGTCGCTGGCCTGCTGCGGGGGGGCAAGCTCCGGATTCAGCCCGAGGGGGGCGCCGAGATCACGGCGATCCGCGATGCCGGCGTCCGCGACCTCTTCGACAAGGATCGCGACTTCAAGCGAGCGTCGTACTTCCCGGCGGGCGAGGACGACGTGGGGGTCCCGGCCCGGAACCGGATCTGCAAGTTCCTCGAACGCGAGTTCGAGCGGCTGATGGAGCGCGACGACGACGCCATCGCCAACGCCGTCTCCGACCTCTTCCCCGCCCAGGCCCAGCGGCTGCGCGCGGTCCTCGCCCAGCTGGACCGGCTCCCGGGCTCGCGTCAGGTGCCGCCTGAGCTGGGCAAGCTGGGGGACGCCCTCGAGAACTGCGTGCGGAGCTGCCGGCAGACCAAGCCGACGGTCATGCTGGTCAAGCGGCACCTGGATGCGCTCCAGGACGGCGTCAAGATGCTGAACCTCTTCGACGCCGAGCTCACCGACGAGGCGGTGCGAGCGGTCCGGGAGGCGGCCGATGTCCAGGCCTTCCAGATCGCCCAGCTGCGGGCGCTGGCGCCACTCGAAGGGGACCTGGACCAGGCGGCCCAGCGGATCGATCAGCAGCTGAGCCAGGGCCACCCCTGGCGTGAGATCCGCTCGATCGAGGCCGATCGGAAGACCGTGCTGGCCGCCTACGCGGCCGAGCGGGGTCGCCTGCTCCAGTGGCAGGAACAGCTTGTCGAGCAGGCCAGGCATCGGGTGAAGGCCCGCGACGGGTTCGGGACCCTCACGGCGGACAAGGCCCACCAGGTACTCCGCCCGCTCACCGAGGCCGTCACGAACACGACGGACGCGGCCGTGGCTCCGCCGCTGCTGGCGCTCAAGGAGCCCTTCGAGGTCTCGCTCAAGCGCGCCGAGGACGAGGCGAACGAGCGGCTCGACGGGATCCTGAGCGAGGGGGACCGCCGGCTGATCGTGAAGGTCGACCTGGGGGTCCGCAACCGCGAGGTCGCAACCGAGTCCGAGGTCGAAGCGCTGGTCGCCACCATCCGGGATCGCCTGCTGGAGCAGGTCCGGGCCGGGCAGCGGGTCCGGATCCTGTAATAGATAACGCATGATCGGAACGACCCACGATGTCGATGACGCCCGAAGCCAAGCGCGAACTGTCCGCGACCATCCGCGCGCTGCGGTCCCGGCTGCTGGCGAATCTGCATGACGCCGCCGAATCCGCCTACCGGTTCGGCGCGCCGTTGCATGACGCCGGGCTCTCGGAGGCCTCGCGGGCCAGGCGAAAGCGGCTGGTTCAGTGGATCGAGGAGCAGGAACGGGCCGAGGCCGGTCGTGGACAGGCGAAACGCACCCGGGACGACATGCGCCGCGACGCCGAGAAGCAGGCGGCGTACACGCTCCTGAATCGGGTCCTGTTCCTGAGGCTGCTGGAGGCCGCCGGGTTGCAGAAGCCGGCGGTCGTCACCGGCGGCTGGGAGAGCCCGGGATACAAGGACTTCCGCTCGCTCGCACCCGAGCTGGTCCGGGGGGATGAGACCGAGGGGTACGGCTTCCTGCTGCGGCTGGTATTCGAGGATCTCGCGGCCGAGCTGCCGGGCCTCTACGGGCCCGCGGGCATCGCGGAGCTGATCCCCGTGCCGGCGGCGACGCTGCGGCACGTCGTGGAGGCGCTCGACGCACCCGGGCTGGCGTCCTGCTGGACGGACGACATGACGCTGGGCTGGGTCTACCAGTACTGGAACGATCCGGAGCGTGAAGCCCTCGATGCGAAGCTGAACGCGGGCGGCAAGCTGGCGGCGCACGAGATCGCCAGCAAGACGCAGATGTTCACCGAGCGCTACATGGTGGACTGGCTGCTCCAGAACAGCCTGGGGCCGATGTGGCTGGCGATCTGCCAGAAGCACGGCTGGACGGCCGAGGTCAAGGCCGACGGCACGCTCGACCGGCTGGAGCAGCGCCGCGTCGAGTGGCGGGCGAAGCGCGAGTCGGGCGAGGTCGCGCTGACCGACCTGATGCCGCTGCACACCGACGCCGAGCGCCGCTGGGCCTACTACCTGCCGCAGCCGATCCCCGACGATGCCGTCGAGCACGCCCTGGAGAGCATCCGCGACCTGAAGGCGATCGACCCGGCGGTGGGGTCGGGGCACTTCCTGGTGGTGCTCTTCGATCTGCTGCTGGCCCTCTACCTCGAAGAGGCACGGCACCGGGGCGAGGCGGATCAGCCGCGCTGGTCGGTTCGCTCGGTCGTCGAGAACATCCTCGAGAACAACCTCCACGGCATCGACCTCGATCCGCGTGCCGTGCAGATCGCGGCGGCCGCCCTCTGGCTGAAGGCCAAGCAGGCCTGCCCCGAGGCGACGCCCGAACGCCTGAATCTGGTGGCGTCGAACCTGCGCCTGGGTGGCTTGCCCGATGATGACCCGGCGCTGGTCGAGCTGCGTCGCGAGGTCGAACGCGAGACGGGAATCCCGGCGGCCCTGACCGACGCCGTCGTCCACGCCCTGCGGGATGCAGACCACCTCGGCAGCCTGCTCAAGATCGACACGGCCGTCGATGAGGCGATCCGCCAGCATGAGGCGACCTACGGCCTTACCTCAGATTCAGTCCAGGGGCGTCTCTTCGGCGGGGCACCCCCGGCCCAGCAGCGACTGGCCCTGGATCGCGACACAGCCCGTGCCAGCGTTCTGGGGCGGTTGGAGTCGTTTCTGGCGGGGCATTCGGCCGGCGACGATCTCGGTCTACGGCTTCGCGGCGAGCAGCTTGCGGCGGGCGTTCGGTTTGTTCGCCTGATCCGTGAAGGGACGTACCATCTGGTCGTTGGGAACCCGCCCTACCAGGGCACGGCGAAGATGCAGGATACCAACTATGTCGCCCAGAACTATCCACGGGGTAAGGCAGACCTCTACGCCGCGTTCCTTGAACGCGGATTGGAGTTAGTGAAGCCGGCGGGCACTTCCGCGCTACTGACCATGCGAAGCTGGATGTTCATAAATCAATACAGCGAAATTCGATTATGGCTTTTAGGCTCTTTTGAGCTTCGCGCTTTGGGAGACTTTGCTATCGGCGCTTTTGACGAGGTGCCAAACGATATACTTAGCGTAGTCGTCTCTGTATTTCGCCGATTCGTTCCCTCGAAACTCAAAAGCGTGGCCTTGCAGCCAACATCACCAAATGACTCTTCCTATGACCGAGAGCGTACACGTCGAAAAAAAGCAGCAGTACTAAGCCATGTTGGCTTACTCGAATTCTCTACGGCTGAATTACAGTTGATACCAGACTCTCCAGTAGTGTACTGGTGGGAACCTCCCTTCCTTACGCATTACATCAATTCCCCAAAACTTGGATCGAGCTACCCCGGATTAGTCGGCCTAAGAACATCGGACAATAACCGCTTTTTACGAGCGGCTTGGGAGTGTTGTCGTACCTCGCTATGGCTCAAATCATTCAACGAACCATCAATGTCGCCAGAGCCTCGGACCAAGCACTTCGTCCCATACATCAAAGGGGCTCGAGGGCGAACTTGGTTTGAAGAGGTCACAGATGTTGCGGCATGGCACAACGAAGGCCTGGAATACCTTGTTTGCTTTGAAAGAAAATATAAAGGCTTTACAAGCATTCAAAACAGGCGACACTATTTCATGCCTGGTATCGCCTTTTCGATGATTGGAAGTTCGTTTACTGCGCGAGCGCACAGGTACCGGAGCATCCTCGGCCATAAAGGATCGTCTGTATTCCCTCACTCCATTTCAGAGGTTCTTTGCCTGCTAAACGCTAGCGTCTCTCGGATGATCCTCAGCTCTCTCAATCCAGGTATCGGATTTGAGGTCGGGGATGTCAACAGGCTTCCACTTCTCGATATATCTGGTTCTGCTGAAATTTACGCTGCACTGAAATCGTCATTCAGCGACCACGAATCATGTCGTGAGCCATCGGTCGAATTTAGACAACCTGGGCCATCTTCTTGGCAGTCTTGTCAGTCATGGGCGCAAGCAGCTATTGATCGTGCACAGGGATCTCCCCTCCCTTCTTATGAGCCTGAGTACGAACCCGAGCCGGTTACCGATCATCTCAGTTTTGCACTCGGTGTCGCTCTCGGCCGTTTTGATCCCGAGGGTGAAGGTGCCCTCAATCCATCTGAAGACTGCGTGGTCCAATCACTCCCATCCGGAATTCTTTTCTTGAGACTTCTCGCTGAACCCGCCTGGAGGCTCGTCGCCTCAAGGGGCTCTTGACT
>CAZUZD010000175.1:0-12608 GCA_964624465.1 uncultured Isosphaeraceae bacterium
GCAGCGTGGCGGACGCGCTCGCCCGGCTCGCGCCGATGACCGCCCGGCGGGTCCCGTCGTCGGTGACCCACACGATGGAGCCCCCCCCGCCCGGCGTGTCCTCGGCCAGGAACGGGAGCGTCCCGCACTCGCTGCGGGCCAGGCCCTCGAGCTTCGGCGCCAGCCGGCGGGCGCGGGGGCCGGTCAGGGCGACCACCACGTCGGTGGCGCCCGAGCGGTCGACGACCTCGCCGAGCCGGTCGATCGGCCCGAGCAGGGGGACCGGCGCGGTGCCGGGGTGCACGACCAGCTGGCGGCCCCGGCCCGAGCGGTCGACGAACCCGACGATCGGCAGGCCGGCCCAGCGCTCCTGGCCCTGGAGGCTGCGGGCCAGGGGTCGGATCTGACGGCGGGCGCCGACGAGCAGCAGTCGGCCGGCGCCGGTGGGCGCCGGGGTCGTGGCGGTGGCCGGGGGAGCCAGCGCGGGCGCCGGCCACGGCCAGGGCCGTCGCGGGGCCAGACGTCCGGTGCACTCGGGTGGTTCGAGCATGGCGGTCACCGATCCATCGGTGGTGGGTCGATCGGGTCCTCGGGCCACTGCGGTCCCGGCCGCCCGGGGGCGGCGCGGGGCCAGCGGCCCGGCCGGTGGCCTCCGCCATCCGTGGCGGAAACCGTCGCGATCGCGTAGGGTTGTGGGTGCCCGTGGCAGCGCCTGGGGGGAGAGCCGTGACGCCTGGCGTCCGACCGGCCTGGGGAGGCCCACCGGGACGCCCGGGCACCGCCGGGCGGACGCTTGCAGGTTCGGAACGGACGCTCGAGGCCGGACCAGACTCCCAGGATTCGGCAACGGAACGGAACGGAACGGAACGGACGGTCGCGTGAGCCCTGCCCCGGACCCGGACCCGAGCCTCAGCCCCCGCCGGGCGGAGGTCCCGCCCGCGACGACCCCACCGCGGCTGGCGGTGGTGATCGTCAACTACAACGGCTGGCCCGACGTGGTCCGGCTCGGCGGGTCGCTGGCCGGGGCCCCCGAGGTGGCCGACGGCCGCTGTGAACTGCTGGTGATCGACAACGCCAGCGACGGCCCGGTGCCGCCCGAGCTGGACCCGGCCCCGCGCGGCCTGCGGCTGATCGTCCGCGAGCACAACGACGGGTTCGCCGCCGGCGTGAACACCGGCTGGCGGGCGGCGCAAAGCCCCTGGCTCCTGCTGCTGAACCCCGACGTGGTCGCCGGCCCCGACCTGATCGGCCGGGTCCTGGAGCGGATCGAGGCCCTCGAGACGCGCAAGGCCGACGCCGTGGGCCTGGTCGGCTTCGGCCTGCGGAACCCCGACGGCAGTCGCCAGGGGTCCGTGGGGGCCGAGCCGGGCCTGGCCCGTGCCGTCGTCGAGGTGTTCCTACCCCGATCCCGGCGAAAGTACAAGGCCGGTTGGCGCACCCGCCCCGGGCCCGTGCCCTGGGTCACCGGCGCCGCGGCCCTGGTGCGGTCGGCGGTGCTGGCCGAGGTGGGTGGGATGGACGAAGCGTTCTTCCTGTATTATGAAGAGGTCGCCCTCTGCCGCGCGGCCCGCGACCGGGGGTGGACCGTGCGGTACGACCCCAGCCTGGAGGTCGTGCACGAGCGGCCGCTGCAGGGCCGCCCGGTCTCGCCGGCGCTGCGGGTGATCACGCGGCACAGCCTCCTGCTGTACTACCGCACCCACCTGCCCCGCCAGTTCCCCTGGCTGTCGCGGTGCGTGGGCCTGGAGGCGCGGGCCCGCGGGGCCTGGGCCCGGCTGCGGGGCCGCCAGGCCGAGCGCCGGGCCTGGGGCTTGGTCGCCCGCCTGGCCCCGGCCATGCGGGCCGGCTCCCCGCTCCGCGGCCGTGCCGTGCTGGAGCTGGCCCAGGCCGCCCTCGCCGGCCAGCCGGCCCCGATCCCCGGCCCCGACGCCTGAGTCCACCCGCCTTGCGTTGCCTCGCCTTGCCATCGCCCGCACCGGAGCGTCCGGGCCGAGCCCTCCAGGGAAGGAGCGACCTGACGATGATCCGCCCGAGCCAGCACCTGGCCCGCCTCGCCGCCCTGCTCGTGCTGGCGGCCGCCCTGCTCGGCTGGCTCGCCGGCACGGCCGCGATCCTCGACGCCGACGGCCTCCGCTACATCGGCCAGGCGCAGCGGATCGCCGCCGGCTCCTGGCGCGACGGCCTGCTCGGCGGCGTCGACCACCCCATGTACCCCCTGGCCATCGCCGCCTGCCACCAGGGCCTGGGCATCGCCGACGACCCCGCCGGCTGGCAGGCCGCCGCGCAGTGCGCCTCGGTCGTCGCCGGCACGCTCCTGGTCGTGCCGCTGTACCTGGTCGCCCTCGAACTCTTCGGCGCCGGCGGCGCCTGGCTGGGCGTGCTGCTGTTCTACCTGGTGCCGACGACCGGCCACGTGCTGGCCGACGTGATGAGCGAGGCCACCTTCCTGCTCTGGTGGACCGCCGGGTTCTACGCGGCGCTGCGATTCCTCCGCGACGGGGCCTTCGGCTGGCTGGTGCCGGCCCTGGCCGGGGCCGCCCTGGCGTACCTGACCCGGCCCGAGGGCCTGCTCCTGCCGGCGGCGCTGGTGGGGGCCCTGCTGCTGGTGCCGCTGGGCCGCGCCACCCGGCTGAACTGGCCGCGATGGTGGGCGGCGATGGCCCTGCTCGTGATCGGCCCGGCGCTGGTCGTCGGCCCGTTCGTGCTCCTGAAGGGGGGCGTGGGGACCAAGCCCGCCGTGGCCAGGCTGCTGGGCACCGCGCCCCGGTCGGCGGCCGACGCCGTCGAGCGCGCCCGGCCGATGGACGCCGACGCCGGCGAGCTCAAGGCCGCCATCGCCGCGGCCAAGGCCGTCTGGGAGTCGGTGCGCGACCTGGTCACGATCCCGCTCCTGCCGCTGGCCGCGCTGGGGCTGATCCTGACCCTGCGGGCCCCCGGCGACCGCGCGCGGGCCTGGCTGCTGGCGGGGCTGATCCTGCTCGTCTCGCCGCTGGCGCTCTGGCGGCTGCACGTCACCGGCGGCTACTGCACGCCCCGGCACGCGCTGCTGCTGGGCACGATCCTGCTGCCGGCGGCCGCCGCCGGCCTGGCCGGGCTGCTCGGCGGCCTGGTGATCCCCGGGCGCCGGCTCGGCCTGGAGGCCGACCGCTACACCGCCGGGCCCGCCGTCTGGGCCCTGGCCCTGGGCCTGTTCGCCGCCTGGGCCCTGCCCCAGACCCTGCGGCCGCTGAACCGCGACTTCGTCGGCTACCGGCTCGCCTCCGACTGGCTCTCGGCGCACGCCGACGCGACCGAGCCCGTGGCCGACGTGACCGGCTGGGCCCAGTTCTACGGCGGCCGCCCCGGCTACACGTTCACGAACCTGCGCGAGGCCCCGAACCGGCCCGAGCTCCGCTACATCGTGGCCCGCGACGCGCACCTCAAGGGCCGCTGGTGGTACTGCGACCTGCTGCGGCACCTCGTCGGCCGCCGCGCCCCGGTCATCACGCTCCCGGTCGATGCCGGCCCCGGCCAGGCGAAGGTGTACGTCTTCGACCGCCAGCAGCCCGAGGACCCCGCCGTCACCTGGGCCCCGGCGCCCACCAACCGCCGCTGAGGCCACGGCATGCGGATCGCCTGGTTCACGCACCGGTATGCCCCGTGCCTGGGCGGCGCCGAGGGGTACGGCCGCGCCCTGGTGCGGCGGTTCGTCGCCGCCGGCCACGCCGCCGACGTCTTCACCTCCGACGCCCACGACCTGCACTACTTCAGCGACCCGACCCGCCGCCGCGTCGACGCCCCGGCCGTCTCGACCGTCGACGGCGCCACCGTGCACCGCCTGCCGGTGCGGCACCTCCCCTTCCAGCGCTACCTGGGCCGGGCGCTGAGCTACGTGCCCCACTGGCGCACGCAGTGTCGCTGGGAGTCGTTCATGCCGATCCTGCCGGCCATCGAGCGGGTGCGCGGGGATTATGACGCCGTGTTCGCCGTCGGCTTCCCGTTCACCGTCTTCGCCCTGGGGGCCCTGACGACGGCGCGGGCGGCCGGCTGCCCGCTGGTGCTGACGCCGTTCCTGCACCTGGCCACCGCCGACCCCGGCGACCGGGTCCACCGCACGTACACCCGGCCGCACCAGCGTCGGCTGCTGCGCGAGGCCGATCTGGTCATCACGCCGACCGAGCTGGAGGCCCGCACCATCGCCGGCTGGGGCGTCGACCGCGCTCGGCTGCTCGTGCTGCCGATGGCCGTCGAGCCCGCCGAGGTCACCGGCGGCGACCGCGACCGCGCCCGCGCCGCGCTCGGCCTGGGGCCCGAGGTTCCCCTGGTCGGCCAGCTCGGGGCGCTGGACCCCGACAAGGGGACCTGCGACCTGGTGCGCGCCGTCGAGCACCTGAACGCGAGCCGCCCGCCGGCCGATCCCGTGCACCTGGCGCTGGCCGGCGCCCGCTCGCCCCGCTTCGACGCCTTCCTGGCCGAGCGGCCGGCCGACGCGCGGCCGTGGCTGCACGTGCTGGGCCCGATCGCGCCGGCGGCGGTGCCCGACTTCTACGCCGGCCTGGACGTCTTCGCGATGCCCTCGCGCACCGACTCCTTCGGCATCGTGTTCCTGGAGGCCTGGGCCAACGCCCGGCCCGTGGTCGCGGCGGCGGCCGGAGGCGTGGTCGAGGTCGTGCGAGACGAGCAGGACGGCCTGCTCGTCCCCTTCGGCGCCGTGCCCGCCCTGGCCGCCGCCCTCGACCGGCTCGTCACCGACCCCACCCTCGCCCGCCGCCTCGCCCTGGCCGGCCAGGCCCGCGCCCTGGCCCCCGACGCCGGCTGGGACGCCCGCTTCGCCACCCTCCTCGCCCGCCTGGCCACCCTCCCCACTCGCCCCGCCTCGTAGGGCGGATCGGCGCCTGCGTCATCCGCCGCGACGGCCCGGGAGCCGGGTCCCTCGGGGGCACGCCTTGCGACGGAGCGGTCACGTGGAACCCAGCCAGCGCGGCGGATGACGCTGGCGCTGATCCGCCCTACCTCCAGAATTCTCGAGCCAGCGCGCCGACCATCGGAGCACTGGCCCCGACCGCAGGCTTGACGGCACGGAAGTTCCAAGCCATGTTGAACAACACCCCCACCCCGCCGCGGCTGGGGTGGCCCGCCTCCTCCCCGCCCTGGCACCCTGCCTGCGCCCTTGCCCCGCCCCTGGCCTGCCGAGGGACCTGCCGATGCGCCTTCCGGGACCCCTCACCCTGCTGGGCCTCGTGCTGCTGGCCCTGCCCTGGCCCGCGCGGGCCGACGACTCGCCGCTGGTGGCGCTCGAGCCGCTGCCGGCCACGGTGAGCCTCGACGGACCGGCGGCGAGCCAGCGGCTGGTCGTCCTCGGCGTGGCGGCCGACGGCAGCCGCCGCGACCTGACGGGCACGGCGGAGCTCGTGCCGCTCGGGCCGGCGGTGGGGATCGATGGCCGGGGCCGGATCGTGCCCCGCGCCGACGGTCCGGCCGAGGTCGCCGTCCGGGTCGGGTCGGTCGAGGCCCGGGTGCCGGTGACGGTGGCGCACGCCGGGGCGCCGCGGGTCGTGAGCTTCGGCCAGGAGGTCGTGCCCGCGCTCACGCGGCTCGGATGCAACATGGGGGCCTGCCACGGCTCGCAGTACGGCAAGGGCGGCTTCAAGCTCTCGCTGCTGGGGTTCGAGCCGGCCGACGACTTCGCCGCCATCGTCAAGGGCGCCGAGGGCCGCCGGGTGGATCCGTCGGCGCCGGAGGAGAGCCTGCTGCTGCTGAAGCCGACGATGGCCCTGGACCACGGCGGCGGCCGCAAGATGGCGCCGGGGGGCCGAGAGGCCGAGCTGATCCGCCGCTGGCTCGAACAGGGGGCGCCGGGGCTCGACGCGACGGACCCGGCCGTCACCGGCCTGAGCCTGCTGCCGGCCGAGCGACGCATGGAACCGGGCCAGTCGCAGGCGTTCGTCGCCCTGGCGACCTTCGCCGACGGCACGACCCGCGACGTGACCGACGACGTCAAGTTTGGCTCGCTCCAGGAGGGGACCGCCACCGTCACCGCCGACGGCCTGGCGCGGATCGTCGGCCAGGGCGAGGCGGTGATCCTGGGCCGCTACCGGGGCCAGGCGGCGATGGCCCGCCTCACGGTCCCCTACGCCCCGCCGCGCGACTTCGCATTCCCGATCGCCAACGTCGTCGACGAGCGGGTCAGCCGCAAGTGGCGGTCGCTGGGCCTGGTGCCCTCGCCCCCCTGCACCGACGCCGAGTTCCTCCGCCGCGCCATGCTCGACACCCTCGGCACCACCCCCACGCCCGACGAGGTCGACGCCTTCCTCGCCGATCCGGATCCGGACAAGCGCACGAAGCTGGTCGACACGCTCCTGGCCCGGCCCGAGTACGTCGACTACTGGGCGCTGAAGTGGGGCGACATCCTCCGGATCAACGGCACCAAGCTGGGCGCCCAGGGGATGCAGGCGTTCAACCTCTGGCTCCGGCGCGCCTTCCGCGAGAACCGGCCGTTCGACCGCATGGTCGACGAGCTGGTGACCGCGCAGGGCTCGATCTTCACCAACGGGCCGGCCAACTACTACCGCGTGGCGACCGGGCCCGACGACCTGGCCGAGACGACGGCGCAGGTGTTCCTGGGCGTGCGGCTCCAGTGCGCCAAGTGCCACCACCACCCGTTCGAGTCGTACGGCCAGGACGACTACTACGGCCTGGCGGCGTACTTCGTCCGGATCAAGACCAAGGGCAGCGACGAGTTCGGCATCCCCGGCATCGGCCAGGAGCAGGTGATCTACGTCGCCAACAAGGGGGAGCTGAACCAGCCCCGCACCGGCAAGAAGCTGGAGCCGACCCCGCTGGGCGCCGCGCCGGCGGACGACCCGGTCGATCGCCGGCGGGCGCTGTCCCGCTGGCTCACCGGGCCCGACAATCGCTGGCTGTCCCGCAACGTGGCCAACCGCTACTGGGGCTACCTGATGGGCCGCGGCCTGGTCGAGCCGATCGACGACCTCCGCGACACCAACCCGGCCAGCGACCCCGAGCTGCTCGACGCCCTGGCGAAACACTTCCGCGACTCGGGCTCCGACCTGAAGGCCCTGCTGCGGCTGATCCTGACCAGCCAGACCTACCAGCGGAGCGCCCGCACCACGCCCGACAACCGACTCGACGACCGCTTTTACAGTCACTACCCCCTGAAGCGGGTCGGGGCCGAGGCGCTGCTGGACGCGATCAACGCGGCGACCGGCACGACCGAGAAGTTCGCGCTGCGGCCCGGCGGCACTCGCGCCATCAGCCTGCCCGACCCGAGCTTCGACTCGTACTTCCTCGACACCTTCGGCCGCCCCGAGCGGGCGATCGCCTGCGAGTGCGAGCGCTCGGCCGACCCGACCCTGGGCCAGGCGCTGCACCTCATGAACGGCGACCTGATCAACCGCAAGCTCGCCCAGCCCGACGGCCGGCTGGCGCGGATGCTCAAGGACCCGAAGCTCACCGACGCCACCCTGGTCCAGACCCTCTACCGCGCCACCTTCGGCCGGCCCGCCACCGAGGGCGAGGTCGAGGTCGCCACCCGGCTGATCGCCGAGGCCCCCAGCCGCGCCGTCGGCGCGCAGGACCTGCTCTGGGGGCTGCTGAACTCCCGCGAGTTCCTGTTCGTGCACTGACCGCCACGGCCCCAGGCTCGACCCCCATGCTGCTGCGTCCCGCGCTCCTGGCCCTGCTGGCCGCGACGGCGGCCCCGGCCGACGACGCCCCGACCTACGAGCGCGACGTGCGCCCGGTGCTGGCCCGCCGCTGCCTGACCTGCCACACCAGCCGCAAGCTCGAGCGCCGGGAGGTCTCCGGCGGCCTGGCCCTGGAGTCGTTCGAGGCCCTGCGGCGCGGGGTCAACGGCCGCGCCGTCGTCCGCGACGGCCGCTCGGCCGACAGCCCCCTGTACCTGCGGCTGGTCGAGGCCGACGACGAGAAGCGGATGCCGTACCTGGAGGACGCGCTGCCCGGGGCCGAACGGACCTTGATCCAGCGCTGGATCGACGCCGGCGCCCCGCGCGGCGAGACCTCCGGGGGCACGCCCGAGCCGGCCACGCTCGCCGCCACCCCCCGGACCCGGCGGGTCAACCGCACCCTGGACGTGGTCCTGCCCACCGCGCTCAAGGTGCCCGCCGGCCGCGAGGGCCTGGGGCCTGGTGGCGCGGCGGCGGCCGTGCTCCGGGTCGGCCCGTTGCCGGCGGTGACCGCGCTGGGCTTCAGCGGCGACGGCCGCTGGCTGGCTGTCGGCAGCGTGGGCCGCGCGGTGGTCTGGGACCTGGAGGAGCGCCGGCCGGCGGTCGTGCTCGACGGCCTGCCGGGCCCGGTGCACGCCCTGGCCTTCAGCCGCGACGGCCGCCGCCTGGCGCTCGGGGGCGGGCTGCCGGCCCGCTCGGGCAGCGTGCGGGTCTACACCGTGCCCGACGGCACCCTGCGGCACGACCTGGTCGGCCACACCGACGCCGTCTACGGCGTCGCCTTCGCCCCCGACGACGCCCGCCTGGCCACCGCCGGCTTCGACGGCAGCGTGCGGCTCTGGGACCTCGCCGACGGCCGGGCGCTGGGGAGCTTCACCGGCCACTCCGACTTCGTCTACGACGTCGCCTTCGCCGCCGACGGCCGCACGCTCCTGAGCGCCAGCAAGGACCGCTCGATCAAGCGGATCGACGCGGCCACGCTCCAGGGCGTGCGCACCTACAGCGACCACGAGGAGGACGTCTTCGCCCTGGCCGTGAAGCCCGACGGCAGCGGCTTCGTCTCGGCCGGCGCCGGCAACCAGCTCCGGCTCTGGGCCGCCGACGGCGACGCGGCGCCCAAGAAGGTCGGCGGCGGCCCGATCCTCGACCTGGCCCTGAGCGCCGACGGCTCGCGGCTGCTCGGCGTCGGCGGCGCCAGCACCGTGCGGCTCTGGGACCCGAAGACCGGCACGCCCGGCAAGACGCTCGCCGGCCCGACCGACGTGCAGTACGCCGCCGCCCTCTCCCCCGACGGTCGCCGCGCCGCCGCCGCCGGCTGGGACGGCCTGGTGCGGATCTGGGACACCGACTCGACCAAACTGACCCTGACCCTGATCCAGCCCCCCGGCCAGCCCGGCTGGCTCGCGCTGGCCCCCGACGGCACCCTGGCCGCCGACCCCGAGCTGCTCGGCCTGGTCCGCTGGCGGGTCGGCGACCAGGAGGTCCCCGCCGAGGCCTTCGCCGCGTGGCAATCGGCCCCGAAGGCCAAGTGATCCTGATGCTGACGCCCCAGCCGCCGAGGACCGCCCCCATGCGCCCGCCCGCACCCCGCCGCTCCCTGGTCCAGTGGCCCGGCCTGCTGGGGCTGATCGGCCTCGCCCTCCTGGCGGGGCCAGGACCGGCGACCGCCCAGACCTCGTACCCGATGCTCACCCGCATCGAGCCCACCGCCCTGACGCGAGGCGCGACGGCCGAGGTCCGCATCGTGGCCCTCCAGGACATCGGCGATGCCACCGCCCTGCTCTTCGAGGGGAACGGCCTGAGCGCCGAGGTCCTCCCGCCCGCTCCGCCGGCCGCGGCGCCGGCGACGAAGGGGGCCGCCGCGACGAAGGGGGCCGCCCGGGCGGGCGTCCGGCCGCTGAAGGCGAAGCTCACCGTCGCGGCCGACGCGGCGCCGGGGCCGCGCGAGTTCCGGGTCGTCACCCCGCGCGGCGTCTCGTCGGTCGGGGTCCTGCTCGTCGTGGCCGACCCGGTCGTCGCCGAGGGGGACGACAAGGCCAACGACGACCCGAGGCAGGCCGTGGCGCTGCCGGTGCCGGCCGTCGCCTGCGGCACCGTCGGCAAGGCCGAGGACGTCGACTGGTTCCGGTTCCACGCCGAGGCCGGCCAGACCCTCACCCTGGCCGTGTGGGGCAACCGGCTCGAGAACCAGATCCACGACCTGCAGGCGCACCTCGACCCGCTGATCGCGGTGCACGACGAGGCCGGCCGCGAGCTGGCCGTCGGCGACAACGAGGCGCTGGCCGACCCGCACCTGGAGTTCACCGCCCCGACCACCGGCACCTACCGGGTCCAGATCCGCGACGCCACCTACGCCGGCAATGCCCACTGGTCCTACGCCCTGCACCTGAACCCCGGCCCGAGCGCCACCAGCGTCTTCCCGCTGGCCGTGAACCCGGGCACGACTGCCACGCTGCGGGCCCTGGGGGTGAACTTCGACACGAGCCGCGACCTGACGGTGCCGATCCCCGCCGACGCCGCGCCCGGCCCCCTGGCCCTGCCGCTGCCGACCGACCGGGGCGCCACGCCGTCGGTGTCGCTGGTCGTCACCCCCTGGCCCCTGGCCGTCGAGCCCGACGACGCCCCCGCCGAGGCCGCCGGCGCCCCGGCGCTGGCCGTCCCCTCGGCCCTGAGTGGCCGGCTGGGCGCGGCCAACGACGTCGACACGTACACCCTGGCGGCCACCAAGGGCCAGGCGTTCCTGATCGAGGTCGTGGCGCGCCGCGTGGGCTCGCAGGCCGACCCGGTGCTCCGCGTGCTCGATTCCGCCGGCAAGCCGCTCGCCGAGGCCGACGACACCCTGGGCAAGGACCCCCGGCTCGCCTGGACGGCGCCGGCCGACGGCACCTTCGCCGTCGAGGTCCGCGACCTGCACAGCCGGGGCGGGCCGGCGTTCGCCTACGCCCTGATGACGACCCCCGCGACCCCGGATTTCGCGGTCACCTGCGACCCCGACAAGCTGAACGTCGGCCCGGGGGCCCGCACCGCGCTGTTCGTGAAGCTGGAGCGGCGCTCGGGCTTCGATGGACCGGTGCGGCTGAGCCTCGACGACCTGCCCGCCGGCCTGGCCGCCACGCCGCTGACGATCGCCCCGGGCCACACCCAGGGGGTGATCGTCGTCGCGGCCGCCGCCGACGCGGCACCCGCCGCCACCCGACCCCGGCTCACCGCCCACGGCGAGGGGCCCGGCAGCCCGATCGTGCGGCCGGCGACGCCCCGCCAGGAGATCTATATGCCCGGCGGCGGCCGGGGGCTCTACTCGGTGCAGTCGCTGGCCGCGGCCGTCACCGAACCCTCCGACATCACCGTCGAGGCCACCCCGGCCGCCCTCACGCTGGCCCCCGGCCAGAGCGTCCCGATCGCGGTCACCATCAAGCGCCGGGAGGGGTTCACCGGGCCGGTCAACCTCGCCGTCGAGCTGGCCCACCTGGGCACCGTCTTCGCCAGCCCGCTGCCCCCCGGCGTGAAGCTCAAGGCCGCCGGCAGCCAGACGCTGATCGCGCCCGACGCCACCACCGCCACCCTGATCCTCGAGGCCGCCCCCGACGCCAAGCCCTGCACCGACGTGCCCATCGCCGTGCTCGGCCACGTCTCGATCAACTTCGTCGTCAAGACCGCCTACTGCTCGGCGCCCATCGCCGTGACCGTCACCCCCAGACCCTGAGCCCACGCCGTCGAAGGTTGCAATCAGCCGCCGTCCGGGCGCATCGGAGGATCGCAGCGAAATCCGACGCGTCGAGGGGAGGGCCGGCCGAGATGCGAGCGTTCCCGAGATCGTCGGATCTCGCCCCGCTCATCCGACCGACGGGAGCGGCTCCCTGATCGGTGTGCCGTGGCCACGCTGCGGGGGCCTGGGAATCGTCCTCGTGGCCACGCGGCGCTCAGGCCACGCCACACCGGATCACAGGCCCGGGCTGGCGGATCCGGGTGCCGTGACCTGGAGGGCGGGCTGGGGCCGGCGAGCAGGCGTCGATCGGCAGCATCCGATCTGGCATGCTTGTCAATGGAGCGGAAAAAGCGTAAGCTGGTGATCGATGGTCGTGGCAGGCGGGCCCGCTCGGGCGCGGCGCAACGACCGATCGGCTTGACACCCCTGCGGGGGTGGTCTAGCGTGGTCGGGGCGCGGGGCTCATGAGGGGCCGATGCGTCCGACCGGGTGCGCGGTCGCCCGGGGCTTCCCCTCCCCGCACCGTCGCCCCTCACTCGTCCGATGATCGGACGACGGGATTCCCTGGCCCTGCCAGGCGTCCCTTTCCAGCGGTAATGACTGCCGCGCTCGGGGCTGTGCCGACCCTTCTGGTCTGGCCGGTCCCCCCCGAGACGCCAGTGCATGCGGCCGCTGCCCAGCCCAACCCGACCGGCCTGCCGGCCCCGCGACGCCGGGGGCCCTGCCCCCGTGGCGGCGCCGGCGCCCCAGATCGGCCGGGGCGCGCCCCGGCCGGCGGACGATTCACGAGATTCCGGGGCAGTGCCCCTGTGCTCACCCGTCGGCCCCGGCCGTCGCGGTGGCGGCGCGCAGTGAGGGAGCCATGCAGCGACGCTTTGTGACCCTGGACGGCAACGAGGCGGCGGCCTCGGTCGCCCATCAGACCAACGAGGTGATCGCGATCTATCCGATCACCCCGGCCTCGCCGATGGGCGAGTTCTCCGACGCCTGGACCGCCCAGGGCCGGCGGAACCTCTTCGGCACGGTGCCCGAGGTCATCGAGATGCAGAGCGAGGCCGGCGCCGCCGGCACCGTTCACGGCGCGCTCCAGGCCGGGGCCCTGACCACGACGTTCACCGCGTCGCAGGGCCTGCTGCTCATGATCCCGAACATGTACAAGATCGCCGGCGAGCTGACGCCGACGGTCTTCCACATCGCCGCGCGGACCCTGGCCACCCACGCGCTGTCGATCTTCTGCG
>CAZUZD010000176.1:0-12593 GCA_964624465.1 uncultured Isosphaeraceae bacterium
CCAGGGCAGCGGCACCCCGGCGACCCTGCAGCCGCCGGGCCGGGCTCAGGGGGTGGCGGGGGCAGGGGCGCGGGCGCGGAAGATGGTGCGGCCGGCCTTGATCGTCTCGCGGACGCTCAGGTCGGGCAGGGTGGCCGGGTCGACGCGGGTCGGGTCGGCCGAGAGCACGACCAGGTCGGCCAGCTTCCCGGTTTCGAGCGATCCCTTGCTCGACTCCTCGTGGTACTGGTACGCCGCCCAGAGCGTGATGGCGCGGAGGGCGTCCAGGGGCGTAATCCGCTCGTCGGGCCCGAGCACGAACCCCGACCGGGTCGTGCGGTTGACCGCCGTACCCACCAGCCGGAGCATGTCGGGCGGCACGACCGGGCTGTCGTTGTGGTTGGTGAACCGCAGCCCCTTGCGGAGCGCCGTCGCCGTCGGGCTGATGGCCGCGGCGCGCCCGGGGCCGAGGGTCTCGGTGCGGTGCCAGTCGCCCCAGAAGTACGTGTGCGCGGTGAAGAAGCTCGGCAAGACGCCCAGCTCCTTGGCCGTGTCGAGCTGGTCCGGGCGGGCCGTCTGCGCGTGGATCAGCACCGGCCGCAGGTCCTTGCGCCCCTGGCGGCCGACGGCGTGCTGCACGGCGATCAGCACCTGATCGGCGGCCGCGTCGCCGTTGGCGTGCACGATCAGCGAGACGTCGTGGGCGTACGCGGCGTCGAACCACGCGTTGAGCTCGTCCTGGGTGAGCGTGGGGTAGCCGCGGTAGTCGGCCGGCTGGCCGTGGGGCGGGTGCAGGTACGGCTGCGTCAGGTACGCCGTCTTGCCCTGCGGCGAGCCGTCGGCGACGAGCTTGATGCCGCCGATCTTGACCCCGTCCTCGTAGCGCCCGATCCGCAGGGTCGGCACGGTGTCGGGGCCGAGCGCCGCCGGCGTGGCGATCGGCGGGGCGTCGGCCTGGAGCCGGCCGCGGTTGCTGACGACGACGCCGGGGATCTCGACCTCGAGCTGCAGCGGCTGCTCGCCGCGGAGCACCTTCGTGAACAGCAGCCAGCCCGGGTAGGCGACCACGTCGAGCTTGAGCCGGCCCTGGCGGCCGGCGGCGCGCAGGAGCTCGAGGTTGCCCGGGGTGCTGAAGCCGTCCTGCGCCGTGGTCACGCCGTGGCCGGCGTAGAAGTCCTGCACGGCGTCGAGCGTCCTGAGCCGCTCCTCCAGCGGCGGCCGGGGCACCAGGGCCAGGAACGGCAGGCCCGCCTGCTCCTCGATCACCCCGGTGAGCTCGCCGGTCGCCGGGTCGTGCTCGATCGCCCCGCCGGGCGGGTCCGGCGTGTCGCGGGTGTAGCCCACCCGCGCCAGCGCCGCCGTGTTGACCGCCAGCAGGTGTCCCGAGGCGTGCACCACGACCACCGGGTGCTCGGTCGAGACCCGGTCCAGGTCGGCGCGGGTCGGGTGCCGATGCTCGGCCAGCAGGCTGTCGTCATAGCCCATGCCGAGGACCGGCGTCCCCGGCGCGGGCCGCTTCGCCGCCAGGTCCGCCTTGAGCCGCTCGACGATGTCGGCGATCGACCGCACCGTGCCGACCGGCGGCGGGCTCAGGTTCGGCAGGTTCCACTGGGTCACGTAGTCGGCGATGTGGCCGTGGGCGTCGATGAACCCGGGCAACAGGGCCCGGTCGCCCAGCTCCTCGACGACCGTCTGCGGGCCGCGATGGCGGAGGACCTCGGCCCGGGTGCCCACGGCGAGGATCGTGCGACCCCGGATCGCCAGGGCCTCGGCGCGGGGCCGGGCGTCGTCCATCGTCAGGATCGCGCCGCCGACGAAGATCCGGTCGGCGGGCGGCTCGGCCCCGTCGTCCGCCCGAGCCGGACTGGCCGCCAGGGCGATCGGCAGCAGCCCCGCCGCCAGGCCCAGCATCCACCACCCCGAGGCTCGCCGTCGACGCATCGCAGGCTCCCGGACGCCCGCCATCGGGGCGTCCCTCGGGTCGAGCGGGCCCGCGGCCCATCGGGCACCCCGCGGCGGCTCGACTCCATGGTTGTCAACGTCTCGCAAATCACCATACCGGCGGGGGCCCCGGGCCGGCCAGGGGCGGGCGATGGGGCCGGGAATCGCGGCCCGGCGAAACCAGCGGGGGGGTCGCGGGGTTACACTAGGATGGCCCCGGCGGGGCGGCCGCGTCCATGGCCCGGACCGGGCTGCCCATCCGCCGACCGACACCCCTGGCCGCGCCGCTTCCGGTCCGGCCCCGGCCCGATGGAGACCGCGACGATGCCCGTGCCCGCCCCGATCGGACCCCTGCTGACCGCCCTGGCGCTCGGCCTGGAGGCCGCGCCGGCCCCGGCCGGGCCAGCGGCCCCCCGCGACGACGCGGCCGAGGTCGGCGCCGTCACCTACGGCCGCGATGTGGCGCCGATCCTGAGGGCCAAGTGCGTGCCCTGCCACCGCGAGGGCCAGGTCGGGCCGTTCCCGCTGGCGACCTTCGCCGAGGCCAGCCGCAAGCGGGCCGGGCTGGCCGAGTCGGTCGAGGCCGGCCGCATGCCCCCCTGGCACGCCGACCCGCAGTTCGGCCGGTTCCGCAACGACCGCAGCCTCACCCCCCGCGAGCGCTCGGTGCTCCTGGCCTGGGTGGAGCAGGGGGCCCCCGAGGGCAACCCGGCCGACGCCTCGCCCCCGCCGGCCGACCCGACCGGCTGGCAGCTCGGCACGCCCGACACCGTCTTCGCCGTCAGCAAGCCGTTCACCGTCAAGGCCGAGGGCACCGTCAAGTACCAGTACTTCCTGGTGCCGACCCGGTTCACCGAGGATCGCTGGATCCAGGCCGTCGAGCTGCGGCCGACCTCGCGCGCCGTGGTGCACCACATCATCGTCTTCGCCATTCCCCCCGGCGGCGGCCTGCCCCCCGGCAACGGCTCGCTGGGCGGGCACCTGGCCTCGTACGCCCCCGGCGACGAGGCGCAAATTTACCCCGAGGGGATGGCCAAGAAGGTCGTCGCCAACGCCACGCTGGTCTTCCAGGTGCACTACACCCCGATCGGCAAGGAGGTCGTCGACCGCCCCGAG
The DNA here is from genome assembly GCA_964624465.1 of uncultured Isosphaeraceae bacterium. Lineage (GTDB taxonomy): Bacteria > Planctomycetota > Planctomycetia > Isosphaerales > Isosphaeraceae > CAZUZD01. The sequence goes on from CAZUZD010000176.1 coordinate 3,037, forward strand.
ATCGCCCTGAAGTTCGCCGCCGCGCCGGTGCAGCGCGAGGTCAAGACGGTCGGCGTCCGTGCCAACCCGAAGAGCCTGCGGATCGCGGCCGGCCAGGCCGACTTCGAGTCGCGGTCGACCTACACCTTCCGCGACGACGCGATCCTGCTGAGCCTCGCCCCCCACATGCACCTGCGCGGGCGGAGCTTCCGCTACGAGGCGACGTATCCCGACGGCCGCACCGAGACGCTCCTGAGCGTGCCCGCCTACGACTTCAACTGGCAGACGACCTACAAGCTGGCCGAGCCGGCGCGGATGCCCAGGGGCACCCGGATCGACTGCGTGGCGCACTTCGACAACTCGGCGGCCAACCCGGCGCTCACCGCCGAGGACGTCGCCCGCAACGTGCGCTGGGGCGAGCAGACGGCCGACGAGATGATGATCGGCTACCTCGACTGCGTCCCCGAACGCCCCCTGGCCGCCGCCGCCGCCGATGCGGCCGATGACGATGACGAGGGCGACGACGACGCGCCGGCCGGGCCAGGCGCCGCGAAGCCCTGAGCCCGACGGACGCCCCGGTGCGCCCGCGGGGGCATCGGGGCGGGGGCCCCGAAACAGCACGAGCCGGGGCGGGTCCGCTGGGGACCGGCCTCGGCTCGCTGGCGTTTCGGATCAGGCCCCGGGAGGCCAGGATCGGGGGGCTTACTTGCCCAGGATGTAGAGGGCGCCCCGGGTGTAGTAGTCGTTGAAGGTGAAGAAGAGCATGATCGCCAGCCAGAAGAAGGCGGCGGTGGAGAAGACCCACGTCAGCGGGTTGCTGAACCGGACGTGCATGAAGTACAGCAGGATCAGGACCGCCTTGACAGTGGCGATGAGCAGCGCGATCGCCAGGCCGAGCGACCCGAGGTCGAGGTAGGCGACGCCCACGGTCAGGACCAGCAGCAGCATCAGCAGGCCGAAGATGATCAGGTTCGTGCGCACCGAGAAGATGTGCTGGTGCATGGACGAGTGCTGACTCATGGGCGGACGGCCTCGCATCGGGCTCGGACGGGATCGGATCGGGTCAGGTACGAAGGGGTGCCGGCGGGCGGGCCAGCGATCGGCCGGCGGGCCGCCCGGGGGCGGCCCGCCGACGCGGGACGGGTGGCCTCAGTGGCCCTTGGTGCGGGGGTCGATCAGGTACAGCAGCGGGTAGAGGAACACCCACACGATGTCGATGAAGTGCCAGTAGAGGCCCATCACCTCGACCATGTTGACGTAGCCGCCGGTGTGCCGCTTGCGCCAGACGAGGTAGCAGACGGTGCCCACCGCCACCAGGCCGATGACCATGTGGGCGGCGTGCAGGCCGGTCATGAAGAAGTACAGCACCCAGAACATCTGGTACCGCTTCAGCACGGCCGCCTCGGTCGGCAGGTTGTAGGTCGTGACCATCGCCTGCATGTCTTCGGCGGGGATGCGGAAGTTGCTGGCGAAGGGGACCAGGCCCTCGTGGTAGTCGGTGGTCCACTCGACCGCCTTGATCCCGAGGAACGCGGCGCCCAGGACCATGGTCACGATCAGCAGGCGGATGGCCTGCCGGTGATCCTGGAGCTGGGCGGCCCGCACGGCCAGGGCCGCGCACAAGCTGCTGACCAGGAGGACTGCGGTGTTGACCGCGCCCAGCGGGACGTTCAGGTGGTGGCTGGCCAGGGTGAACTGGATCGGCGAGGTGGCCCGGTAGATCGCGTAGGCGAGGATCAGGCCGCCGAAGAACAGGACCTCGGTGGCCAGGAACGACCACATCCCGAGCATCGCGGCTTCGTGCTGCTGATCGGCGTCGTCGAAGTGGTGCGCCACGGGGTAGTTGGCGATGGCGTGCTCGTCATCGCCGTGCCCGTTCCCATGACCGGCGCCGTGCCCGTGGCCGGCGCCCTTGCCCGTGATGGTGGCCTCAGCCGACATGCGTGACCTCCACTTGCCGGCGCTCTTGCTCGGCCTCGAACAGGGCTTCAGACTCCTCCGGCGAGTACAGGTACGGGCCGGCGGTCACGATCGGGATCTCGGTGAAGTTCTCGGTCGGCGGCGGCGAGGGGATCGACCACTCCAGGCCGGTCGCCCGCCAGGGGTTGGCCCCAGCGCGGGGGCTGTACTTCAGCGACAGGGCCAGGTAAACCAGCGGCAGCACGAACCCGAAGGCCAGGATCGAGGCGCCGGCCGTCGACATGACGTTCAGCACCTGGTACTCGGCCGGGTACTCGTAGTAACGCCGGGGCATGCCCAGGTAGCCGAGCAGGAACTGCGGGAAGAACGTGAGGTTGAACCCGACGAAGATGACCAGGGCCGAGAGCTTGCCCCAGATCTCCGGGTACATCCGGCCGGTCATCTTGGGCCACCAGAAGTGCAGGCCGCCCAGGTAGGCCATCACCGTGCCGCCGACCATGATGTAGTGGAAGTGGGCGACGACGAAGTACGTGTCGTGCACGTGCACGTCGATGCCGAGCGACGACAGCATCAGGCCGGTCAGGCCGCCGATGGTGAACAGGCCGATGAACCCCAGGGCGTAGAGCATCGGGGTGTCGAACCGGACCGAGCCCTTGTAGAGGGTGGCGGCCCAGTTGAAGACCTTCACGCCCGAGGGGATGGCGACCAGGAAGCTGATGAACGAGAAGACCATGCCGGCGTACATCGACTGGCTGGAGACGAACATGTGGTGTCCCCAGACCAGGAAGCCCAGCACCGCGATCGCCAGGCTGGCGCCGGCGATGAACCGGTAGCCGAAGATCGGCCGCCGGGCGAAGCAGGGGATGATCTCGGAGATGACCGCCATGCCCGGCAGCAGCATGATGTAGACGGCCGGGTGCGAGTAGAACCAGAAGAGGTGCTGGAACAGCACCGGGTCGCCGCCCATCGACGGGTCGAACAGGCCGACGCCGAAGAGCCGCTCGACGCCGATCAGGGCGACGGCGACGGCCAGCACCGGCGTGCCCAGGATCATGATCAGGGCGGTGGCGTAGTGCGACCAGACGAACAGCGGCAGCCGGCCCCAGGTCATGCCGGGGGCCCGCATGGTGTGCACGGTGACGATGAAGTTCAGGCCGGTGAGGATCGACGAGAACCCGGTGATGAAGACCGTGATCGCCGCCGGCAGCACCATGGTGTTGGAGAACATGGTGGAGAACGGGGCGTAGAAGGTCCAGCCCGTGTCCACGCCGCCGAACAGCAGGATCCAGCCGCCCATCAGGCCGCCGATGATGTAGATGTACCAGCTCAGGAGGTTGAGCCGGGGGAAGGCCATGTCGCGGGCGCCGATCATGATCGGCAGCAGGAAGTTCCCGAGCACGCCGGGGATGGCGGGCACCAGGAAGAAGAAGATCATGATCACGCCGTGCATGGTGAACGCACGGTTGTAGGCGTCGGCGGTGGCCATCACGTCGCCGGCCGGCGTCATCAGTTCGAGCCGCAGCAGGGTGGCCGCGGCGCCGCCGATGAAGAAGAACACCGTGACGCCGATCAGGTACAGCAGCCCGATCCGCTTGTGGTCGACGGTCAACAACCAGGATTTGACCGTGTAGGCGGCGTTCAGGTAGTTCCGCGGCGGGGCGGGGGCGACGGTCGCCCCGGTCGAGGCGCTGGCCGTGGCCGGCGTGCCGCCGGGCCTCTGGCCGCCGTTGGCGTGCGAACTCATCGGTTCCCCTCCCCCGGGCCCGTGGCCGGGCCATTGCTCGTGTCGTCGACCGGGCCGCCCTGCATGCGGGTCCGGGCTCGGATCGACTCGCGCAGCTCGCCGTCGGAGGCCACCGCGCCGGAGTCCTGGCCGATCGACTTGATGTAGGCGATGATCTTCAAGAGGTCTTCTTCCTCGATCTGACCCTGGTACGACGGCATCAGCGGCTCATACCCGGCGACGACCTGGCTCTTGGGCAGCAGGATCGAGTCGCGGATGTACCGGTCATCGGCCGTCACGAAGTCGACCTGGCCGTTGGCCAGGATCGGCACCTGCGAGCCGTAGACGCCCTCGAGCCGGGGGGCCTTGACCACCTGCTGCGCGCCATGGCAGCCGGCGCAGTTGTTCTGGACGAAGAGCTTGGCGCCCTCGCGGGCCAGGCTCGACTCCGAGCCCTCGCTGAGCCAGCGCTCGTAGTCGGCCGGCTCCATCACGTACACCCAGCCGCCCATCACCGAGTGCTCGGTGCCGCAGTACTCGGTGCAGAAGAGGTGGTACTTGCCGACCGTGTCGGGCCGGAACCACATCTCGGTGTAGCGGCCCGGCAGCACGTCCTGCTTCACCCGGAACGCCGGCACGTAGAAGCTGTGGATCACGTCCTGCGAGATCATCTTGAGCTTCACGGCCTGGCCGACCGGGATGTGCAGCTCGTTGATCTCCTTCTTGCCCTCGGGATGCTGCACCTTCCACATCCACTGGCGGCCGACGACGGGGATCTCGATGGCGTCGGCCGGCACCGAGTACAGCTCGAAGAAGACCTGCGCCGACCAGGCGAACATGACCATGGAGATCGCGAACGGCACGCCGATCCAGATCGCCTCGATCAGGTTGCTGTGCGAGGGCGCGTGGGACCGATCCACCCGGTTGCCGCGACGGTAGCGGATGCCCAGGACCAGGATCAGCATCAGCACGAAGAGCGAGAAGAACAGCAGCACGCCCACTTCGAAGAGCATGAGCGCGTCAACGCTCCGCGCCGTGCTGGAGCCCTGCTCGGGGAACAGCGGAAAATTCCACATGGCGTTACGATTCCAATGCGGTCGGGGCCACGGCCGCCGGCGGGGCGGACCGCCGGCGTCGATCGCGGATGGTCAGGGCCAGGATCAACGTCGCCATGCCCACGATCGTGGCGACGCCGAGGGTCCGCAGCAGGCGCATGATCGCCAGCGTGTAGGTCCCCGTCGAGGGGTCGTAGTCGTAGCACAGCAGCACGAGCTGACGCACCAGGCCGCCCACCTGGCCGCGCCCGGCGGCCTCGATGCTCGACTTGAGCGCCTTGGGCGGGTACTCCAGCCCCAGGGCATACTGCGAGATCTTGCCCTCGGGCGTGAGGATCACGAACCCGCCGGCGTGGATGTACTGCCCGTTGCGCGGGTTGTACACATAGCGGAACCCCACCGACTCGGCCAGCCGGTCGATCGCCGCCTGGTCCGGGGTGGTGAGGAAGTGCCAGCCAGAGGCGGCCTCGGGCCGGCCGTAGAACTCGAGGAAGGCCGCCTTCTTGCGGGCCGCCAGCTCGGGCGCCTCCTTGGGGTCGATGCTCAGGGTCACGATCTCGAACTCACGGCCCGGCGTGGCCCCGATCGGCTTCAACGACCGCGCCAGGTTCTGCAGGAGCTGGTTGCAGATCATCGGGCACTGGTAGTACACCAGCGTCAGGATCACCGGCCGGCCCTTGCCGAGGTAGTCGGACAGCCGGACCACCCGCCCCGACTCGTCGCGGAAGCTCAGGTCCAGCGGCACCGACTCGCCGAGCCGCTGCTCGAACTCCACCTGACGCGTGAGCGCGCCCGGCGTCGGATTGACGATCGACTCCTGGGCCCAGGCCCCGGTCGCGACCAGGCTCAGCGCCGCCGCGACCAGCAGCCCCACCCCGGGGCGCAGGGCGCCTTCCGGGCGAGACGACGGACCGATCAGGCGGGATAGCACTCGGGCGAGCATGGGAACAGGGGTCTCGGGGGACGGTGGCGGGCACCGCCGCTGGGCCAGGGGAACGTCCGTCGCAAGGCCGTGATCGCGGCGGTCGGGGGCCCGGAGCCGCCCGCACCGCACACGAGAAGGTTCCGCTCAGGGCTGCTTGGGCGCCGACTCGGCGGGTGCCGGAGCCGGGGTCACGGCGGGGGCCGGGGTCACGGCGGGAGCGGGGGCCGGGGCGGCACCGCGGTGGGCCATCGGGCGGGGCAGGCCACGCTCGACGAGCAGGGCGATGGCCCGGTCGATCGGGATCCGGGCGCTCTTGCCGGGCTCGTTCCAGCCGTAGGAGGTGAGCTGCGTCTGCTCGCGCTGGGTCTGGTTGGCCATGTCGCGGGCGGGGTTGTCCTGGAGCCGGGGGCCGGGGTACTGGCCGGTCATGTCGTCGAACAGCTGGGGGCGTTCGGCGAGGTTCCGGGCCTCGTCGCGGCTGAACGACATCAGCCAGACGCCCAGGCCGACGTGGATCAGGACCGTGACCACCGTCAAGGCGACGGCGAAGTACAGGATCCCGGAGATCCGGGTGGCCTGGGTCTCGTGGCCGGCACCCCGGTACGAGGCGTCGTAGTGCCCCTGCGGCAGCAGGTCCATGCCCGGCGGGATGTGATCGTCGTCGTGGGACATGACCGGTCAGTCTCCGTGGGCGGGCGACGCGGCGTGGCCGTGCGAGTGCCCGGGCGCGTGCTCGTGGATCAGGTCGTCGGAGAGGTACTCGACCGCCGGGTCGCCCATCGGGGCCAGGGGGCGGGCCGCCAGGAAGTGGCTGAAGACCAGCAGCCAGACGCCGCCGACGCCCACGGCCGCCGCGGCCGACAGCAGGATCCCGATCGGCGACAGGCCGACCTGCGAGCCCAGCGGGTCCTCGGCGGCCGACGGCAGGATCAGCCAGCAGAGGTCGAGGAAGTGGATCACCAGGATCGCCAGCGCCAGGCGGCGGAGCAGCTCGGGCTGACGCTTCAGGCCCCGCATCAGCAGCAGGAAGAACGGCGCGAAGAAGTGGAACGCGATCAGCAGGACCGCGATGAACTCCCAGCCGCCGCGGATCCGCCGCAGGTACCAGGGGATTTCCTCGGCGAGGTTGCCCGACCAGATGATCAGGAACTGCATGAAGCTGGTGTAGGCCCACAGCATCGTGAAGGCCAGCATCAGGTTGCCCAGGTCGTTGAACAGGATCGGGCGGTTGATCCGGTCCAGGGGCGCCCGGTGCCGGAGCAGGGCGGTCACGATCGTGCCGCCGGCCCAGGTGCACAGGCCCCAGCCGACCAGCACCATCACCGGGTGCATCGACGAGTACCAGTCGGGCTCCAGCGACATGATCCAGTCGACGATCGCGAAGGTCGCCGACAGGAACACGGCCGCCAGGCCGGGGCCGCTGAGCACCGCCAGCCGCCGCGACGGGTCGGCGTAGCCGGCCTTCGCATAGGGCGTGGTGGCGTCCTGCTCGCTCGACCAGCGGTACAGCAGCCAGGCCAGGGGGACCCAGAGGGCGAAGTACAGGACGTAGCGGACGGCGAAGAAGCCGGGGTTGAGGTAGCCGGCCTTCGCCTTGACCACCTCGTGGTGCTCGACCCACTCGGGGTTGGCCCAGCGGTACAGCGAGCCCGACGAGTCGAAAGCCCCCAGCACCACCGGCAGCAGGAGCACGGCCATCGGCAGCAGGGTCATACCGGCCGACTCGAAGGGCCGGCGCACGGCCAGGCCCCAGCGGCCGCCGGTGAGGTGGTGGAGCATGGTCAGGCACAGGCCGCCCAGCGACAGGCCAAACCAGAACGACCAGCCGGTCAGGTACGCCCGGCCGATGATCCCGCGGGTCTGCGGGATCAGGGCCGCCAGCAGGCAGACGCCCAGGCCGGCCGCCACGGCGATCAGCAGCTGGGGACGCCGACCCTGCACGAGGGTCCGCAGGTCGCTGCCAGTGCCATTGGTCACGGTCACGCCGCCGCTCATCGAATCGACTCCCGGCCCTCGGCCTTGGCATGCCCGTCGCCCGCCGGGGCCGCCGACGGCGTGGACTCGGGGACCAGCAGCGCGTCGAGCGCCTGGCGGTCCTGGGCCGGGAGCTGGTCGGGCGTGGCCGCCTGGCTCAGTTGCAGGGCCCGGATGAACGAGGCGATCAGCCAGCGGTCGGCGGTCGGGATCCGCGCCGCGTAGCCGTACATCGCGCCGTGCCCGTGGGTGATCACGTCAAAATAATGCCCGAGCGGCTTGGCCACGACCTCGGGCTTGTAGAGCGACGGCGGCGGCGAGAAGCCCCGCTCGACGATCATCCCCTTGCCGTCGCCGAGCTGGCCGTGGCAGGGGGAGCAGTAGATCTGGAACCGCTGCTGGCCGCGCTTGAGGCTCTCGGCCGTCAGCGGCACCGAGGTCGGCAGGGCGTCGGCGAACTGGTCCGAGCCGGCGGGGCGGCCGGTGGCGAACAGGCGGTCGCCGCGGTCGAGCCGGCTGGTGTCGTAGGGCCGGTCGCGGGGCTCGCTGCGGGGGTCGAGCCGCGGCACGACCCCGGGCACCAGCGGGCGGGCGCTGTTGCCGTCGGCGAAGTAGGAGTTCGCCTCGAACTCGTCGAACCGCGGCTGGTCGTACATCTCATTGCGGCAGCCGGGGGCGGCAACGCCGGCCAGCGCCACCAGCGCCAGCACGGCGGCCCGGGCGCCGACCTGCGGCGATCGCTCTCGCATCGGATCTTCCATCGGTCGGTGGCTCACGCTCGACCTCATCTGACTCTGGCGGTTCGAGGCACGATGTGTACGGGGGTGGCGGCGGGCCGGCGGTCGGCCAGGCCCGGTTCGGGTCGAGTCCCGTCCGGTCAGAACTGGACCACCGAGACGTCCTGGGGGCCGAGGCCACGCAGGAAGTCGCCGGTGGCCTCGACGTCGAACTTCGGGTCGTTGGACTGGATGCAGAGGAAGAACCGGTCCCGCGAGGCCAGGGCGAAGTTCGGCGCGTTGAAGATCGGGTGGTGCAGCCGGGGCAGGCCGTTGAGGCCCAGCATCCCGAAGACCGCCGCGAACGCCGCCGCCAGCACCGTGAGCTCGAAGGTGATCGGGATGTACGACGGCCAGCTGTTGAAGGGCCGGCCGCCGATGATGATCGGGTAGTGGATGACCGTGGCGAAGTACTGCATGCAGAACCCGCCGATCCCGCCGGCCAGGCCCCCCAGCAGCACGATCAGGGGCAGCCGGTTGTGGCTGAACCCGATCGCCTCCGCCAGGCCGTGCACCGGCACCGGGGTGTAGGCGTCCATCATCCGGAAGCCCTGGGCGTACGCCGCCTCGGCGGCGTGCAGGATCGCGTGCGGGTCGTGGAACTCGGCCACCACCCCGTAGACCTTCGGCCCCTCGGCGTGGTCGCCGTGGCCGTGGGCGGCCTCGTAGCCGTGGTGCAGGCCGTGGTTGTGGTCGTGCGTCTCGGCGTGACTCATGACGGATCAGGCTCCCTTCGACGTCACGGCGGCCTGGCTGTGACGGACCTCGTCCCGCTCGTGATGCACGTGCACCAGCTCGCGCATCTCGACGATCGAGATCACCGGCAGCACCCGGAGGAACAGGAACAGCAACGTCAGGAACAGCCCGATCGTGCCGTAGAAGGTCATGTAATCCCACACCGTGCCGTGGTACATGCCCCACGACGACGGCAGGAAGTCGCTGTGCAGCGACAGGATCACGATCACGTACCGCTCCAGCCACATCCCGATGTTGATGATGATCGAGATCACCCAGAGGGCGTAGGGGTTGGTGCGGAAGAACTTGAACCAGAGCAGCTGCGTCGTGCAGCAGTTGCAGAGGATCAGCAGCCAGTAGGTGTGCTTGTAGTCGCCGAACGGCCGCTCGCGGAGCATCAGGTAGCTCTCGTACGGGTTGCCGCTGTAGTACCCGTAGAAGACCTCCATCAGGTACCCGTAGGTGACCAC
>CAZUZD010000177.1:0-12579 GCA_964624465.1 uncultured Isosphaeraceae bacterium
CAGCCAGTGCCGCGCCCAGCGCTCGCCGTAGCGGTCGCTGGCGAGCAGGCGATCGACCAGCCGCTCGTAGGCGTCGGTCGAGGAGTCGGCCTCGAAGGCGGCGACCTCCTCCGGCGTCGGCGGCAGGCCGATCAGGTCGAGGCTCAGTCGGCGGATCAGGGTTCTGCGATCGGCCTCGGGTGCCGGAGTCAGCCCCTGCGCGGCCAGGCCGGCGCCGAGGAACCGGTCGATCGGATGGTCGGACCAGCCGGCGAGGGCGTCGTCCGGGGGTTCGACGGCGCGGAGCGGCTGGAACGACCAGTGGGATCGGTCGGCGGCGGTGAACGGCTCCCGGATCGGTCGGGGGCCGGTGGTCGCCGGGGTCCCCGAGGCACCGCTCTCAGGCCACGGCGCCCCCTGCGCGATCCACTGCTCCAGGGCCCGGATCTGGTCGGCGGCGAGCTTCCCCTTGGGCGGCATGCGCAGGCCGTCGTGGTGGATCGCCTCGACGAGCAGGCTCTCATGCGGGTTCCCCGGCACGACGGCCGGCCCGCTCTCGCCGCCCTCCAGCAGGCCCGCCCGGGAGTCGACCCGCAGGCCGGCCTTCGACTTCTCCGGCCCGTGACAGCCCAGGCAGTTCTCGATGAGCACCGGCCGCACCGTCTGCTCGAAGGTCCGCACGGCCGCCGGATCCGCGGCGTCGTCCGCACGGCCCGGGGTCGCGAGGGCGACGGTGACCGCGACGAGCCGGAGCACTCGCTCCAGCGGCGATCGGATCGGATGCCGCAGCGGATCCAGAGACCTGCGCATGGGCGGGTTCCCTCGATGGCGGACCGTCGGGCTGGAGGGGCGTGGCGAGATCGGGGGGATCGGCTTGGGAGTCGAGATTGACCCAAGTCTAAGCATCGGTTTGACGAACGGCCAGCCTGAACTCGCTTCGGGTCCCGGGGATCGCGCCGGTCAACCGGGCTTCCGCGAAGGGGGCCCGGCGGCGATGATGCTCGGCATGGGCACGACCAGCCCGGGCGAGCCGGCTCCCGAGGCGGGGTGGCCGGTGCGAGCGTGGCCGACCGGACGGTCACCGGCCTGACCGATCGGATCGAGCGAACCGTGACCGAACCCGGGCGACGCGAGCTGAATGCCGAGCTCTGGATGCTTGGCGCCGCCCTGTCCTTCTCGGTCATGGGGGCCTGCACGCACGCCCTCGGCTCGCGGTGCCACTGGCTGGTGGTGGCGCTGGTGCGGGTCGTATTCATGTTCAGCGCCACCGCCACGCTGGCCCGGCTGGCCGGCGTGCCCCTGCCGGTCTGGCGGCCGCGGACGCTCTGGATCCGCAGCCTGGCCGGCAGCTTCAGCCTGGTCTGCAACTTCTACGCCCTGGCCCGGCTGCCGGTGGCCGACGCCCTGACGCTCAGCAACGCGTATCCGCTCTGGATCCTGGTGATCACGACCGTCGTGAGCCGCCGCTGGCCGGGCTGGGCGGTCACCGGCGGGCTGCTGTGCGGCCTGGCCGGCGTGGCACTCATCGAGCGCCCGAGGCTCGATGGTGACCAGGGGGCCGCGGCCGTCGCCCTGCTGAGCTCGGTGTCGACGGCCATCGCGATGCTCGGGCTGCACCGGCTCCGCGGCATCGACACCCGATCGATCGTGGCGCACTTCTCCGGCGTCGGCACGCTCGTCGCCGGCGTCCTGCTCCTGTTCCAGCCGGACGCCCTATCGTGGAGCCTGCTGGAGCCGGTGACGCTCGCCCTGCTGCTGGGCGTGGCCGCCTCGGGGACCATCGGCCAGTTCTGTCTGACGAGGGCCTACGCCGCCGGTGTGCCGGCCCGGGTGGCGGTCATCGGGCTCAGCCAGGTGTTGTTCGCCCTGGCCTTCGACATCCTGATCTGGCACCGCAGCCTGACCCCGGCCGTTCTGGCGGGGATCGTGCTGGTGCTCGTGCCGACCGCCTGGCTCAGCGGCCGCTCGTCGGATCGACGCCGACCCGAGGGCGAGCCCGATCCGCACCCGGCGCCCGCTCCGGTCGAGCTGGGCGAGACGCTCGAGGCACCCCCGGAGGCGCACCTCGGGCCGGACAACCCGGCCCCGGATCGTCCGGCCTGAGGGTTCCGTCCGGGCCTCAGCGGTCGATCTTGAGCTTCGGCAGGGCTTCCTTGAGCTTCTTGGCACCCTCGTCGGTCACCTTGGTGCCGTAGAGGAACAGCTCTTCGAGCGTGCCCAGGCCCTTGAGGTGCTCCAGGCCGGCGTCACTGACCTGGGTGCCGACGAGGCTCAGCACCTTCAGGTTGGCCAGGCCCTTGAGCTTCTCCAGGCCGGCGTCGCCGACCTTGGTGTCGACGAGGTACAGCTTCTCGAGCGTGCCGAGGCCCTGGACCGGGTCGAGGCCGGCGTCGGTGACCGGGGTGTTGTTCAGGACCAGCTTCTTGAGCTTGTCCAGGCCCTTGAGCGCGGCCAGGTCGGCGTCGGAGACCTTGCTGACGCCGAGGTTCACCGTGACGATCGGCTTGCCCTCGGCCTTGTCGTCGCGGTCCACCTTGGCGCCCAGCTTTTCGAGGGCCTGCACGGTCGCCTTCTGGGGGTCGTCCTGTCGCATCGGGGGGAGAGCTCCGGGGTCGAGGGGAATGGGGCGTCGGCAATCAGGCGGGCTCGGCGAGCCCGGGGATCAGGTCAGGCCGCCGATGGGCGCGGCGTGGTAGACGGGGAACGGGCGATCGAGCGGGTCGTGCCACTGGGCATCCTCGGGCAGGCCCAGGGCGCTGAAGATGGTCGCGGCCAGGTGCTCGGGGGTGAGCGGATTCGAGGCCGGATAGCCCCCGATTCGGTCGGTCGAGCCGACCACGGTACCGCCGCGGACGCCGCCGCCCGCCAGCCAGACGGACTGCGTCGGTCCCCAGTGGTCGCGGCCGGGCAGCTTGTAGTGCTGCGGCAGGCTGCTGATCTTCGGGGTCCGGCCGAACTCCCCGGCCATCACGAGCAGGGTCGAGTCCAGCAGCCCGCTGGCGTGCAGGTCGTCCAGGAGCGCCGAGAGAGCACGATCGGTGGGGGGGAACAGGTTGTCCTTGAGGTGCGGGAAGGCGTTGCCGTGTGTGTCCCAGGTCTCGTTGTTGCCGAGGTTGACCTGGATCAACGGCACCCCGACCTCGACCAGCCGCCGGGCCATCAGCAGCGACCAGCCGAACGAGTTGCGGCCGTAGCGGTCCAGCTCGGCGTCCGGGGTCGCCTTCAGGTCGAAGGCCCGCCGCACCTTCGGGTCGGTCAGCAGCGAGGCGGCGGCCTGGCGGTGGGCGTGGAACTGGCCAGTGTCGGCCGAGCGGTCGAGCTGGTCCCGCTGGCGGTCGATCTGATCCAGCAAGGCGATCCGCCGGTCGAAGCGGCCGGCGATCTCCTCGGGCAGGGTCAGGCTCGGCGGCTCGAAGGCTGCGCGCCGGGTCCGTCCGGGTCGGTCCTGGTGGTCGAACTCGAACTCGGGGAACGCCCCATACGACGTGGGCGCGAACGGGGACGATTCGATGAACCAGGGGTCGCGGCGCGGGCCCATCAGGCCGCCGAACTGGCCGGGCAGCACCCGGCCCGTGTTGTGGACCAGCCGCTCCGGCAACACGACTGCCGGGGGCATCGGGCCCGGCGACCCCACCGCGCTGCCGACGACCGAGGCGATCGAGGGCCAGTCGCCGGGCCGGGGCTGGTTCGGGTTGAACCCCGGCGGCAGCTCGGAGCGGCCCGAGAGCATGATCTGGTGGCCGGCCGAGTGGTCGTTCGAATGGTGTCCGATCGACCGGACCAGGGCCCAGTGGTCACTGCGGCGGGCGAGCTCGGGCAGGTGCTCGCAGATCGAGAGCCCCGGCGTGCGGGTCGCGATCGGCCGGAACTCACCGCGGATCTCCGCCGGAGCGTCCGGTTTGAGGTCGAAACTGTCGAGCTGCGAGAGTCCGCCCGACAGGAAGATGTAGACCACCGACCGGGCCCGGGGCGATGCCGGGGGCGATCCCGCCGTGCCCCTGGCCTCGGCGAGGCGGTCGAGGCTCAGGCCGAGCAGCCCGATGGTGCCCACCTGAAGCGCAGTCCGCCGCGAGACGTGCGGGTGGCGGAGGGGCGGGTGACGGTCGGACTCGGGCATCGACACGCTCCGGAGGCAGGGCCGGGCGAAGGGGGCGGGGCCGCGTCTCGGGCGACCGGGCGGGACCCTTCTTATACCAGAGCCTACCATCGCCGCAACCCGGCCAGGCACCCCGACTCGGCCGGAGGGGCCCGTCCGCCGGCGAGATTCTCAAAGCTGGGTCGCTTCCCGTTCGAGGACGTACGCGCACGAGAGGCCTCCGTCCTCGCCGGTCCGCACGAACCCGATCGCACGATACCCGGCCGCGAACGCCTGGAGGAACGCCGCCCGCGCCGCGAGCTGCCAGGCCGTGGCGCGGTCCGGGTGCTCGGCCCGGAGCCGGGCGATGCGGGGCGGGATCGGCAGCCGGACCCGGACGGCACTCGCCGGCGCAGCCACGGGGACGGGCTCCGGTTCCAGATGCAGCAGGGAGGGCAGCGCGGCGGCTGCGTCCGGTTCGACCGGGGGCCGGGGTCGGGCGTGGGTCGGCCAGACGGCGATCAGGCGATCGGTCGCGGTGCCGCGATTGAGTGCATCGGTCCGGGGGCCGTACATGTCGACCACGTAGCGCCCGGCGGTCGCCCCGAGCTGGTCCAGGTTGAAGCGAGCGTTGCCGGCCTGGAGCGGGTCGAAGGCCCAGACGATCTGTCCCAGCCCCTGGCCGAGGGCAAAGTCCCGCTGGGCAAGCTTCATGCGGGTGCCCAGGCCCCGGTCCTGGTAGCCGGGGATCACGCCCGTGAGCTGCGAGTAGAGGCAGATTTCCCCCTCGGCGCGGCCCAGGAAGGCGAACGAGACCCCGACGGCCGACCCGTCGGGGCGGAACACGCCCAGGACCAGGCCGCCGTGGAGCTGAGCCCCGACCAGGGTCGCGATCGGCACCTCGTACGAGCGATCTACCAGCCCCCAGGAGAGCCGCTGCGCTTCCTGGCAGGCGTGATAGTCGTCGATCGACCGGGCCGGCCGGACCACCAGATCCTCGTGCATGGACGATTTTCCCGGGTTCGAGGGCCGCTCAGACGTGGAGCAGGACGGCGGCCAGCAGCGCCGTCCGCTCGGGAAGCGACGAGACGGCGATCTGCTCGTGAGCGGCGTGGGCGCCCGAGCCACGAACCCCGAGGCCGTCGAGCGTCGGGATGCCCAGGGCGGCCGTGAAGTTGCCGTCGCTCCCCCCACCCGTCGAGCCTTCACCCAGGTCCAGCCCGAGCCTCTGCCCGACGGCGCGAACTTCCTCGTACAGCCGGACGACGGCCGGAGTGCGCACCATCGGAGGCCGGTTGAACCCGCCGCGCACGTGGATCTTGGCGCCGGGGAGGACGGGCTGGAGGCCAACCATGGCCGACTCGAGCCGGTGCTCCTCCTCGGGGATCGTCACCCGCACGTCGACCCGCGCGGTGGCCGAGGCGGCGACGGTGTTCGACGTGGTGCCGCCGCTGACCACGCCCACGTTCAGTGTGGTCTGGAACTCGGGGTTGCCCAGGTCGTGGATCCGGAGGATCTGGTGGGCCAGCTCCTGGATCGCGCTGATCCCCTTCTCGGGTTCGACCCCCGAGTGGGCGGCCCGGCCCTCGATCTCGACGATGTAGATGCCGACCCCCTTGCGGGCCGTCTTGAGGCTGCCGTCCGGCAGCGCCGGTTCGAGCACGAGTACATGGGCCGCCTCGCGAGCCCGCTCCTCGATCAGGGACCGCGAGGTCGTGCTCCCGATCTCCTCGTCGGAGGTCAGCAGCAGCTCGATCGGGCGTCGCGGTGCCCGGCCCGAGGCACGGATCGCCTTCAGGGCGAACTCGGCCTGCACCAGGCTCGCCTTCATGTCGTAGATGCCCGGCCCGGACGCCAGGTCGCCCTCGACCCGGAACGGCATCCGATCGAGAGTGCCCCGGGGCCAGACCGTGTCGAAGTGGGCCAGGACCAGCGCGGGCTTCGCCGTCGAGCCCTCGGGGTCGAACCGGACGACCAGATGGTCACCGCCCAGCGGATTGGGCACGGTGCGGACGTCGCAGTCGATGGCGCGGAAGCGTTCGGCCAGAATTGCGGCCAGGCCGTCGAGGGCCCCCTTGTCGCGGCTGGGCGATTCATGCTCGACCAGGGCGCGGAGCGACTCGATCATCGGGCCCGTCAGGCCCAGGATCTCCTCCTGCAGGTGCTCCAGCCGCATCGATGGCTCCGTCAGTGAGTCGCCGTCAAGACGTGAGTCCGGACCGTTGCCCGGGCCAGACGATCGGCCACCGGCTCGACCCCGAGGCCCGGGCCGACCGGCACGGCGATCCGGCCGCCCTCGGCGCGAATCGGCGGTTCGATCAGATCTTCCCGATAATACTTCTGTGAGCCCGAAACGTCACCCGGTAGCTCGAAACCCGGCAAAGCCGCCACCGCCAGGTTGGCCGCCCGACCGATCCCGAACTCGTGCATCCCGCCGCACCAGACCGGGATCCCGGCCGCCCGGCAGACGTCGTGCATCCGGCGGGCTTCGAGCGGCCCGCCCACCCGACTGACCTTGATGTTGACCACCCGGCACGACCCCAGCTCGATCGCCTTGCGGGCGTCCGCCGCCGTGTGCAGGCTCTCATCGAGGCAGACCGGCGTCCGGAGCAGACGCTGGAGCCGGGCATGGTCGACGATGTCGTCATCGGCCAGGGGCTGCTCGATCAGGATCAGCCCGAAGTCGTCGAGCGCCCGCAGCCGGTCGGCGTCCTCAAGCGTGTACGCCGAGTTCGCATCCACCTGGAGCGGCAGATCCGGGAAGCGGTCGCGGACGCCACGCACCAGATCGATGTCGTGGCCCGGTCCAATCTTGAGCTTGATCCGTCGGTAGCCCTCGGCGGCATACTCCTCGATGAGCGCGGCCAGCCGTGCCGGATCGTCCTCGATGCCGAGGCTCACGCCGGACTCGACGTGCGGGCGGGTGGCGCCGAGCATCGTCGCCAGCGAGCGGCCGTCGCGGCGGCCCAGCAGGTCCCAGGCGGCCAGCTCCAGGCCCGATCGGGCGAACCGGTTCCCCTTCACCGGGCCGTAGAGCCCCACGAACTCCTCGATCGTGCCCCAGTCCTTGCCGAGCACGCGGGGGACGAGAAAGTCGCGGAGGATGTGCCAGCAGGTCTCGACCGTCTCGGGGCAGTAGTACGGATCAGCCGGGCAGGCGCACTCGCCCCAGCCAACCAGCCCCTCGGCCTCGGCTCGGACGAGGATGTGGGAGATCGCATCCTTCCAGCTCGAGCTGGTGCGGAACGGACGGACCAGGGGGAGCCGGGCCAGGATCAGCTCGATCCGCTCGATGCGCATCGGACACGACGCTCCACGGGATTCCTCGCCTGGCCACGGCCGTCCGCCCAGGATAACCCCGTGAGGTCGGGCCGTCTTCACCGTCCGGGCCGCCGGAATCGGGTTTGGACCGGGCCGACGGGGGGCGATAGAATGCAGAAGACCTGCCGCCCACCCGCCGATCCCCGCCCGACCCCTGCCCGCCGCACCGGGAACCGCCGGCTCGACCGCTGGCCGGGACCCGAACTTTCCCTCCCACGAGGTCCCACGGCGATGCCCTCGTTTGCCCTGCTGCCGGCGCTCCTGGCCCTCACGACCGCGACCGCCTCGCCCCGCTCGGTCGACGACCTGCCGCCGGCCGCGACCCGCCCGGTGGACTTCGCGCGCGACGTCCGGCCGCTGCTGGTGGATCGCTGCCTCGATTGCCATAACGCCGAGAAGCGGAAGGGCGGGCTGCGGCTCGACCGTCCCGAGGACCTGCTCGCGGGGGGCGACTCCGGGCCTGCCATCGAGGTCGGTCGCAGCGCCGACTGCCTGCTGATCGAAAAGGTCGCCGGGCTCGACGCCGCCTCGGTCATGCCACCGAAGGGGGACCGGCTCACGGCCGAGCAGGTGGGCCTGCTGCGGGCCTGGATCGATCGCGGGGCCGACTGGAGCGGCGGGCCGCTGGCCCCGGCGGCGGCCGCGGCCACGCACTGGTCGCTCGTTCCCCCGGCGCGGCCGTCCGTGCCCGACGTGGCCGACCCGGCTGGCACCCCGAACCCCATCGACCGGTTCATCCGGGCTCGGCTCGACCGCGAGCGGCTGGCGCCGAGCCCGGAGGCAGACCGCCGGACGCTGATCCGTCGGCTCACGCTCGACCTTGTCGGCCTGCCCCCCCGACCGGAGGAGGTCGACGCCTTTGTGGGGGATGACCGGCCCGATGCCTACGAACGGCTGGTCGACCGGCTCCTCGCCTCGCCGCGATTCGGCGAGCGCTGGGGACGCCGCTGGCTCGACCTGGCCCGCTACGCTGACACGAACGGCTACGAGAAGGACCGTGAGCGCCCGATCTGGCCCTATCGCGACTGGGTGATCGCCGCCCTGAACCGCGACCAGCCGTTCGACCAGTTCAGCGTCGAGCAGCTCGCCGGCGACCTGATCCCGGGCGCCACCGCCGACCAGAAGGTCGCCACCGGGTTCCACCGCAACACGATGCTCAACGAGGAAGGGGGCATCGACGTCGAGGAGTACCGGTTCATCTCGGTGGTCGACCGCGTCGCCACCACGGGCGCCGTCTGGCTGGGGCTGACGATCGGCTGCGCCCAGTGCCACACCCACAAGTACGACCCGATCACCCAGCGCGAGTATTACCAGCTCTTCGCGTTCCTCAACAACGCCGATGAGCCCGAGCTGGAGCTGCCCGATCCCGAGGTCGAGTCCCGCCGGTCGCAGATCCTGGCGCAGATCCAGACGCTGGAGGCCGAACTCGCCGGGCAGTTCCCCCTGCCCGGGACGGACGCCCCCTGGATGCCGCTGAAGCCCGTGGCCGCCACCTCGGCCACCGGCGCCAGCCTCGGGATCCAGCCCGACGGCTCGGTCCTCGCCTCGGGCCCGGCCGCCGCGACCGATCGGACCACGCTCACGTTCGAGCTACCCCAGGCCGACCTGGCGGCCCTGCGGCTGGAGGCGCTCACCCATCCCGAACTGCCCTCGAAGGGCCCGGGCCGGACCCGGCACGGGAACTTCGTGGTGACGGGCCTGAGCGCCACGTTGGCCCCCCTCGACGGATCGTCGGAGCCGGTCCCGCTGACCTTTGCCACCGCGACGGCCGATGTGAGCCAGCGCGGGTTCGACCCGGCGGGCGTCCTCGACTCCGACCCGCACACCGGCTGGGCCATCGATGACGGCTCGGGGCGCATCAACCAGGAGCGGGCCCTGACGCTCCGGCTGTCGGAGCCGCTGGTGCGTCCCGGACCGGTGCGGCTGGTCGTGACCATCGCCCAGGAGTACGGCGGGACTCACACGCTCGGCCGGCTGCGGCTGCTGGCCCAGCCTCGACCCCCCGCCACCTCCGAGCCGTCCGACCCGGCCCGGGAGCGAGCGGACCACCTGGCTCGCCGACAGTCGGACTGGGAACGGGGAATTCGCCCCGTCCCGTGGTCACCGGTGGCACCGACACGCGTCGAGTCCCGGAAGCGGGCGACGCTCACGGTGCTCGAAGATCGCTCGGTGCTGGCCACCGGCGACAAGCCGAACAACGATGTGTACGAGCTGGATCTGGCCGTCGCCGCCCCGGTCACGGCGATCCGGCTGGAGGCCCTGCCCCACGAGAGCCTGCCCGACGGCGGGCCGGGCCGGGCGCCGCTGTTCTCGGTGGGGGACTTCATCCTCACGGAGTTCGAGGCCGAATTTCAGCCTGCCGACGGCTCCCCGGCCAGGCCGGTCCGGTTCGCTCGCGCCACCGAGGACTTCGCCGAGGCGGGTCATCCGGCCGCGCTGGCCATCGACGGCCAGCCGGACACCGGCTGGACGCTCAAGGGCGGCATCGGGGCGCCGCACGCGGCCGTGTTCGAACTGGCCCAGCCGATCCCGGCCGGCGGCCGGCTGCGGCTGTCGCTGAACCAGTTCGGCATCCACCAGATGACCCTGGGCCGGTTCCGGATCTCGGTGACCGGTTCCATGGCTCCGGTGTCCGCCTCGGGCGTGCCGGCCGAGGTCGAGGCCGCCTTGCTCGTGCCGGAGCCTGACCGCGACGCCGCGACCCGCGACGTGATCCGCCGGCAGTTCCTCGCCGTGGCCCCCGAGCTGAAGCCGCAGCGCGAGGCGATCGCGGCCCTGCGGCGTTCGCTCCCGAGGCCGGCGCTCTCGCTGGTGATGCAGGAGCGGCCGCCGTTGCATCGGCGGTCGACGGCGATCCACAAGCGGGGCGAGTTCCTCAAGCCCACCGACCCGGTCGAGCCCGGCGTGCCCGCCGTGCTGCCTCCCCTACCCTCCGAGGCCCCGCGCGACCGGCTCACCCTGGCGCGATGGCTGGTTGACCCCGCCAACCCGCTCACGGCCCGGGTGACCGTCAATCGCCTCTGGCGTGACCTGTTCGGTCGGGGCCTGGTGGCGACGGTGGAGGACTTCGGCGTGCGTGGCGACCCGCCTTCGCACCCCGAGCTGCTCGACTGGCTGGCCGTCGAGTTCGTCGAGGGCGGCTGGAGCACCAAGGCGATGATCCGCCGGATCGTCACGAGCGCCACCTACCGGCAGAGCAGCCGCGTGACGCCCGAGGGGCTGGAGCGTGACCCCCGCAACGAGCTGCTGGCTCGGGCGCCCCGGCTCCGGGTCGAGGCCGAGGTCGTGCGCGATCAGGCCCTGGCGGCCTCGGGCCTGCTGGTCGAGCGGATCGGTGGCCCGAGCGTCTTCCCGCCCCAGCCGCCGGGGGCGACGGCCCTGGCGTACAGCATGTCGTCGTGGCCCACCAGCCAGGGAGCCGCCCGGTACCGTCGGGGCGCCTACACGTTCCTCAAGCGCACGGCCCCCTTCGCCGCCAGCATCACGTTCGACGGCCCCACCTCGGACACGATGTGCGCCCGCCGCGACCGCTCGAACACCCCGCTCCAGGCCCTGACCCTGCTCAATGACCCCGTGTTCGTCGAGGCGGCCGACGCCCTGGCCGATCGGCTGGTCCGCGAGGGCGGAGCGACGACCGAGGAGCGGATCACGAGCGCCTATCGGCTGCTGCTGGCCCGCGATCCGAAGCCTGCGGAGCTTGGGCTCGTGCGCAGCGCCTACCTCCGCTCCCTCGATGCCGGCACGACACGGGGCGTGGAGCGCGCGGCTGCCGAGCGGTTCGCGTGGCGCCAGGTGGCCCGATCGCTGTTGAATCTGGACGAGACGATTACCCGGGAGTGAGGCCATGTCCGACCGATTCGATTCCTGCTCCCGGCTCGGCCGCACCCGCCGCCACTTCTTCCAGGACTGCGGCGTCGGACTCGGCAAGATCGCGCTCGCCTCGCTGCTGGCCGGCGGTGCCTCGGCCCGCGCGATCGGGGCGGCCGCCGACGAGTCGCCGATGGCGCCGAAGCCGCCGCACCTGCTGCCGCGGGCGAAGCGGGTGATCTACCTGTTCATGGCAGGTGCCCCCAGCCAGCTGGACCTGTTCGACCACAAACCGACCCTGGAGCGCTTCGACGGCAAGCCGGTGCCGGCCGAGGTGGTGAAGGACCAGCGGTATGCGTTCATCCGGCCGGACGCGAGCCTGATGGCCTCGCGGTTCCGGTTTGCCAGGCACGGGCAATCGGGCGCCGAGCTCTCGGAGATGCTGCCGCAGCTGGCGAAGGTTGCCGACGACATCGCGATCGTGCGCTCGATGCGGACCGATCAGTTCAACCACGCCCCGGCCCAGATCTTCCTGAACACGGGCTCGCCCCTGCCCGGCCGGCCCAGCATGGGCTCCTGGGTCACCTACGGCCTGGGCAGCGAGTCGGCCGACCTGCCCGGGTTCGTCGTGCTCTCCTCGGGCGCGGGCATCAGTGGCGGCACGGCCAACTGGTCGAGCGGGTTCCTGCCGTCGGCCCATCAGGGCGTCGTGTTCCGCTCGCAGGGCGATCCGATCCTCAACGTCGCCAACCCCGAGGGCGTCGACGGCACGGTGCAGCGCCAGACGCTCGATCTGATCGGCGGCCTGAACCGCCAGCACCTCGACGACGTCGGCGATCCCGAGATCGCCACCCGGATTGCCCAGTACGAGATGGCCTACCGGATGCAGTCGAGCGCCCCGGAGCTGATGGATCTGTCGGGCGAATCGGACGAGGTGCTGGCGCTGTACGGCGTCGAGCGCGGCAAGCCGTCGTTCGCCGCGAACTGCCTGCTGGCGCGTCGCCTCGTCGAGCGCGGGGTCCGATTCGTGAACCTGTACCACGAGGGCTGGGACCACCACTCCGACGTCGCCGGCGGCCTGAAGGCCCAGTGTGGCCAGACCGACCGCGCGGCGGCCGCCCTGCTGACGGACCTCAAGCGTCGTGGCCTGCTCGACGACACCCTGGTCGTCTGGGGCGGCGAGTTCGGCCGCACGCCCATGGTCGAATCGAACGCCGCGCTGGGCCGCAGCCAGGGGCGCGATCACCACCCGCAGGCGTTCACCATGTGGCTGGCTGGCGGCGGCATCCGCGCCGGTCAGACGCTCGGCAGCACCGACGAGCTCGGGTTTCACGTGGCCGAGGACAAGGTCCACGTCCACGACCTGCAGGCGACGATCCTGCACCTGCTGGGCCTTG